>CAYSJO010000898.1:0-8539 GCA_964431285.1 uncultured Planctomycetaceae bacterium
GAGTCACCTGGCACGACAGCGAGTTGAGCAAGACTTCAACGTGCGAAACATGGTCCGCAACTATGAGAAACTCTACGCAGAACTGCTGCAGGAGAAGTGCGTCTCGTGACCGAACCACGTATCAAAGTTGGACTCATCGGCGTTTCCGAGTGACCTGGCAGAAGGCCTGAGAGGACGCACGTTATCTGACGGCGTGCGGTGTCACTCCCAGGTCCACGATACTGCAAGCTTCGATGATTGGGATGCTCAGCTCCGCCGCTCGCGCACGTACATCGGCGTCAGTGCTGCCGGGGTTGAGCCAGACTTCATCGACATCAAGCTGTTCGATCTCATCAAGCAAATCGATTGTCTGGTCTGGCGGAAGGTACACGGTCACGCGGTCGAGGCTATCAATGGGGATTGCCGCCAACGATTCGTATGCGGTCAGACCTTCAATCTGCTGGGCGTGTGGATTCACTGGAAAGACTTGATAGCCCTGCTGCTGATGCGCCCGGGTGGAGATGTTTCCATACTTGGAACGATCACGGCTGGCTCCGACAACAGCGACGGTCGAGCGATCGTTCATGCCTGTCCCCCCAGCGTGGCGAGTTCCCGCTCCAGGATCTCGTACAGAGCGTCCAGTGATTGCGGAATGACTTTCGCGTCGCCGAGGACCGGCATGAAGTTCGTGTCTCCGTTCCAGCGAGGCACAATGTGCCAGTGCAGGTGACCCGGCAGCCCCGCTCCGGCAACGCGGCCCAGGTTCAGACCGATATTGAAGCCGTCGGGTGTGACAGCTTTCTCCAGCACGGCGACCATTTTCTGCAGAAGGCGACCGCAGTCGAGCATTTCGTCATCGGTCAGATCGCGAATATCGGCTTTGTGCTCTGCCGGCGCGATCAGCAGGTGACCGTTGTTGTAGGGAAATCGATTGAGGACAACGATCGCGTGACTGCCGCGATGTACGACGAGATTTTCCGTGTCGGCGTCGCTGTCGCGGTAACCGCAGAGAAAGCAATCCGGATGTGAGGGCTGCGGTTTTTCGCCCGGTGGTGTCGTTTTGATGTACGACAGCCGCCAGGGAGCCCAGAGCTGTTTGTGAGACACGGCTGGTTCCTCCGCTTGATTTCAGCACGCGTCCTTATCCGCCGCCTCTCCGAATCCGCTCAATGACAGAAAGATCGCTCATGTCCTCTTCCGGAGCAGATTCAGCGGCTGGCGCTGGTTCCTCGGCAGGCGCGGCTTCTTCGCTGGCGGGTGGCGTCTCTTCAACAGGTGCCGGTGCCTCATCCACTGCAGCCGCTTCCGCCGGAGCCGCGGCTTCGGTACCTGGCGGGTTTGCGTCGGTCGTTCCCAGTTTCAGTCGCTCAAGAATCGTCAGCCGACTGGCTCGAACGGGGTCCGGGGTGGGTGGCGCTGGCGCGGTTTTTGGTTTCGGCTTCGGTGTCTCGGCTTTCGCCGGTTCTGCCTCTTTCGGAGCAGCTTTCGCACTGGGTGCCGCTCCTGCCCGAATCATGTCCAGCGGAGACCCGGATGCTGGTGCGGCTGGTTTCTCTGCTTCTGCTGGTTTCGCGGCGCCACCCGATGCACCGGCACGGATCATGTCCAGTGGTGACCCGCCTGCCGCCGGTTTCTTTTCGGCGGCCGGAGCGGGGGCAGCACTACCAGATCGGATCGCATCCAGGGGAGATCCGCCACTCGCTGCCGCCTTCTTGTCCCCGCCGGCCGCGTCTGAACGAATCATGTCCAGCGGTGAGGCTTTGGCAGCTTCGCTCTTCGCAGCCGCAGCCTTGGGAGCTGGCTTGTCCGCTGCCGGTTTGGCGGCAGCCTTTGGCTTTTCCTGAGGAACCGGAGCATCGACGATGGTCAGATATCGAGGATCAATGTCGTACCAGCCGATGTCTTCGGAACCGTCGAACTCAACCAATGCCCGACCACTCATGTTGACCGTCTTGACCGTACCCGTTTTTCCCAGAAAGCGACGCAGTTCCGGGACGTTCTGGTCGACGACGACAAACCGGTCGGTGTATTCACCCTTAAGCTGTTCAGCCAATTTGATCGACATGGCAGGTTTGGATCACTTGGGAGCGATGCGGACAGATGGTCGGCGCAAAAACACAGACCAGGCGGAATCGCGGATGATAGCCCTGGCCCCGAACCAGCAAAACTCACGTTGTTCGAATTCCGGCTGGCGGGTCTGATTTCTCACACGTGAGAAGTAAAGCCAATCATCCGCGTCCCCTTGCCGGACAAATGCAAGGGGCTTGGTTGATAAGAGTCTTCGCGCTGGCTCTGTTATGATCGCACTCATGACGACTGACTCGAAGACCGTTGACCGACCTCTCATCGCGCTGACGATGGGCGATTGCGCCGGGATTGGACCGGAAGTGCTGGTGCAGACTGCGACCGACTCCGCGACCAGTGAAAAATGCCGGCTCGTTGCGATCGGACATCCGGAAGTGCTGTTGCGAGCTGCGGAACTGAGCGGCTCTGACCTCCGCATTGAAACAGTCCCGAGCATTGAAGCGGCCCACAACGCGTTGCCGGAGTGTCTGCCGTGCTTCTCCCCGTGCGCGGCGGATGTCGTGTTGGTCGAACGGGGCCAGATGGACGCCCGCGCGGGGCAGGCCGCTTTCGATTGCCTGGCGACTGCGACACATGCGGCTCTGGCCGGTCAGATTGACGGTGTTGTCACGGCACCACTGAACAAATGTTCTTTACTCGCCGCCGGCCACAATTACCCGGGACACACGGAGATTCTTGCGGAGATCTGCGAAGCCTCGGCGTTCGGAATGATGCTGTATTTGCCTCCGAGCCCGCTGATCCAGTCCCCCAACGGGCTGGGTGTCGTCCACGCGACGCTGCACACGTCGATTCGGAGTGTCCCCGACCTGCTGGAAACGTCCGTGATTGCGGATCAAATCCGGTTGATGAATGCATTCCTGCGCCGCGTCGGATGTAAAACACCCCGTGTCGGTGTGTGTGCCTTGAATCCACACGCCGGTGAGAACGGCCTGTTCGGTGACGAAGAAAGAAACATCATCGCTCCGGCAGTCGAACAATGCCGAGAACACGGAGTTCAGGCCGCCGGGCCGATTCCGGCGGATGCTCTTTTGCGTCGAGCAGTCGGCGGCGGATTTGACGGCATCGTCGCCATGTATCACGACCAGGGGCACATCGCGCTGAAGCTGGTCGGGTTCGAGCGGGCGGTCAACATCACGCTGGGCCTGCCGATCGTGCGGACGAGCCCCAGTCATGGCACGGCATTTGATATCGCATGGCACGCTCAGGGGCCGGGGAAGGTTTCGCCTGAAGGGATGATTGAGGCGACTCATATGGCGGTGCGTCTGGTGCAGTCTGGCAGACTGAAGTAGACTCCTGCCCCTTCCAGAAATGAGAACGCAGTCGGGCGAGTCTTTTCTTCCACACTCGCCATTTCCAGTTCGGGAATTCCTCCCGTCCCAGAACCCCTCGACCTGTTTCAAAATCGTTCAGCCCTGCGATGCCGCGCATGCGCCGTCGTCCATGGCACGGAGCCGAAACCATGCAGACGCTGACTCGCCAGTTCATTTGCATCTCAACATTCGCCCTCTGCCTGGGAATGACTTCGTTCGCACAGGCTGACGATGCTCCGGCCAATCCCGGTTTGCGTGGCATTCTGCCGGACTTCGTCCCGGCGGGGCTGTACGAGGACGACTTTTTGACGCTCGGTGAGAGCTGGAACGAGTGGGCTGTTGGGGTCGCCACCGAAGTCGCCAGGCTCTACGAAGATTTCGAACTGGACGCGGCCGCCCAACGTGCATCGATCGAGACGCTGCAGATCAAGATTGGAACGATGGAGAAGGCGCTGGCCCATCCTGACTACGTCGCCATCCACGTGCCATTGGCAACCTTGCGAGCAAGACTGCAGCCCCGCGTCGATCTGGCCAAAGCCGTGCTGGACACGCTCGAAGGCAGGAACCAGACCGCGAACATCGAGTCGGTCCCAGATGCTCACCGCCAGATCACTCAAGCGGTTGATGATCTGGAAAAATATCTCTCGAGCGTACCGGATGGGGCGCCCTGGCTGGACTACGTTCAGGCCGACCGCCTGCGACAGTTGTCCGAAGGGAACGTACCGTTATCAGTCATGTCAGAGGTCCATTCGCGGCTTTCCAATCCTCGGCGCGCGAAGAATGACGAACAGCGCCGTTTCCTGAAACGACCGGGATTCGTGCAACTGCGACAGCAACTCGATCGATACCTCGAGCGGCAAAAACGTGTTGTGATCCGCACGGTTGCCGACGGAGACGACGACGATGAGGCTTTGCGGGAGGCACTGTGGACGCTGGTTGATGCCCTTGAACAGTACACGCAGACTAGCTCGGTCGTGGCGGCGACTGCGGCCCACCGCGCATTCGGCCAGGTTGAAGAACTAAGTCACGACAAGGGGCACCGGATTGCGGCCGTACTGGCCGAACACTTCTTCAACGACAACCTGCGTGTCGTCGTTTCCGAGGCCTTCCTCAGCCGCGTTGCGGGATACAGTTTTGAGGAAACGGGCGATGTGGATGACTTTATTCTTGGTGCCAAAGTCAACGGCAAGCAGACGACGACCGGAACGCTAAGTGTGGACCTCCGGCCGGGCGAGGACATGATTCAGTTCTACATGCGACTGGATGGAGTCACGAAATCGAATACGTACGGCCGGACGAACGAGGCCACCGTCACGACAGTCGGCAATCACACCTTCGTTGCCACCAAGTCGATCAGTTTCGATGGTGACGTTTTTCGAACAGCTCCGGGTGAGCTCTCCGTCGACGCCAACAATACCACGACGGGTGTCCGCACAAATGTCAGCGGCCTGCTCATTGTGGGTGCGGTGGCTGAGGACATCGCGCGGCGTGAAGTGCGTCGTCGTAAACAACGTTCCGAAGCAATTGCTGCCGATCGCGTGCGTCAACGCGTCCTGCCGGAATTCAACAAGGGCATCGAGGCCGAGTTCGCCAAATTGACGACGTCGCTGGAGACGAAGGTCAATCCGATGCTGCTGGACGCGGACCTGTACCCGTCACGTCGCAGCTTTAGTTCGACCAATGACGAACTGCTGGTCCGCACGCGGTTGATGGACACTCTGGAGTTCGGCGGCAATGCTGCGACTCTGGTGGCGACTGGCAAAGATGCCGCTGTCATTCACTTACACGAGTCGCTGATCAACAACGCGATGAGTCGGCTGGCGTTACGCAGTCTGGAGATGACCGAGGCCGAATTGATTGCGACGCTGGCCGATTCACTGCGCGGACTCCTCGGCGACGGTTTCAAGCTGCCGGCGGACGACGAGGACAACGACCAGAAACCGGACAACACGAAATTCGTTTTTCCGGATCAGGATGTCCTTCGAGTCAAGCTCGATGCTGGAGTGCTGACGATAATTCTGCGAGCCGGTCTGAAGCCGGAAAAAGGCGACGAAATCCCGACTCAGGAGATCAGTATTCCACTGACGTTTTTCATCAGCGACGGGAAACTAAAGATTGATGCCGAGTCGCCGTCCGTCTCGCCGGTCGATCCGCCGAGCAGTCCGTTCGTGCAGATTGCCCGGGCGGGGGTGGTGAAATCGAAGATCCAGGCCGCGTTGCCCAGCCGCACCGTGGATGCGGCATTTACACTCGAACGGGAAACCGGCGGGACGGTTGAACTGACGATCTCTGAGGTTCAGCCGAACGCCGGCTGGCTCAGTATCGTTATTCAGTGATGTCTTCGTCTCGGACGAACCGCTAAACTCATTGAACAACCCTGTTTCGGGGGTTTGAAATCACACCTTTCCTCACCAGATGTGGTGAATCATGGATCTCCCTTCCTGTCCGTCGTGTGGTCAATCGGTCCTTGATGACGATGCCGTCGACTGCCCGTTCTGTGGGGCGTCGATGTCGGGCAAAGGCCGCAGCAAGAGTTCGGTTCCTGCGAAAGCGGCGGCGACCTCTGGCACTGGTAAGTCCGCCACGAAAGCGAAAGCTGACAGCGGTAGTGCCGCAGCAGAAGCGGACAATGACGATCCGTTCGATGTTGCGGCTCCAGTGACGGGCAAGGTCGTCCAGCTTCTGGCGAAACCGGCCAAAGGACGCCTGCATCGAATCAGTTGTCCGATGTGCGAGACGGCTGGCTTCAGCTCGAAAAAGGCCGCCGGCAGGGAAGTCAAATGCGCCAACAGAGAATGTCTGGTTCCGATCTTCACTGCACCACCACTGGAGGACGACAAGCCGGCTGAGCCTGAGGAGAAGGCAAAATCAGGTTTGGGTGTCGTGCACTATGTCGTTATCGGTGTGCTGGCCGCGGCTCTTCTGGGTGGCGGCGCCTGGTACTTCACTGACGATCAACCGACGGGCGGGGGAGGTACCGAATTCGACCCTGGCATTGTGAGCGGAACTGGTGGGAACCCTGTTGAAACGCTGGCAACGTCTGGCGAGACAACAATGGTCACTGACCCGGAAGTCGATCCTCCACCCGTCGTCCCCGTCGGACCGCCCGCAGCGGAACTGCGTGCTGAGGCTCTCAAACTAATCGTTGCGTTCTCGCTGGATGCGGAAGTGAACCAGAAGCCCTACTGCCGGCGTCTAGCGGCCGAAGCATGGGCACGGCAGGGCACAGCGGGAAATGATGCCGTCAATGAACAGCTTGTACAGCTCGACAAGACGGGTGGCGAACGCATGGCCTACCAGCGGATTCTGCCGCTGATCGAAGTCGCCTGGCAGAACTTCGAGGCGGGCGGTGTCGCTGTTGCGGGCAATATCGTTGATGGTTTTCCGCCACTGATCGAAAAGCTGCCGCCACAGGGCATGCTGGCACTCGATACCGTCACGGAACTGGCAGTGCTGTATGCGGCGCTGGACCGCATGGATGAAGCTGCTACATTAATTGAAACACGCAGCGACGCAGGTGTACTGGGTCAGCTTATGGAGTCGCTGGCCCGCGTACGCTTTACGGGAGTGCCGTTTGACCAGGCTGTCACATTGCGACCCACTGTGGGCTGGTCAAATCCACAGACCGTGGCTGTGACGGTGGGGTTGACCGCGCGAGGCCTGTCGGATCAGGCACTGGCGTGGGCGGAAGCGGCCACCAACAACACCGAATGTTTGACAGCCTGGGGCGAAACATTAATCCTGGAAGCAGGCTCAGCCGCCCCACTGCCACAGATTCGCCAACCGGGTGAGTCTCTGTCACCGGCCGCTCGCGTACGGTTTCTAAGCCGCATGGGTGTGTCGTTGCACGCGGTTGGAGCGACAGTCGAAGCGCAGGCACAGTTGAAGGCAGCGAGCGAGGTCCTGGCGGGACTTGGCACTCCAAGTCCCATGCAGCGACCGCCCCTTAAAGAACAGGTCGACTACACTCCGCCGGACAAGTCAGCTTTACGAAGTGCTGCACTGGCAGCTTTGGACCTGGCTCAACTGGAGCTGAAGCTGAACGGTCCGGAGACAGCCTGGAAAACAGTTCAGACCGCTCTCGTTCAGACACGGGGCATCTCACCAAGTCTGACCGACGCGCGACAGCCCTATGGCGAGATGCGTCGAATTGGCGACGCTGGAGTGATGAGTCAGCTGCGGGCAATTCACGGGTTGCTCACCGACGATGATGCGAAAAACGCCTTCGTGCTGTATCAGGCTAGGTGTCAACGTCTCCTCCGGTCTGCCACAGACCGCTTCGCTCTTCAGGAACGCATCCTGACCACCGCCTGTGAGTGGGGGTTGGTGGAACCGGTCTGGGCTGAAATCAAGGCACGGGCCACGGAACGCGATCCGGCTGAGAATGAACCCTGGTTTGAGACGCATGTTGCCGATGTCGTTCACGACTGGTTCAAGCACACCCAGCACGATGAACAGCGTGCGGAAGTGGAACGACTCGCTTTGCCCACTCGACCTGAAAACAACAGGATTCTGGCGGCACGCAGATATCTGACAGGGCTCGTTGCCAGGCAATTGCTTGAAGAAGCTCGCGTTGAGAAGCTGGCACAGCTTCTGGAAGGGTTCGCCCGTGAGTTCCCGCAAGATCGACGGTGGCAACAGGAAACGATTCTGCAATCCGCATCGCACATGGTCCAGGCGGGAAAACCGGCCGACGCGCTGAAGTTTACTCAATCACTTCGCGACCTGCAGATTCGTCACGAGGTCTGCGAACTGATCGCTGCAGAGATCACGGCAAGTGGTGAACGGGAACTGATCCTCAAACACGTAAGGCTCAGAAGAATGACTGCGGCAGATCGGGTCGCGCTGCTCCGTGGCTTTGTGGAGCGACTACCCGACGACCCGCCAGCGCCCACGCAGTCTGACGCACCAGAATCGGACACGTAAGGTCGCAGCCGCACAATCGTATAAGCTCCAGTCGCGCCAATAGTGCTAGGCTCTGTTTGAAAACGACGCGTATTAGAAAATGGCTCGCATGTACCGCTGAATGAACGCCAGGCGAACGATACCACCGAAGTTCAATGTGGTCTTTTCATACCGTGAAAACACACGCCGGAACTCTTTGAGCCAGCCAATGACGCGTTCGACGATGTTTCGTTGACGATAGCGTTCAGAATCAAAGTCAA
>CAYSJO010000899.1:0-3758 GCA_964431285.1 uncultured Planctomycetaceae bacterium
ATAGCGCAAGAATGCGGCCCCGGAATGCCACGCACTCGGGGCCGCAGGTGGTTCGTGAAGATGCGGTAGCGATCAGGACTTCTCGGGTTTTGGAAGTGCCGCGCCCACTTCCTTTCCGGCTGCTTTCATCGCAGCCGTGAAGTTGGCTCGGGCCTTGTCCCAGGCATGGTCCTTGAGGGGCACCGCACAACCGCCTTGGCCCTTGCACGCGTTTTCACCTGGTTTTTCGCCACAGCCGCCCTGGCCTTTGCACGCGTTGTCACCTGAACACTTGTGCTCGGCAATGGTTGCACAGGCTCCCGTCCCAGCGCAGTCATTCTTGCCTCCACCGCCTTGCCCTTTGCACATGTTGAGGCCGCGGCACACGTGTTTTTCACCCATTAGCAGGCTGCCTTCGGCTTCGGCAGTGGTCGTGTCCGAGGGTGTGCCAACATCCGCCGGAGTGACAGGATCGGTTGCCGGCGCGGGTGCCGGTGCCGGTGCGGGACTTGGGGCCGGCGCGTCCTCCGAGCAACCCGCCAGACTCCCGGCGACGACACCGCCGAAAGCCGCTGCTGTCAGACGATTGAATTCACGACGACTCAGATCACATTTCTTCATTTCGAATCCTCTCTCTCTTCGAATCAGGTGAACGCACTGAAATCTGCAAGAGGCAACACTTTGCCGCCCGTTGCGTCGAATAACGTGTCTTCCGGGCCCGGCACAAAGTGTAGAACTCACCAGGTGAGCCGATCCGTGCGACATCACACAGAACAGTGGGTCATCGGTCAACTCGGTCGGCATTCGGACTCCAAGGTGAAGCCAGGCAAATTCGCGGACGTCTGACACGTGTCGACGAATCTCGGAGCAAGACGCGTGAATACGGGTGTTCTTTAGTTGTATGTCAATCCTAATGCTGGTTTCATTGAGAGCGGATGTGACGTGTTCCAGAGCCTCCTTCACAGGTCAAAAAAGGTCGTGTCGTGAACGGTACTGAGCCCTCATCATTGGGAGCCGGTGGGTCTCCACCTGATTCACAGCCACAGCCCGAACTGGATCATTCCACATCCAACCCCGTAGAAGAGATCCAGGACGAAACTGTTATCACGGGACCGAACGGCGAGTCTGCCGGCTCGAACCGCGAGGCATTTGGCCACGCGGCAGCGGTTGCGCCGTTGGTCAATGGTGTGGACACAGCCGCTCGTGCGACGACTCGCAGTGTTTCCGACGACGAATTCGAGGGGAGAAACATCCGCATTGTCGAGATTCCGTGTTCGCTCGGCAAACCGACGTCGTCTGCGATAAGGTGAGTTCAACCGAGCTGTTCAGCGGCTCAACGATCTCGCTCATCCCGGCATCGTGCGGATTCTCAAAGTGTCGTCCACTCCGAAGCGAATTAGAGTCGTGACAGAAGCGCCGCCTGGCACGTCATTGGAATCACATTTGATGGATGCGATGCAGCCCTGGCCGATCGTCTGCGAACTGGTGAATCCGATGGCCGAAACGCTGGCTGCCGTGCATGCGGCCGGCGTGACGCACGGTGGATTGCAGCCGGACCGGATTTTCCCGGCAGCTTCAGGCGGCCCGATACTGGCCGATGCTTCGGTATCCGCAGTGGAATCGGCGTCATTCAGTGGGGTACCGAATGCGGCCGACGCGTGCCGCTCACCCGAACAGTGGGGCAGTAATCGATCTTCCCTCAAGCCCGCGATGGACGTTTACAATCTGGGAGTGATTCTCTACCGACTGCTGTGCGGGCGGTATCCATTCCGCGCGAAGAGTCGAATTGAGCTAATGGGACAAGTCGTTGATGACCCCCCGCAGCCGCCTCGACAATTGACGAGCAAAATCCCACGCAGACTGGAAGAGTTGTGCCTGCAGTGTTTAGCCAAACAACCGGCAGATCGGCCCAGGGACTGTGCACAGTTGGCGAGCGAGTTGCGCGAACTGCTGATGGTCGATGACGAGGGTGATTCGATTGAGTCCCTGTCCGGGGCAATCAGTGGTTCGTTTCGCCGGCAAGCGCCATCCGAGCCAGCTGGCCCCGAACGGTTCATGCTCATCGAGATAACGGATTCGAATGGGGATGTCGCGGGTTCAATTCTGCAAACGGCTGTGTCGGCGACACTCGAAGCACGAGCCGCCCGACCCATCGACGGGTGGATGTTTCGCTTGCCCGATCTCATGCATGCGGACGACTGGCTCACCTGGTATGCGAATTCGGCGGTGAACGTCCTGAGATTGATCGGTGCTGCTCCGGAGCGGAGCCAGGACGCAGACAACTCAGGTTGGAATGTCCGACTGAGTAGCCTGAGTCGCAAAGTTCCTGATGCCGAAGTCGAGTCGGCTGAGTACCGGGAACACGTCTGTCGAATCGACGCGGCCTTCGACCACGACGGTGTGACAATCACGCGTGAAAACCTGCGTTTTCTGCAACGTGGTCTGACGAGGCAATGTCTCCAGGTCCAGCCGGCGAAATATGTTCTCCACCCTGACGACGGTGCAGAACTTTCGGTCCATGTCGCTGTCGCTGCCCAGGTGCCACCCCTGGCGGGTCGGCAGGCTCAGACTGCAATGCTGCAATCGCGATGAGAGCAGGCCTGTGCCGGCATGGGGCAGATCGTCCTGGTGATCGGTGACGAAGGGACGGGCAAGTCCCGACTGATATCCAATCTGAGTGACTCGATGAGCGAATCATCGACGGACGTTCTGGTGCTTCAATCGTACTGTCGCCCATCGCAGCGAGGTCGGGCCCTGCACCCTGCTGGAATGGCTGACACGCATGCTGGGCGAGCATGGTCAGCAGACTCATGAGGAGCGGCGTGAGACGCTGGGCCGTCTGGTCAACACTCAGGCACTGAATGATGCGTCCGCCGGACAATTGCTCGAAGTCGAATTGGGGCTCGCAAAACCAGGCGATGAGTGGCAGTCTCTGTCAGAGACACAGCGTATGAGCCGCCTGAGACAGCTTCTGTTGGACTGGCTGCAATCGGTGGCTCTTGAGACACCCGTTCTGCTCGTGATCGAAGACCTTCAATGGGTCGACGCGGCCACTCTATGGTTCCTGGAACAACTGGTGGAACTCGGTTTCAACAACCGCATCCTCACGCTGTTGTCATGCCGATCCGAATTCGAAACGCCGTGGGGTAGACGCCCACATCAGACTCAGGTGGCGCTGAACCGACTTACGAAGAAACACGTCACCACTCTGGTCGAGTCGATCACCGGCGTGGCTCCTGATTCGACGACCCTCTCTGAGATTCGATCGGTCACGGGGAGTATTCCGCTTTTCATCGAACACCACGCAAAGTACACACTTGCCAGATGAACCCAGATAACAACGATACGCCTGAAGGTCATGCCGAACTTGATTCAACCGTCGATAGCCCCGAACTGACAGTTGAGCAGGGGGGGGGCACGATGGATGTGTTTGGCGCGACGATGTTTGGAGACTCAACTAACGATAGTGGCGAGCCGGTCGAGGCACAGGTTTTTACCTTGCCAGAGAAACTTGGTCGCTACGTCATTCGTGAGTCTCTGGGGGAGGGCGGCTTCGGCGCAGTCTATCGAGGTTATGACGAACAGCTGGATCGGGACGTCGCCATCAAAGTGCCTCGTCCAATAAACAAGGTTCGTCGCCGGAATGTGTTGGTGAAGGCGGTCTGGTTGCAGTCGGCCGGCCGGAGCCGGCCTGAGTCGAACGAGGTACGAATCACCTCAAGAAGAGGAAGGAGAGCATACCGCGACGGTTCGGGGAATGATGGTGCTGTTCTGACATC
>CAYSJO010000900.1:0-20256 GCA_964431285.1 uncultured Planctomycetaceae bacterium
ACCTGAGACAATCGCGGCGCACCCGCCGCCGTCCTGTGGCTTGCCCGGCCGGCAACGGTCCAGATCGATCCCCAGGGTAAGCCACCACGCGGAGACCTAACCGCTCCGTGTGGCCTGTTAACATCACCAACGCCACCTATGTCCTGACCAAACCAAACCCCTGGCACATCACAACAATCGGCAATCCTCAATCAAAAGCGATCGCATCAGCATCCCGGAGACTCTGCCAGGTGCCAGAAACTACTCCATCGTCGTCATCCCCATCGCGTCCGGCACGGGCGACATCTATCGCTGTCGTGGTTGATGTGCTGGCCTGCCTGTCGATGGCCATGACGTGGCAAAGTATTCTTGCTGTCCGTGACACGGCAACGGTTTTTCTAAATCCGACGAGTTGGTTGACCCTGGTCACGCAACTCGGGGGCGATGTCGAAACGGAGGCGGCCGGAACGGTCTATTGTCACGTCCCCTTTCAGATCCTGGCCGGCGTGCTTCTGGGGCTTTCGATCGGACTCATCGGAGTCAGCGCGCTGATTGGGTCTGGCGTTCGAGGACAAAACGGAAAGCGACGCGCACATATCGCGAGTCAGTGTGTGGCCGCATGGCGGTGGTGGTTGATCCCCGGGCTCTGGGAGTTGACGCGAATTCTGCTGTTCATCGGCGGAGATGACTTTGCCGCCGGGGCAGCAGTCCTGACGTCGCTCGTTCACTATGTGATGGCACTGGCTATGGCCGGCTGGCTGCTGAACTTCATGCTGCCGCTCGTGCGACGCGGTGATCAACCCGAACTGCAACGACAACCGGTCGGCTTTTCGGTCTCAAAATGGGTTCTGGCAGCGATTGTTGTTTACGTGGCCGTCTTCACCACGATGAACTGGCAACTTTATCGCGGGTTACTGGTGCCGCATGGTGACTCGGCCATGTACGAAGAGCACCTGTGGAACATCACACATGGCAAAGGGTTCCGCAGTTATCTGGATCAGGGACTTTTCCTGGGTGAGCACGTTCAGGTCGTGCATTTGCTGCTGCTGCCGCTCCACGTGCTGTGGCCTTCGCATCTGTTGCTGGAGCTTTGTGAAAGCCTGGCACTGGCATCCGGCGCCTTGCCTGTCTTCTGGATCACAAGTCGCGCGACAGGTTCACGCCGATGCGGCTGTTGTCTGGCGATCGCCTTCCTGCTGTATCCACCACTGCAATTTCTGGATATCGCCGCTGATCTGAAGACGTTCCGCCCGATTTCGTTCGGCGTACCGGCGCTGTTGTTCGCGCTGGATCAGATGGAGCGGAGGCGAATTAAAACCACGTTGCTTCTGTTCGCCCTGGCGCTGTCAGCCAAGGAAGACTACGCGCTGATTCTCGGACCACTCGGCCTGTGGATCGCGGCCCGACCGTTGCTGCAACGATTCTCGGATGAGTCCACCGCCGAGGCCACGGGGTCCGCTCGTCGTAGCTTGTGTGCCGGGCTCGGGCTGGCGGCCTTTGCGGTTGCTTGCCTGCTGGTTGCCACACGAGTCGTGATTCCGAGTTTCCGCGATGGTGCCGAACTGCATTACGTCAGCTATTTCTCACAATTTGGCGACACGTTCGGTGAGGTCGTGATCAACATGCTGACCAACCCGCGACTGCTGTTTCAGGAACTGTTCACAGCAGGCTCATGCGGGTATCTGCTGGCGTTGCTGTTTCCGCTGGCATTTCTACCGCTGTTGTCACCGACACGGTTCTCTGTCGCGGCACCGATTCTGGGTCTACTCTGTCTGAACGAGCTGATCAAGCTGGAGCCGCAACCCTGGCATCACTTTCATGCACCAGTCGTTCCCGTGCTGTTCTGGGCGGCTGCGCATGGGGCGGGGCGGTTACTGCATCATGGCCCGTTCTGGCTGGCGCGGCTGTCCGATCGACTCTCGCACGGTGTGTCTGAATACATGTCGGGGCTTGTGTTGTGTCTGTGTCTGTGTTTCGGGGCGTTCGTCGGTGCATCACCATTGGGAGTGCGGTTCTGGGATGCTGACTCGTTCTACTACTGGCGTTCGCTGTACGTTCCAGGCCCGCGCGCTAAAGCATTCGTCCAGGTCCTGGAACAGGTTCCGCCCGATGCGCGCGTGGCATCGACGGACTTCGTGCATCCTCGATTCACTCATCACGAACGTTCGTACGATTACAGCAAGTACCGCCGTGAGGTTGCGTCGTACGAGGACCGTGTGCCGGACGACACGGACTTCATCGTGATCGACACCCGGCACCACTACAGCGAAATTCGCACGCCCGATCAGGTCCGTGAATTGCGGGCAGAGCCGGAGAAATGGCAGTTGCTCGACGACCAGACCGATGGCCACTTTATCGTGCTGCGACGAAGGGCCAATTGAGCGATCGTCAGTCGCGTTACCGAGCCAGCGTGCGTCCGGCCATACACAGAGCGGCATGAACCTTTGGATCGATCATCGCACCGTTGCTGACCTGGTCCGCCAGCCAGGTGCGCAGCTCCGTCAGCTGGACTTCGTGGACGACGATCGACTCCGACCCGTCCCCACCACCGCCACTGGTTTTCTCAAGCCCGGTCGCTTCAAAGAACGTAATCAACTCACTGGTCAGTCCTGCCGATGACGGGCCGGTCTCCATTTCATGCATACCGTCGGCCGAGTAGCCAGTTTCTTCTTCGAGTTCGCGACGTGCCGCCAGTTCGAGTGCCTCCTGCTCCGCTCCCGCGAGATCGCCAGCCAGACCGGCAGGAATTTCGATGACTCGCTTGCCGATCGGTGGCCGAAACTGCTCGACCAGCACGATTCGTTCGTCGTCCGTAACAGCCAGGATCGCGACTACGCCCGTGGCTCCGACTCGCTCAACGAACTCCCAGCCATCGGCCGAGATCATTTGCAGGAAGCGTCCCTCGTGTAGTGTTTGCTTCGTCATACGTTCTGCCTGTCGAACTCTGAATTGAGGGCCGAAGTCTTGCTGCGGCCCGTGTATTTCGTAATTAATGAGACGGGTAAGCTGAGTTCGATCGCCCCCACACGCAAGTTTTGACGTTGCGCGTTTTGAAACCGCGATAGCGGTAATATGCAATAGCCTGGGGCGCAAACCCCAAGTATCCAGGTGATCGAATCGCCTGAGCTGCGAAGCAGCGGCATGAGTTTACTGTACAACTCTCATGGCGCCGCTTCGCGGCTCAGGCCGCGGAAACACCACGTTTCCTGGGGTTTGCACCCCAGGCTATCGCATACCGTCGCTTCGCGACTCAAAACGCGCAACATCAATACACGCAAGCATGGTCAGTTGATGTCCTCACGAGATGTCGAATTGTCCGGCGTTTGCCCTGTTGAAGTTGCGTCCCGTCTGATCCAATCGATACTCCATCAGACGCTACATCACACGGGGATCAGAGCTGATGCATCACCTAACCATCGCTTCGACACTTGTTGTCGCTGCCGTCTTCATGACTGGCTGTGCTGACTCGGATGCTCCCTCGGACACGAGTTCGACGGCGCCGGCAAACGATCGGACCACTGATGTCCCGAAGGCCGCGCCGGATGCGAATGATCAACCGGCGAATAATTCCGTTGGGGCATCGGCGGAGGTGCCTGCTGACACGGGTCAGCCAGGCGAGACAACGCTCGTCCCCCCTCAGGAACCGGATGTACCTGATCCGACGGCGACCGTTGGTGTGGAACCGACGCCCGAACCCGACGAACCGGAACCGACGCGTCTGCCAGAGGACCTGTTCAAGGATTCGGCTGCTCAGCCGTTGAACGAGAACAACACGGTGTTGCTCGACGTCACGGGCAAACGCCTGTTACTGAAGACCAGCGTCTCACTGACGCTTGGCCAGCTTGAGATGCTGCTGTGTCTGAAGCAAACCAAAGAGCATGAGTCGATTCTGACGATCGATGCGAAGGCCTTCACGATTCATACCGGGCTGCTCGCGCTCGGCTGTGAAGAGGGGACGCCTTTCCGCTACGACTCCGAGAAAGAAACACTGCATGCGCCGCAGGGACAGACCATCGATGTGTTTCTTCATTGGGTGGACACAGACGGCAAGTTGCATCGCGAGCCGGCTCAGTCGTGGGTCCGGCGTGCTCGTTATCGCTATTACGAAGAGACGTTTGAATCGCTGCCCGAGGGGCTGACACTCGCACCGGATGGCGACCTGCGCTACGACGAAATGAACAAGGTCGTTTTCTGGTACGGCCCGATGAGTGAACAGCAGCGGGACGAACACCTCAAGCTCAGCGACGATGTCAAGTTCCGCAAGGCCATCGAACGATTCTACAAAGAGAGCCAATCGAGACCGATGAAGGATCACTGGCTGTTTGTGGGCAGCGGATTCTTCGATGACGAAGAACTCGGACGTCAGTACCTGGCGGAAGGCGGTTATGTCATCTGCGTGGCTAACTTCGCGATGGCATTACTGGACATCTCATCCGAGAGCAGCGCGGGTACCGATTCGCTGACCTACGAGGCCTGGACAGAACGGATTCCACCGCGAGATTCGGAGGTACTGGTGGAACTCGTGCCGCGGCCCATGAAGAAGACGGACGAGCAGAAGAAGCCGTCCGCAGATTCCCCCTGACGGGGATCAGGCGGCTCGCATGTTCTCGGAGTCTGCGACGGCTTGCTGGAAGACGGCAGCAATCTCCGGTCGATCCGGCCAGTTGCGCATGAATCGCGCCCAGTCGCGCTGACGGGCCAGTTCTGCCGTCCACTGAGTCGGCCATGCCGTCATCGCGTCGAGGTCGATGATCCGAAGGATGCCATCGTCACCGAGAATGAAATTGCTGGCGTTCGCATCACCATGTCTGACACGTAGCCGCCCGAGTGCGTGCCAGATGTCGGCAAACTGTGCCGCCAGTCTCGAAAGGTCGACACAGTGCTGAGAATTCGATTTCAGTAACTCGAGCATGCGGACCCCAGGAACATACTCGGTTAACAGAAACGCACGGAATCGCAGCGGCCCCAATGACTGCTCCAGGCAGGCCAGTGGTCGCGGCGTTGGCACTCCACCCGCCAGAAGACGCTGCCCGAATCGCCACGACCGACGAGCGCGCGTCTGCAACAGGGAATGCGCCGCCGTGTGAATTCGTCCCTTCAGGTTGTACCGCTTCACAACCACAGGACCGACGCCATTGACATCAACGCGCGCGACGGTCGTGCGCTGATCCGACTTCAGGATTCTCGCGTCGGCAAACAGCGTGTCCGGATCAGACGAAAAGCGATCCACAAACGAATCCGGTAACACCGGATCGCAGCGGAGTGCCTGAGACCAGTTCGTGCGTTCCATCGCGCTCGTCGAATCCGTAGGTCTTTGCGGCTGAACTGGACCTGAAGTTCACTGTTGCGGCAGTCGTCCTACACCTGCGGTTCCCAGCCTGGCTCATACTCACGAGCCCACAGCGCCATGGCCTTTTCGTCAGCCATGATATGGCCGTCCTCAGCACTGCAGTTCAGCGTCCGGCCCGTGCGGTGAGCGATATTGCCAAGGTGGCACAGCAGGGTGCTCTTGTGACCTTCAAGGATCTCTGCATTCAGCTTTAGCGGTGTGTCGTTGCGGATGGCGCTCAGGAAATCGGCGATGTGCTCGATGTCGCCCTGGTTGCCGGTGAGCGTGTCGGTCACTTTGTCGATCTCGTTGTAAAAGCGGCACGTGCCACCACCATCGACTTCGACCGTGCCCTTTTCGCCGTAAAACGTGACGAAGACGTTCCGATGCCGGTTACAGCTCAGTGCGTCCCAGGCCGCCGATTTCCGTCCGTCGAATTCGAAGGCGACATTGTGCGTGTCCGGAGTCTGCTGATCGTCTTCGTAACGATAGCGACCGCCGGTTGATGTAACGCGGATCGGATACTCGGCCTGCAGGCCCCAACGACACAGATCGAGCGCGTGAATGCCGTTATTGCCCAGCTCTCCATTGCCCCAGTGCCACAACCAGTGCCAGTTGTAATGAATCCGATTGTCGTAATACGCAGTGCGCGGTGCGGGGCCCTGCCACATGTCGTAATCCAGGTGGTCGGGCACGGATGCCTTCTTGCCCTTGCCGATCGTGCCGCGGACGTTTCCGTACCAGGACGTCGCATGATAGACACGTCCGATGGCTCCATCCCACATGCGCTGCATGGCTTCGGTAATGGACGCGGAACTGCGGCGGTGTGAGCCCATCTGCACCGCTCGCTTATGTTTGCGTGCGGCCTGCACCATCAGCTCGCCTTCGTGGGGGTTGTGACTGCACGGCTTTTCGACATAGCAATGCTTGCCCGCGTTGCAGGCCATGATCGTGGCCGGAGCGTGCCAGTGATTCGGCGCCGCGCAGATGAGGGCATCGACGTCCGGGTCGTCCAGGATGTGACGGAAGTCCTGAGTCGGTTTGGCGGCTTTGCCAGCGACCTTCTCGACATCCGCGGCCCCGGCTGCCGCCCGATTCGAATCGACGTCCGCCACGTACTTGACTTCGACGCCCGGTTGTCCCGCAAAGCTGCGAGCCAGCGAGCGTCCACGGCTCATACCCATGACACCAACAGTCACCTTCTGGCTGGCCGATTCCTGAGCCAATGCAGCTCCACGCGTCACGATGTAGCCCGTTGCGGCTGCGCCTGCAGTTCCGTCGAGGAATTGACGTCGATTAAGTCCACCTGACATGGCCTGGTCCCCGGTGTTCGTGTGAGAGTAAATCGATGATTTGAGTCGCTCTACGTCAACGCGGAGCTTAGCAGAAGTCGCGAGAATCGATCCAGAAGAGACTCGGTACACGCAGCGGGTAAGACGTCGCCCGGTGGTCGATCTGGAAGAGGTGACGGGCTCTGGCGCGACTCAAACGGTCGAAAACCGTACAATTCGTGACACGCGACTCCTTGGTGTGGCGCAACGTGGCTGCCGGCGACAACCACCCCAAAACTGTGATCGAAACTTTCCGCCGGCCGCCGGGTTAAAGTCGCTCCAGAGGTCTCCGTCGCACTGGATTGAAACTTGGAATCCGTACTCAATCACGACTCGGAGCTGACGCATGTCACAAATTTTTTCACGGCGCCATTTTCTCTCACAGGCAACATTTGGTGCCGCCCTGTTTACGACACCGGGGCTGTTTGCCGAACAACTGTCCCCAACCGCAAGTATTGGCGAGGGCCCGTTTTACCCTGACAAAATGCCGCTCGATACAGATAACGATCTGCTGATCCTCAATGACGCGATCACGCCGGCCATCGGCGAGATCACGCATCTCAGCGGACGAGTCCTGAGCCCCACGGGCCAGCCGCTGCGGAATGCGTTCGTCGAAATCTGGCAGGTGGACGGAACCGGGGCCTACATTCACAGTCGCGACCCGAACCGCGAGAAAAGACGTGACGAGAACTTTCAGGGCTACGGACGGTTCCTGACGGACATCCGCGGACAGTACTACTTCCGGACCATCAAACCCGTTCCGTATCCCGGTCGAACTCCACACATTCACATTGCCGTCAGCCGCAATGGACGTCGGATTTTCACCAGCCAGATCCTCATCAAAGGGAATGAGCTGAATTCACGTGACGGCCTGTTCCGACGGGTCACCGATGCCCGGGCCAGAGAGACCATTCTGGCCGAGTTCAAGCCCATTGCCGATTCGAAAATCGGCGAACTGACATGCAATTTCGACGTTGTGCTGGGGCAGACTGTGGCCGAGCGAGAGGACGGTCGCATCCAGGGCGGAATCGGCAAACCGGTATTCCGCCGACGATAGCCACCAGACTGCCCGGATCATTCGGACACCGCTGAGTCACCAGAACTTAGGAGACACTGATGCGTAGATCGACTTTGCTGCTGAGCTTCGCTGCCGCTGCAGTCATTGCAGGACGTACTGTTGGAACGGCCGCCGAGTGGGGACTGAAGGCAGGAAGCCCCGCGTTGAAGTCGGCAGGTTCGCTGCTCTTCGGCCCGGACGGAATCCTGTTTGTCGGGGACGCGAAGTCCGCCACTGTGTTTGCTGTCGCAACGGGCGACAACGCGGGCAAAGTAAAAGGCGTGCAGCACAAGGTCGAAGGACTCAATGGGAAGATTGCTGAAGTCCTCGGCCGAGCCGTTGGCGATATCACCGTAAATGACCTGGCAGTCAACCAGTGGAGTGGCAACGTCTACGTTTCAGTCTCAAAGGGGACCAGGTCCAACGCTCTGCCAGCAGTCGTTCGTGTGGACGCGAAAGGCAACGTGAGTGAACTGGCCCTGGACAAGGTTGCTTTTTCAAAGGTCGCCCTGCCGAATCCGCCGGAAGACAAGCTTGTCAAACGGGGTCGTCGTTCCAGGAACGCTCGAAACGACTCGATTACCGATCTGGCTTACGTCGACGGACGCGTCATCGTGTCGGGCCTGACCAGTGGGGCGTCCCCGTCAACGATCCACGAGATTGCGTTTCCATTCGTGGAGACCGACTCGGGTTCGAGCGTCGAGATTTACCATGGTGCGCATGGGAAACGGGAAGACTATTCCGCGATTCGGACGTTTGTTCCGTTCAACATCAACGGCAAGCCGAATCTGCTGGCGGCCTATGTCTGCACGCCGCTGGTTCGTTTTCCACTGGATAGTCTGAAGTCCGGTCAGAAAGCCCAGGGTACGACCGTCGCAGAACTTGGTAATAGCAACCGGCCTTTGGACATGATCGTCTACGAAAAAGACGACAAGGATTTTCTGCTGCTTATCAACAGTGCCCGCGGTGTGATGAAAATTGGCACGGAAGAAGTCGCCACTGCCGACATTACGGAGCGAGTCAGCGGCACCGCTGGCCAATCCTACGAAACCATTTCTGAGCTGGAGAACGTTGTCCAGCTTGACCGCCTCGATGAGGGACATGCAGTCGTGCTCGTGCAGAGCGATACGGGGCAGGACCTGCGTACGATCCCATTACCGTAACTGTGTAAGTAAGAGGCAGGGCGCGTTCGTTCTGCCTCCATCTCAACCGTACTTAAGGACTTGAATCATGTTGCAGATGAATCGTTTTCTGTCACTCGGGGTTGTCGCCCTGAGTATCGCGTTTGTGTCGGCGTCCGTCGCCGAAGCGCAGCAACGCGGTGGATTTGGCCGAGGCGGTGCCGACAAGATCTCCCTGGTGGGGAATTCGCAGATTCGCACCGAACTGAAAATCTCCGAGGAGCAGCAATTCTTCGTTGATGAGCTCCTGGCCGATCACCGCGCAAAAACGCGCGAAGCGTTCAGCGGCATTGACTTCTCGAGCTTTCGGGACAAGCCGGAAGACGAACGCCGGAAAGTCATGGAGGAGATCAATGCAAAACGTCAGAAGATTGTGAAGCAGAATGAAGAAGTGCTGGTGGAGTTCCTGACCGAAGCTCAGAACAAGCGGCTCAGCGAAATTACACTGCAACTTCGCGGAACGCGTGCTCTGGCTGATGCGGACGTGGCAAAGCAACTGGATCTGAGTGAGTCACAGACGGAGAAGATCAGGGCGGCTCTGAAAACTGCCGACGATGAGCGGCGCAAGTTATTCGAAGCAGGACGTCGTCGTCCTGAAGGGGATCGGCCTGAGGGCGGCGAACGACGTCGGCCTGGTGGTGGGTTCGACTTCAGTGCCATACGCGAAAAGATGGAAGCCGCACGCAAGAAGACCGACGAAAGCGTTCTTGCCGTTCTTTCTCCTGAACAGAAGAAGAAGTACGAGAGCCTGAAGGGGGCCGCGTTCACGCTGGAACGCCGGGGACGCGAACGAGGTGGCGAGGACGGCGGACGTCGCCGTGAAGGAGATGGCGGCAACCGGGGAGGTGATGGCGGTGGTCGCCGGGACGGTGACGGGAATGGTGATCGTCCGCGTCGGCCGGCTGCTGAGTAAGCACGAATGTTGCGAGAGCAACTCCATCAATCGAAACAGCCCGGCATGCTAATGGCTTGTCGGGCTGTTTTACTTTTCGACGAATGCTGGTCGAAAAAGACGGTAGTCGGTCACCAGCCCAGCGACATGTTGGTTTCAATCGCCTTCTGAGCTTCGTGCAGGTCCGCTCCAGTGTCGAACATGTACAGCCGGATGGCGTGAACTTTGTCGCCCTTGGCCTTGGCCAGGCATTCGCGTGCCACGTCGCAGGGATCGGTGTGACCGTCGATGCCAAGCAGTCGTTTCGAGATCACCCAGATATCGCGTGGTCTTTTCGTCAGTCGAACAATTGCTTCATCCGGGTAGTGAGTCTTCGCGATTTCTTCCGCCTGCTCCTGGTTGTCGGCCCAGGTGACCATGATGTGTGCGTTCGTTTCGATCTCGAACAGCGGCATCGGCAGTTTCTCCTTGATTTAGGCTCCATCGCCCGCGCATCGGGGAATCCCGTCCGGTCGAAGTATAGCCACGGCAGACCACACCCTCCACGAGAGACGCAGCAAGGTCGGTATGGTCAATGTGGAACGGAACATCGGAATTCGCATGCTCTCCTTGCCTGCGTGACACCTACGATCCAGAGACCTGAATGCGTCGTACCTGTGCTTCGGGGGCATGCGGCAGGAAGACTTCCAGCACACCGTTGGTCAGTTTTGCGGTGATGCGTTCGTGGTCAACGTTGTCGCTCAGGATAAACGACCGCAGGTAATCGCCTTCGTGGTATTCCTGGTGAAGCAGTCGCGCTCCGTCGGGGGCTGCCGAGGCGACTCGGCCGAACAGTGTCAAGCGATTGTTCTGGACCTGCAACTCAAGCGTGTCGAGGGAAACTCCAGGCAAATCGGCGCGCAGAACCAGTCCTTCGGGTGTTTCGAAGATGTCGATGGGAGGCGTGAAGACACGACGTTCGACTGGCGGCGATCCGGACGTCGTCGCATCTGCGGACGACGGCTCGGCCGGGGGCTGATCGGATTGCGGGCGTGTGAGTTCGTTTGTCATGGCTCAACCTACCCACTCGTGACCGGAATCTGGCGCGGTTTTTCTTCAACAGCTTTCGGCAGGCGGATGCGCAGGATACCGTCGGTCAGTTCCGCTCTCAGATCGTCGTTGCACACGCGATCCGGGATTGACAACGACCTTTGCCAGCTTCCGTACGCACGCTCCTGCCGACGGTATTTGTGCTCGCTTCCACGATCCTCGTCCTGTCGGGAACCACTGACAGTCAGGACTCCGCCCGCGATCTTCACTTCAAGGTCTTCGGGACACATCCCCGGGAGTTCGGCGGTCAGCAGGAACTCGTCATCCAGTTCATACAGATTGATGGCGGGATACTGGCGACCAAACCGGAGTCCCTGAAAACTTGCGGTGACGCCGCGCAGCAGACGGTCGACTTCGCCTTCAAGGTCACCTATTGAATGACCCCAACTGTGTCCCCAGCGAAAAACTGCCATCAGACTGCTCCTGTCTTTGAACGACCAGCCAAGCTGGAGCAAACAGTGTACCGCGACTGCCGGCCAACCGTCGGCAGTTATAAAGCCTGTGAAATCAATAGGTTCCGTCGGCAGAATGACCGTTGTGGTGTTTTTTGCTCTGCCAATGCGGCAGAATCTGATGGAAGCCGTGACGTCGGGAGGACCACGAAAAGGGCCGTGGATGACGCTGATCTTGCAGATGACGGCGGATCAACGAATATCCCCTGAACCTGCGTCATCTGCGATCCCTGTTTGTCGGACAGCCAATCGGGCTCTGGTCGCGTGCACGCCGTCGGTTTCCGTCCCTTTCGCTTAGGAATCAAGGTCACCGGAATATGGCCGAAGCCAGCAACCGCAACGCCGTTTACGTGGGTAGCTTCGATCCCCCGACACTTGGGCACCTGGATATCATTCGCCGGGGAGCGCGACTGTTCGAACGCGTGATTGTGGGTATTGGGATCAACCCGGAAAAACGCGAGCTGTTCTCCGCAGATGAACGCGTGGCGCTGGTCGAAGAGATGACCGCGAGCCTGGCGAATGTCGAAGTGCACTGCTTTCAGGATTTGAGTGTCAGCTTTGCTGACCAGTGCGGTGCGTCGGTGTTGCTGCGGGGCGTTCGGACGGTCAGCGACATCGAGCTGGAATTCACGATGGCTCTGACGAATCACGCACTCGCCCCGTCGCTGGAAACGGTTTTCCTGATGGCGAATGAGCGCTTCTCGCACATCTCCAGCACGCTGATCAAGCAGATTGCCCGAATGGGTCAGGACGGGGCCGCCAGCAGTCTGCAGGGATTCGTGCCACAGTGCGTGATCACACCACTGCTCGACAAGGTGCGCCAACCGGTCTCGAAGGCAGCCGACTAATTGACACCAGCCGTGGAATTCTCGATCCGGTAGAGATGCGTCTTCGTCCGGATCAGCAGGGCGTCATCGATCACGGCCGGAGACGACATGCAACCACCTGCGAGCTGGTTCTCGGCCAGAAGCCGGAATTCCTTCGGGTCGGCCGCCATGACCGCCATTTTTCCGTCTTCGCCGAACAGGTAGATGCGGCCGTTGGAGTAGATCGGCGAAGCACTGTGTCGACCTTCCAGACGGTGAGTCCAGACGGGGACTCCATCCGACATTCCGATGCACGAAACAACCCCCTTGTCGTTCACCATGTAAAGGTGATCTCCGACGATCAGTTGCGATGGTCGCGTCGGGGTCGACTTCCCGCAGGTCCATGCGACGTGTGTCTTCGTCACGTCGCCCGAGCCATCCGGTCGCACGGCCAGCAATCGCATCCCGCCTTCCAGATTGATGATAACCAGCCCGTGGCCGTAGAGGGGCCGCGCTGCTGCGTTGTAACCACCGTGGTAGACCTTCCAGAGTTCCTTACCAGTTAGTGGATCGTATGCCTCCGTACCGACTGCCGCCGGGCAGATAAGTTGCAGTCGTCCTTCGTGTTCGATGACTGTCGGTGTGCAGTACGCCTTTTTGGCGTCACCGTTGTCTGTTCCGTAGTCAATCGTGCGGTTTGTCTTCCACACCGTATCGCCCGTGCTCTTGTCGAGTGCCACGGCGTACTGATGATCGGCACCATCAAACAGCGTGATGAGCAGGTTACGGAACGTGATCGGAGACGATCCCGGCCCACGCAGGTGATCACAGGGCAGGTCCTGCCGAGTCCACAGGACCTTGCCGCTGCTGGTGTCGAGACAGGCCGTCCCGGCACTGCCAAAATGGACCCACACGCGCCCTGCCTCAACAACTGGTGTCGGACTTCCGTAGCTGTTGTAGCTGATACAGAACATCGGCTTTTCGATCTGAAAAACGCGGACGTTGTGGATGATGTCCCCTGAGGCTGCATCCAGACAGACGGCAAACAGTTCCTTGCCGTCGGGCGTCGCGTTGGTCAGCCAGATCTGGTTTCCCCATACCACCGGCGAGGACCATGCCTTGCCCTCAATAGCAGTTTTCCAGGAAACGTTTTCGGACTCACTCCATTTGAGCGGCAGAACTTTCGAGTCTGCGTGTCCATTCGTCTGCGCTCCACGGAACTGATTCCAGTATTCGGCAGCGTCCAGCGCATTGTGGGGACTGCCCAGGGAGGCGAATACCAGGACAGACAACCAGACGAGTGCATTGCGGGACGTTTTCATGAGCTGGATTCCGGATATGATCGAGTTGCCGTCGGCGACGGTCCGAAGTGTAGTGAAGTCTGAAGGGACGCAAGAGCGTCAACAGTCGGCTGATTTGAGCATTTGGATTGCGGCATGCCTCGGCGTCAACTTACTGAATTCGAACTCGGCGATCAGATTGGCGCAGGAACCGTCGGGACCATCTTTCATGCCAGGGACCGCGATGGCGGGCCAGGCGTTGCTCTCAAACTGCTGAACCCGGGCGTCACGAATGACCCGCTGGTGCGTCAGCGTTTCGAACGCGAAATCCTGATCCTCAAGCGTCTCAGGCACCCCAACATCGTCACTTACTTTGACAGCGGCGAAACCGACGGACAGCTCTTCTATACCATGGAGTTCGTCGAAGGACGGACGCTGAAGGATGTTCTTGCCGGTCGAGGTCATCTCACCTGGCAGGAAGCCACGGAATGCGGCTGGCAGATATGCTCGGCCTTGCAGCACGCTCATAACCACGGAGTCATTCACCGCGATCTGAAGCCAGCCAACCTGTATCTGTCGAAGGATGGCTCGGTCAAGCTGGGTGACTTCGGGATCGCACTGGATATGGGAGCCAGCCAGATCACCGATCACGGCATGACCGTCGGCTCGTACATGTATATGTCGCCGGAGCAAATCCGTGGCGAACCCGTGTCAGAACTGACGGACCTGTATGCCTTGGGTTGCCTCCTTTACGAGATGCTTACCGGAGCACCACCGTTTACCGGATCCAGTTTCGCTCAGATTTTCGACCAGCACCTGAACTCGCCGGTTCCCCGCATTCAGGAAACGGCGGCCAACTGCCCCGAGCCCATCGATGGCCTGATCCGGCAGTTGCTGGACAAGGACCCCGGCGGACGTCCAATCAACGCGCGCGAGGTGCAGGGAACACTCGCACAAACCTGCTTCGACGAATGCGGAATTAATCTGCGTGAGGTGTACGAGGAGCGGCTGGGCACGGCAGGGGTAAAGGAGATGGTTGTCGGCAACGCGTACGAACGCGACATCTCCTGGAGCCGTCTCGCCATGATTGTCGGACTATTGGCGCTTGGCATCACTGCGGCCGCACTGCTGGGCCGATAGAATTGGTCCAGCAGTGCGGCGTAACATTCAGCTACAAGGAATCGCCATGTCGTCCCGAATCGGCTTGTGCAGTTTTGCCGGTGGAGTCGCTGTGTTCCTGTGGGGGGCACTGTTGTGGGCGGTGCTTCCCATGCGCGTTGACAATCTGCAGGAATTTGATGACGAGGACAAAGTCGCCGCCGTTCTTGATGCGAGCACGGATGGACATGGTGTTTACGTCTATCCGAAAGGCGAGGGGAAGCTGGCGGCAGGGCCATTCGCGTTCGTCATCTTTCGCCCAAGGGCCACGATGCCAAGGTCGCGTCTGATGGTGCGGGGGTTTCTGGTCTCCGTCCTGGCCGCGGGACTAATGACCAATCTGCTGTTGCAGTCGTCCGTGACAACTTGACAACTTACGGAGGACGCATTCTGTTCTGCGTGGTTGTCTGTCTCACAGCGGGAGTTCTTGTGCGACTGTCTGACTGGAACTGGTGGTACTATCCCACGTCGTACATCCTGTTTGAGTTTCTGCATCTGGTGGGCAGCGGAGTGGTGCTGGGACTCGCAATCGGCAAGCTCATTGTGCCTCGCGACAAGAGCAGTGAATCGAAGCCCAGTCTCGCAAAATCCTGATCGCTGCCGGCCAACACTTTTCCGACGGACCACTGAATGCTCCCCGTGGCCGAACAGGTTGCCGAATGGCACGCTGACTCGATGCAGCCAGTTCCGTCCCTGGCCGATTCGCAGCAGTATTGCCGCGAACTCGCGAGGTCACATCACGAGAACTTTCCGCTCGTCTCGTTTCTGTTGCCGAAGAAGCTGCATCAGCATTTCTTCAATGTGTACGCCTACTGCCGCTGGGCCGACGATCTGGGCGACGAAATCGGCGACGCTCAACGTTCGCTCGAACTGCTCGCATGGTGGCGCAAAGAACTTCAGGCCTGCTACGCGGGTCTGAGCCATCATCCGGTGTTCGTCGCGCTGGGCCCGACTATCCAGCAGTTTGAGATTCCGCAGCAACCGTTTGACGATTTGATCTCCGCATTTGAGCAGGATCAGTCTGTGCTTGAGTACGGGACCTACTCGCAGCTTCTCGATTACTGCACACGAAGTGCGAATCCGGTTGGGCGCATCGTTCTGTATCTCTGTGAACGGTTTAATGAACAGAACGCCGAATGGTCCGACAGCATCTGCAGCGGATTACAGCTTGCCAATTTCTGGCAGGATGTGGCACGCGACCTCGACATCGGGCGCATCTACCTGCCCGCAGAGGACCGCGATCGATTCGGTGTCGCCCGCGAAGATCTGTTGGCAAAACGCACGACGGATCAATTCGTCGAGTTGATGGAGTTCGAGGTCAGTCGGGCACGGGAGCTGTTGGTCGCTGGTCTTCCACTTGTCGCCAGTCTGCCGGGTCGTCTGCAGGTGGACATTGAGCTGTTCGCCCGCGGCGGGCTGCGAATTCTGGATCGGGTCCAAAGCATCGGATACCGAGTGCTGGAGCAGCGACCGGTCGTTACAAAACTCGATGCGTTTCGACTGCTCGTTCCATGCGTTGGCAGAGCGTTCCTCAGAAAGCTCATTTGATGCCCGACCCGCTCGCCGATTCTTACGAGTTCTGCCGGAAGCTGACCCGGCGGACGGCGACGAATTTCTATTACTCGTTCACAGGTCTGCCACGCGACCGCTTCAAGGCGATGTGCGCTCTGTACGCGTATATGCGAGTCTGTGACGACATCGGTGATGACGATTCGTTGCCGCTCGATCAACGAGCGACAGCGCTGGCGTGGTGGCGGGACACTGTGTCCACACGTCTCACATCAGACGACACGTCTCCACCCTCGCCACTCCCGGCTGCTCCGTTTGTGCACGAGACGCTGCAGAATGGAGCTTCAGTGTTGCCGGCCATGCGAGATTCCATGTCCCGGTTCAGTATTCCTGTCGAGTGCCTGCTCGATGTAATCACCGGAGTCGGCATGGATCTCGATTCGGTTGATCATTCCGAATCACTGGAAACCGCTGATGCTGGCGCTATGTGTCGATATCAGACTTTCGACGAGCTTGCCGACTACTGCTATCACGTGGCCGGAGTCGTGGGCCGCTGTTGCATCCATGTGTGGGGCTTCACGAATCCGCGAGCGCTGACACTTGCGATCGACTGCGGGCTGGCATTTCAGCTCACCAACATTCTGCGCGACATTGCCGAGGACGCCGACAACGGACGCGTGTATCTGCCCGCCGAGGATCTGCGTCATTTCGACTATCCCGTCGAGGCAATTCAGAGCCGTGTTGTTGACGATCGGTTTCGCGCACTCATGAAGTTCGAAGCGGACCGTGCCGCCGAATACTACGACCGGGCACGGGAACTGTTCCAATATCTGGAACCAACCGGCCAGCCGATCCTGCAGGCGATGATGCGCATCTACGAAGGCCTGCTGACGGAGATTTGCCGGTCCGGTTACGACGTGTATTCGCGCCGCATCTCTTTGCCCACCTGGCGCAAGCTGCTGATCGCGACCGGCGCAGCCGTTCGGCACCGCCTGAATCCTTGACCGGTCCCGACGGACGAGACGTCCGTCCTACGGTCCCGATTTGTCGGTGTCGTCATGTTCAAGACGCGGTGCATCGGCCCACAGGCGTTCCAGGTCGTAGAGTTCCCTGCCTTCGGGGGAGAACACGTGCAGCACCGCATCGCCGTAGTCGTGCAGAAGCCAGACACTTTCGGCATCGGCACCCTCTGAACCCAGCCGTGGCTGACCGCGTTTCTTCATCACACGGTCGACTTCTTCGCCCAGAGCCTTGCCCTGACGGTTACTTGTAGCGGTGGTCACAACGAAATAGTCACAGATCGAAGTGATGGTCCGCATGTCCAGGACGGCCGTGTCCGTCCCGCGGTAGTCGTCGGCAATCTGCGCAATCAGTCGAGCGATTTCGAGAGTCTCATCGATCCCTGTGTCTTCGGTCACGCTCGCACTCATTTTCAGGAACCCTGAAAGGCAGCCCGGTCCTGCCTGCGGGGCCGCGGGGAAGGTCCTAGAAAAAGTTAAACATGTAATACTTGACGACAAGGCCAGCGAAGACGACCGAGACCATGCTCATCAGTTTGATGAGGATATTCAGGCTCGGGCCGCTGGTGTCTTTGAACGGGTCGCCGACGGTATCACCGACGACCGTCGCCTTGTGGGCCTCCGTACCTTTGCCACCGTGGGCACCCGACTCAACATACTTCTTGGCGTTGTCCCAGGCTCCACCCGCGTTCGCCATCATGATTGCCACTGCGAATCCCGTGGTAAGACCACCCGCCAGCATGCCCATGACTCCGGCCACACCCAGCGTCAAACCCACCGCGATGGGGACGGTCAGACCTAGGAGCGACGGGATGATCATCTCACGCTGCGCTGCCGACGTACTGATGGCGACACAGGATGCGTACTCAGGTTCACCCGTGCCTTCCATGATTCCGGGAATCTCACGGAACTGGCGCCGAACCTCCTCGACCATCGAACCTGCTGCCCGACCGACGGCTTTCATGGTCATGGCACAGAACACAAAGCACAGCATCACTCCCATGAACATGCCGACCAGTACGCGCGGGTTCATGACACTGACGTTGTAGAAGTTGACATAGTCCGGAATCGTGGCCTTGCGGTTGCTGACAATGGCTCCCTGAAACACCAGTTGATCCAGATCAACGCCAGTGATTTTGTCCCCCGGGCTCCCCGTGTGCATTTTTTCGAGCGCTGAACCCGCCTCAATACGTCGCTGCGGCATGAGCAGCCAGGGTTCAGGAGCCTCGCCGTCGTGTTCAACCACGCCGACAACGCCTCTGCCGACTTTCACGACCTCGGCATCGGCAAGCTGTGCCGAATACGCCACCTGTCCTTCGAATTCCTCAGCCCAGCGATCAAAACCAACGCGAACTTCTTCTACATAAGCCGCCAGCAATGCCAGCGCCGTCAGGGCCGCTGAGCCAATCGCAAATCCCTTACCCGTGGCAGCAGTGGTATTCCCCAGGCTGTCGAGTGCGTCAGTCCGTTCGCGAACTGACGGATCCTGACCACTCATTTCCGCGTTGCCGCCCGCGTTGTCCGCGATCGGGCCGTACGCGTCTGTTGCCAGTGTGATGCCGAGTGTGCTGAGCATGCCCACCGCAGCGATGGCCACGCCGTACAGGCCAATGGCAAACAGCTGCGGTTCGTCATAGTTGAAACCAGTGCAGGCACCGAAGGCGGTCAGAATCGCAATGCCGATGACGACGATGGGAACCCACACGCTGTAAAAGCCCTCGGCGACGCCCGCAATGATGACCGTGGCCGGGCCAGTCACACCCTGGTCGGCAATCCGTTTGGTGGGAGAATACTCTTCACTTGTTGAGTACTCCGTCCAGCGGCCGATGATCACGCCTGCGGCCAGGCCAGTACAGATTGCCCAGAAGACGCCGAAGAGGCTGCCTCCAGTGGGCAAAATGGAATCGGCTGGAATGCCGGAATTCTGAGATGGTCCAACCAGCATCACGTACACAAGCCCGGCGGACACGACAGCCACGAGTACGCTGCTGGAATTAATACCCTTGGCCAGAGCACTCAGCAGGTTTCGCTGCGTGGCACCCTCCTCCGTGCGAACCAGATGGATGCCAATAATCGACAGCACGATACCAGACGCCGCCAGGACCATTGGCAACAGCAGCATCATGTACTGCATCTGTGGAAAGCCGGAATATGCCGCAACACCCAGCGCGGCACTGGCAAGGATGGAGCCACAATAGGATTCGTACAGGTCCGCCCCCATGCCGGCGACGTCGCCTACGTTGTCGCCTACGTTGTCAGCGATGGTTGCCGGGGTACGCGGATCATCTTCAGGAATGCCCGCCTCGACCTTACCAACCAGGTCAGCACCGACGTCGGCCGCCTTCGTGAAAATGCCGCCACCCACACGGGCGAACAACGCCTGACTGCTGGCGCCCATTCCGAAGCAAAGCATCGTGACGGTGATCTCTTCCAGCGGCATGTCGGGCACGAGCCAGTTAAGGACGGCGAACCACGCACAGATATCGAGCAGACCAAGTCCCACCACAACGAGTCCCATGACTGCACCGCTGCGGAATGCGACCTGCAGACCCTGATTAAGCGATTGCTTGGCTCCCTGTGTCGTCCGCGAACTGGCCAGAGTCGCTGTCTTCATTCCGAACCAGCCTGCCAGGCCGGAGAAGAAACCACCGGTCACAAACGCGAAGGGCACCCAGTGCGACTGTGCGTTGAAGACGAAAGCGACAATTGCCAGCAGGACACAGGTCACAAGGAAGAACACCGCCACAACGCGGTACTGCTGTCTGAGATAGGCGTCGGCCCCGGCCCGAACATGGTCCGCAATCTTCACCATGGTCTCGTCGCCCTCATCCTGAGCGACCATCCACTGGAAGAACTTGCGGGCGTAAAACAAAGCCAGCAACGAACCGAGCAGACAGATCACCCAGCCAATCACAATCGGTGTTTGATTCACCTGGCTGGCGACGCCCTCCTGGGCGAGCGCTTCGAGCGGCACAGCAAGCACGCTGAAGCAGATTGTGGCGAGAATTGTGAGCAAACGACTGACTTGGGGGGCACCTGCAAAGCGGTTCATCCTGACGGTTCCAGTCCTGCACAACGGGTTGGCTTGAGTTGACCTGGTGCGGCTTGCAAGGGCTCGGTCAGGGTTGAGGAGAAAAACTTTCACAGAAACCGGCCCGAGCCCCAGACGCGGCG
>CAYSJO010000901.1:0-1826 GCA_964431285.1 uncultured Planctomycetaceae bacterium
GGTCTCGGCAGTGAGAATCAGAACCTGCCGGCCTACGTCGTGCTAGACGCCCCGCAAGGCCTGCACATTAATCGGGCCCAGAACTGGCAGTCCGGCTACCTGCCGCCGCTCTACCAGGGCACGAGATTTCGTTCGACCGGCTCGCCGATCCTCAATCTGAAGCGCGCGTTTGACGAACCTGATGAAGCCACCGGACTGGAACGGGCGCTCCTGGCATCGCTCGACCGAATTCACCTGAAACAACGCCCGGGATACCCACAACTCAACGCGCGCATTGCGAGTTACCAATTGGCCGCCCGTATGCAGATGGCGGCCACCGACGCGTTGGACATTTCTGAAGAGACCGCGCAGACGCTGGCAATGTACGGAATTGGCGAAGAACTCACGGATTCCTACGGTCGACGCTGCCTGTTTGCGCGGCGACTGGTCGAACGAGGTGTCCGCTTTGTGCAGCTCTTTATCAACGCGCAGATCTGGGATAACCACAACAGCCTGGCGACCGGGATGAAGCAGGCGTGCGATCGCACCGACAAACCCATCGCCGGCTTGCTGAATGATTTGAAACAACGCGGGCTGCTCGAAAATACGCTCGTCGTCTGGGGCGGCGAGATGGGTCGATTACCGATCGCCCAACTACCAGGCAACAAAGATGAGCGTCAAGCGGGCCGCGATCACAACAAGAACGCGATGTGCACGTGGCTCGCAGGCGGAGGTGCCAAAGGCGGCTCAGTCCACGGAGCGACGGACGAACTTGGCTTTTCAGCCGTCGAAAACAGAGTCAGTGTGCAGGACTGGCATGCCACAATTCTGCACCTGCTGGGACTCCACCACGAAGAACTCTACTTCGACCGGAATGGCCTGAAAGAGAAGCTGACAGGCACGTTTGAGACGCAGATCGTCCAAGGCATTCTGAGTTAGCGCAGCCGCCGAACGTCGCTGGTGTGCGGCAGACGAATTCTTAGTATTGGAGGTAACGAGTCGACTCGTTGCCTCTTCCACTACGAATCCGCGCTGATCCTGTGAATGGTTGCCGCGTCCATCTCCGGCCAATCGATCTCGACGCCGAGTCCCGGGCCGTTCGGTGCTTCGATGAACCCGTCTTCCCCCGTACGCAAGACGTCTTTCATTCCGTACTCGTAAGAGTCGTAGGGAACGGGTTGCTCGTAGTAACTGCAATTGTTGAATGTCAGCATCAGATGCAGGTTGGCGGCTGAGATCAGCGTGTTGCCCCATGACATGACTTCGCACTTCATCCCGGGGGCGTCTGACCAGGGCCGTCGCTTTGCGAGCGGGTGTAAAGCCGCCGCAGACGGTGACGTCGGTGCGGGCTCGCGACCACGCTTTCGTGCGCAGAGCTTCACCGAACGCGGGCAGATCCTGAATCCAGTTGCCGGACGGAACAATCGGGACGTTCACGCGTCTGGTCAGTTCGCGATAGCCTTCCAGGTCATAGTCAAACAGTGGCGCTTCAAACCACTCGAAATTCAAATCTTCGAGTTCGCGAGCCGCTCGGAGTGCATTTTCGCGGTCGTAATTGTTCTCGACATCCAGCATGAATTTGACGTCAGGAAACTCTTTACGGGCAGCACGGCAGAGGTCCAGATCCCGCGGTGGATCGCACCAGCAGTGGAACTTTACGGCTCGAAATCCTTGCTCCAGCGACTGCTCGATGAATCGCAGATATGCGGGAACGTCTTCAAACATCGGAGTGCTGGCGTACGACGGGATTCGATCGCGTGCGCCGCCCAGGAGTTGATAGATCGGCTGGTGACACAGTCGGCCGAACAAATCCCAAAGCGTGATGTCGATCGCCGCCAGCGATTGTG
>CAYSJO010000902.1:0-2139 GCA_964431285.1 uncultured Planctomycetaceae bacterium
AGGGAACCAGTCGGACGAGTTCCCTCTTCGCGCCGGGGAGAGGGTCAGGGAGAGGGGTTTTCGAGTCGAATGGATCTACCGAAGACCAACTCTGAAAAGGCTCCTAAACAGGCTCAGCGATGATTCCTAACTGCGTCACTGCGGCTCATCAGACTTGTCTCGACTGAGCCAGCTTCCGAGTTTGTTGAAACCATTCCGGACGGCCCGACCGCTGAGCAATTCCTCGGTCCAGGAGGATTTGTTGTCGCTGAAATTACTCCACACAGCTTCGACATACGGCACCGACGTGTCTTTCACCGTTTCAAAGAAACCGTTCTGCCGAATCGTGGAAAGCGACTCGCTGTAGTGGTCCACGAAATTCCGGGTAATGAGACCTCCGACAACCTGCACGCCGATCAGTGTTCCCTGTCCTACCGTTCCGATCCGGCTGAGTGTCCCCATGGTGACAGCGCCCGACACTCCCAGCAGCGACACGTCCTCTTTCGTCGCAACGTCTTTCATCTCTTCCCAGTATTTCTTCAGCTCTGCCTCGGGCAGGATTGAGCGGATGTCGGCAGACCCGAGGGCCTTTCGTGTCGTATCAAGCGACTCTTTGAGTTGATCGACAGACAACGGCGGTGTGTCGAACATCGACGCAGCGTTGCCCGAAGCGTTCTGCACTGCGGAAAGCACATCGTCCACATTGTAAATCGTTGCGTCGTCGTCGATGAGCCCGTGTTTCTGCAGCTCGGTTTGCCAGCTCCTGGACGCAGCTTCCAGCTCCATAGGCCAGATCTATGACGATCGCCATCATCCAAACGGGTGAAGCGTGCAGCGTGGCGAGCCCGGCCAGGTCGACAAAATTTCCGACCGTCTTGCGAGCCATCAGGTCGTCCTGACCGTCAGCAGCATCCCCTTCGTCGGCATCAGCTTTCCGGACACCGCCGATGTCACGCGTAAACAGACCGAGCGAATTCAGCACAACGATTTCGTAGGTCTTCGAACTCTGAAAAGCCGCGGGAACAAGAAATCTCGCCGCCTCAGACGCAGCGCCCGCAGCCAGTCCGACTGAACTGCGCACAACGCGCTCCGGAAGAGTCGCCGTGTAAAGCAGATACCGACTGAGCGAACTCGATCGATCGGCACTCTCAATAGACTCGCGCGCATCAAGCCACACGGCTCCGCAATCGCCGCAGACGTCCAACGCTGCATCACCGAGCTGAAGCGTCTTCATCACACTCGCATCAGCCGGACACGGAAGCTGTTCCTGGTCGGCCGCTTCAGTCGCCAGCTCCAACGCCTCGGCGCGAACCGCTGTGCCAACAACAAACCAACCGTCGCACTCCGGACAATTCTGAGAATCTGCAGTGTCAGATTTGAGGAGTTCAACATAGCATCGTGGACATTTCATGACGATCATTCCTGAATTCATTCAGTGGCTGCATTCGTATCGTTTAACTCAGATAGACGTACCATTCGACGCTTCGTCGCCTACGCCTGATCGCGTGCCTTTCTTACCCGTTTCAGGAGCTCTTTAACCTTCGTGTTGGGCGCGTCGATGGCCAGAGCGCTCCTGCAAATCTTCATGGCGCGATCCGTATTGCCAGCATCCAATGCCCTGGACGCCAGTCACCGCATGGCTGATACCAGGTTTTTCTATATCTGGCAGCGCTATCCCATCGAACAGCATGTCGATAAAGAACAACGGTCGCTGAATGGTTGTTAGCTCTCGAAAGCGCCACCGCCTGATTGTTCGCGAACCGTGCGGCGAGTTTCGGCAACGTCTTGTCTTGTGGAAACAGGTCGATGATCTGAGTCCAGACGTTGACGGCGCCGAGTGGTTCACCCGGGTTCCAAATGTCACGAGAAGTTGCTTCAGCCGTCACTGTGAGCACCTTCAGCGTGTCAGCCGTAAGGCCAGCCGTATGCAGGGCCGATGCCATCTTGATCGCTCTCCGGTATTCACCATCGTTCAGTAATTGCTCGACCTTCACCTGGACGTGCTTAATTGCCGGAGCAAGTGGTCCGTCATGTCTCAATTTTCTGTAGGCTGTGGTCCCGTACCTGATCAAGGATGATCACATGGCGGTCAAGTACATCATCACGCTCACGGAAGAGGAGCTGTAACAGGTCGAAGCGGTTGCTCGTGGAAAGAAGGGG
>CAYSJO010000903.1:0-24035 GCA_964431285.1 uncultured Planctomycetaceae bacterium
TGTGGCGATTGGCCGTCGCAGCGGCGGAGAGCGCGCAGGCCGAACCCCATGCTCCGTCGATTGTCCCGCTGTTGCCGGCTTTGAGGGCTTCGATCAATCCCTCAAACCCGGGCGTCTTTTCGAGGAGCGGCACCAGCGCAGTTAATTCTGCGGCACTCGCAGTCGTCATTCCCGCCGATCACAAACTCGGTCCAGTTTCGAGGCGGCAGGATAAGGTGCTGCCGCCCGGACAGCCAGATTGAAGCGTGTTGACGACTCAGAGCATTCTGAGGATGGTGAGAGGAAAAACTGCCGTGTCAGACATCCTGCTAGGAAACAGCCAATGAAACGTCCGCCGCGCATCGGTGAATCGATTTCGCTCGACTATCCGGTCGAGCCAAAGCACACGATCGACTTTGCTCAGCCACCAATGCCCGCCGTGCTCAGCACACCGCAATTGATCGGGTTTCTGGAACGCACGGCTCGCATGCTGCTGGTGCCGATGATCGACGACAGTGAAAGTAGTGTTGGTGTGCAGGTCGACATAGAGCATCTGGCGGCCACACTCCCGGGCGCTGTGGTCACCTGCTCGGCGCGAGTTGTGCTTGTTGATCGGAAGCTGATCACGTTTAAAGTTGAAGCCAGTGAAGGTGACAAGCCAGTCGCAACTGGACTGCACCGCCGGCGCGTGATCAATGTGGAACGCTTTGCGCAGCGCATGTCCTCGGGACAGGGGTGAATTCAGGAATTCACGCCGAGTTCCCGGCAGAGGTCGTCGAAACGACCTGCAATACTCATTGAGAAACGAACTTCTTCGCGGCGGTTGCGTTCCACGCTCGTTGCCAGGCGGGATCGTCATGGTCGTCCCACCAGGTTGTGCGCACATTGTTCATGTAGCCCGGCTTCGGGCCCGGGATTCCACTAGCTCGACCGAGCAGCCGTTTGAGATACCGCATGTCGTCCTGATGGCCTTCAGTGTTTGCGTTGTGGCGGGCGATGATCGTGGGGCCATTGTCATATGCCACGTGGACAAGGAATGGTTCGAGCTTCGGGCGAGGGCGTTGCGCGAGGTGCCTGAGTTTTTCTTCGTCCACTGTGACACCAAGCCCGGGCCCGACCGGCACCGCAATCGTGCCGTCTTTGATCGGCATCGTCTCGTGGGTAATGTGGTCGTTCCAGAGTTCCGCCAGATTGACCTGGTCCATTGTGGCGGTTGGGAAGACGGCGGATTCATGAGCCTGAAACGCCTGATTGATGTACGTGCCACACTGCTGAAGCATGAGCGGTTTGCTGACGTGCTCTGCAACTCCCGCGATGCGCATCGCATTGCCAATCGGCGCGTGTCCTGCCATGAATCCGTCTGCGGCACCATCGACAATAAAGTCAACCGGTGCGTGATGAGCCACGATGGGGAAGTCATATCTTTCACAGAAATATCGCCAGTCATCAGGGCGTGCCGTGCTGATTGGGTCTTCAATCCGGCCAACGATGGGAAACGCCTTCAGCGCGTCGAGCACCGGCTCAATGGACTCGCGGTCCGAGTTGCAATTGAAGTCGTAGTGAACTCTGAATCCTTCCGGAGCGGCCGCCTGCATGGCTCGCGGCTGTGCCACGACGTTCTGAGTCTCGTCAACGTGATACTTCAACCAGCGATAGCCAAGGGACGCGGCGTGTTTGACTTCCCGGGCCATGTGTTCCGGCGAAAATGACGCCGTCCACGCAGCGACGGGAATTCGATCGCGGACTTTCTCACCAATAAGTTTCCACGCCGGGATATCGAGGTATTTCCCCATCAGATCGTACATCGCCATATTCAGCGGCAGGTCAGACCGCGACGCCAGCCAGTCGAACGGGCTTGTGCCGATGTACTTCCTGCGGACTTCGTCGGTCAGGTCGTAAACGCTCCATGACTGTCCTGCGCCGACCAAGCCGACGTTCGTTCTTACGAGCAACACCGTGTTGGCCTGAATGCGGTAGCCGTGATACCGGAACAGATCGGTTCCGTTGAAGTCGTGGTACGGCAGGTAGACTTCATACCGTTCGATGTCGGTAATCTTCAGCCTGTCCCGAACACGCTCGGCCGCGGACAGCCACCGATTTGGCGAGGGGTTCGGGACGAACCCCGCAACACACGAACTCGCCAGACCAGCCAGAAACGTTCGTCGAGTCGGCATGTCACTCTCCGGGTTTTACCTCTGGCGCGGCTTCGATTACATCAAACGCGTGGCGCTTCGACATGGGACCGGCAGCATAGGACAGATTTCCAGACTTCAGGCACGAAAAGACTTCTTAGTCATCGGGAAGAAGTTTCTTCCCAACAATGATTTTTCCAGAGAACTCACCGTCCGGAGCGATCGTAATCGGTGGCTAGTCGGCGTTTCGGTCGCCAGCAAACTGAATTCCGCTACCCAGTTTGATGATCTCGGCTGCCGTCCACGGCAGAGCAACTTCACGACAGGCGATCCTCAGCCGCTCGTTTTTTTCGACAGCAAATCCGTAAGCGTACGAGTAGTACCAGAAGGCGCGGTCGTCAGGATCTTTTTAGTTGATATCGCCGTTTCTGAATGGTGAATCCGTCACGAGAACAATCGCCAGTTGGCGCGCACGAATCGTGACCGGTTTATGCGACTTGTTCCTGACAGTCAGTTTGAGTTCCAGGCCCTTTCCCTGAACGACCTTCCTGGCCAGTGGGTCTACTGCCAGCTTCAGCCCAGGATCGCCGTCGTTTTCAAAGACTTTTCCAATCTCCTCGATCCTTCCAGCTCCGGGATTGATCGGCTGCGACATCTTCGTCACTTCGACCTTCAACGGTTTCTGTCGCAGTCCTTCCACTGTCCTGGCAACGGCAGCTGACACAAAGAGGTGATACGGGCCGGTGTGAAAAATGTTCTGTTTCCATCGGGTCGTGTTGAAGTAGCCGTGATACGATCCTCGCGCAATGTTCTCTGCGTCTGCTTTGTTCACCAGACTCATCGAAGTGATTGCAGCAAGGACAACGCTCGTGGTTCGATTATTCATGAAGACAACCGTGGCACAGGAATGGAGTCGACAGCTCGCCAGCTGCAAAGCATGGCCGCATCAACATTGGATGCAATACTTCGTCGCCACCATAGCGTTCTTTCAAGCCGCGTCGGTGGTTCTCTGTTCGACTCGCTCACGATGGCGATATAGTTAGACAGACTTACGTGTACACGAGCGAGGTTTTCTGTGCTCACATTTACGGGTGCAGCCCAGCAATTCTGCGACAGAATCCCACGGCGCAGTTTTCTCAAGATTGGTGGGCTTGGTCTGGGCGGGCTGAGTCTCCCGCAACTGCTGCGCGCGGAGAAGGACAGTGGGCAGCGGAACCGGCACAAGGCCGTGATCATGGTCTTTCTGCCTGGAGGACCATCGCATCTCGACATCTGGGATTTAAAGCCTGACGCCCCGGCAAAGGTTCGCGGAGAGTTTCAGCCAATTGACACGTGCGTCCCTGGTATCCGTATCTGTGAGCACATGCCTCAGCTCGCACAGAACATGGACCGCCTAGCGATTATCCGGTCGCTGGTTGGAGCTCGGAACGAACACCGCTCCGAAATCTGCTACAGCGGATGGTCTTATCAGGATTACCTCGTTCGGCAACAGCCGTCGCTTGGCTCGGCGACTTCAAAACTGCTCGGGCCCGTCGACCCGGCAGTGCCGCCGTTCTTCAGCCTGCATCACCCCACGCCGAATGGCTGGACAGACGCTGGTCGATCCGGATTCGTCGGGCCAGCTCACGCTCCGTTCCGTCCGGCAAATGAAGATCGGGCCAACATGTCGCTCAACGACATCACGCTCGACCGGCTGGGTTCACGACGCAATCTGCTGGCGTCGTTCGACCGCTTTCGCAAAGACGTCGACAATTCGGGTGTGATGGACAGCGTGGATGTGTACACGCAGCAGGCCATCGAGGTTCTGACATCCAGTCGGCTGGTGCAGGCTCTGAATACTGACCGGGAGGATCCGGAAGTCCGTGGTCGCTACGGAATCGGTTCGCTCGACCCGGTCGACGATGGGGCTCCAATGCACAACGAGGACTTTCTGGTCGCCCGTCGGCTGGTGGAAGCCGGAGCCCGCTGTGTCACACTTTCGTTTGGACGCTGGGACACGCACTCTTGCCGCAAGGCCGGCGAATTGGCCTACAAGAACAACTTCATGCAGTTGAAAGAGTATCTGCCTCGGCTGGAGCAGTGCCTGATTGCTCTGATCGACGACCTCGAAGAACGAGGCATGCTCGACGATGTTTCGATCGTCGTGTGGGGTGAGATGGGACGGACACCGCGGGTCAACGGCAACGGTGGCCGCGATCACTGGCCACACGTCTCCGGCTGTATTCTGGCCGGAGGTGGCATGCACATGGGGCAGGTCATTGGCTCTACCAATCGCCTGGCCGAAGTCGCCAAAGATCGGCCGGTGCATTATCAGGAAGTCTTCGCGACGCTGTACCGACAACTTGGCATTGATGTGTCGACCGTCAAACTGCCCGACCACAACGGCCGCCCGCAGTATCTCCTCGAACACCGCGATGTGATCCCTGAACTGGTGTCGTCCTCACTCGGCTGAGCCGCGCTCGCCTTACCCGATGATCTCGCGCACGACTCGGCCGTGCACGTCGGTCAGGCGGAGATCGCGCCCGCTGTAGCGGTAGGTGAGGCGCTCATGGTCGAGGCCCGCAAGGTGCAGGATCGTGGCATGCAGGTCGTGAATGTGCGCCCTGTTCTCACTACCGTAGAAGCCGAAGTCGTCCGTCGTTCCGTACGTCCGACCACCCTTCACACCGCCGCCGGCCAGCCACATCGTGAAGGCGTGAGGATGATGATCGCGGCCGGCTCCCTGAGCGGTCGGAGTACGGCCGAATTCGCCACCCCACACAACCAGCGTTTCCTCAAGCAGTCCCCGTGACTTCAGATCCGTCAGCAGCGCAGCCACCGGCTGATCGCAGGTAGCTGCGACTTTTTCGTGATCCCGGACGTTACCATGGCTGTCCCACTTGCCGCTCACGTTGGCCACCACATACCGCACTCCACGCTCGACCAGTCGTCGTGCCAGCAGACACTGGCGACCGTAGTCCCGCGTCGTTTCCTGATCGATACCGTACAGCTTGTGCGTCTCTTGCGACTCGCGGGACAGGTCGAAGGTCTCCGGTGCCTGTGTCTGCATCCGAAACGCCAGTTCGTAGGCAGAGATACGGGCGTCCAGGCGACTGTCATCTTCACGGCCACGCCGGTGCAGTTCGCTAAGGCGACGGATCGCGGCCAGTCGCTGAGCCTGGATTTCTTTCCGAACCGGCAGTGCCAGATTGTCGATCGGATACTCGATGTCGGTGATCGAAACACCTTCGTACGCGGTCGGAAGAAACGAGGAACTGTACGGCACCTTGCCAGGAAGATCGTTCTGTGTCCCCAGCGAGACGAATCCGGGCAGGTTGTCTGCCTCGGAACCTAGCCCGTACAGCAGCCATGATCCGACACTCGGACGCGGCAGCACACCGTCCCCGGTCGCCAACTGGCGAATCGCACCACTGTGTTCGATGTGGTCGCAGTGCATCGAGCGAATGACACACAAATCGTCTGCACAACGTGCCAGATGCGGCAGCAACTCACTGATCACGATTCCGGATTCGCCGTGTGGTCGAAACTGATAAGGCGATGGCCGGCAGTTGGGCGTGGCGTCTCGCGTGATGCGCGGAAGTTCGATGGGGATTTTCTTCCCGTCATGCCGCGCGAGTTTTGGTTTTGGATCGAACAGGTCGACCTGCGATGGTCCTCCGCCCATAAACAGGAAGATCACACTCTTCGCACGGGGCTGATGATGCGGGAACTTCGCTGCCAGTGGATTCGTAGCGGCGGCCGATTCCTGCGCGAGCAACGCAGTCAGCGACAGCAGTGGAAATCCAGCCGACGCGGATCGGAGAAGATCGCGACGTGACGGCTTCGAACGAATGATCTGGCTCACCGATGAAACTCCCGGTTCGAGGGCCGCGTTCGACCGCATCGCCCTGTCATTGACCTGCCTGAACGATGTGATTGTCCCAGTTCTGAAGGGGCTTGCTTCTCAGTCGACATACAGAAACTCATTGCCGCAGATCAGCGCGACGCACAAATCTTCCCATGGGCCGGTGTCCGGTTCGGCGTGCTCTTTGCCAGCTTCAGCAAGTCGCCGCCGAGTCGCCAGTGACTGGTGAAGGATTTTCTCGCAGACAGCGTAGTCTTCGCTCGTCGCCGCTCGTGCAAACAGTCGCTGATGGATGAATGCGATACGTTGCTTTTGATCGCTGAATTCGGAGATCGTCTTCATCGCCAGCGTTGCCGCCGCACTTTGGACGGTTTCGTTGTTGAGCATGAACAGTGCCTGCGGTGCGGATGTTGAATCCGGCCGGACGGGAACTACCAGGTCGGGACTGGATCCATCGAACAGGTCGAGTGTTGTTTGCGGCTTGTCCCGAGTGAACTCGCCAAACAGCGTGCGGCCGGACAGAGCAAGTTTCCAGCCGGGTGCGTCCTGAGCGCTGCGTTTGACGTGCTCGCTGTGCCAGGCGAGCGTGTCCATGAGTGATTCGGCGTCGAGTCGTTTGCGATTCATGCGTCCGAACCAGCGGTTGTCCGGATCGCGAGCGGCGACTTTCGGCGACGTGCTGCTTGCCTGCTGATATGTGCGGGACGTCATAATTTCGTGGATCAGTGATTTGATGGACCATCCACTTTCGATCAGACGAACTGCCAGATAGTCAAGCAGCTTCGGATGAGTCGATCGCTGGCCCAGCCGGCCAAAATTGCTGGGAGTGGCGACAATTCCGCGACCGAAAAGATGTTGCCAGATGCGGTTCGCCATCACGCGTGCAGTCAATGGATGATCCGCTCTCGTCAGCCAGTGCGCGAGTTGCAGTCGACCGCTGCCACTGATTTCCAGCGATTCGCCATCCACCGCGAACAGGCGCGGGATCGATCTTGGCACAGTATCGCCGAGCGACAGATGGTCACCTCGAATGAAGAGCGGCACGTCGCCTGGCTCTGTGTGTCGAGTCCCAGGAACGGGGCCTTCCTTCATCACCAGCCGCAAGGGAAACTGGCTGAGCTTATTCCTTATCTCGTCCAGTTGAGCCACCAGCTTTGTGTGATGTTTCAACTCGGCCGGGTTCGCATCCCAGCCTTTTTTCTGCTGGTCGTCGAGCAGGGCGGCTTCCTTGCCCTGCAACTCCTTAATGCGTCTGGAAATCCGTGCCTCTTCGTTAGGCCCCTTTGGTTCGAGCATGCGTTGCCGCGTCACATCGCGCCGCACCTGCATCAGTTCGAGAGCCTGCTCGTACTTCTCCTCGAGCTTCGCGACCTCCACCTGCAGCTTTGCGAGTTGCTCCTCGGCAGGTGCAATCTGACGCTGCTCGGCTTTCGTGTGGACTGCCCGCATCTGGACGCGTTTGCGCTTGCGGGCACTCTTACCATCAAACGTAAAGATGTGGCTGCTGTAGAAGATGCCCGCCAGCCCGTAGTAGGCCGCCTGCGTGATCGGATCAAACTTGTGGTCGTGACTCCGGGCACAGGACTCAGTCAGTCCGAGAAAGGTACGTCCGAGTACATCCAGTTGCTCATCCACAAAATCGGCAATGACTTTTTCCTTGTCATTGCCTTCAACCAGATGGGCGAGCCCCCAGATTCCTGTCGCGGTGTGTCCGTCGGTATTGACCAGCTCTGGATCGTCCAGCCGGATCAGATCGCCAGCGACTTGCAGTCGGACGAACTGGTCGTATGGCAAATCTTCGCGAAACGATTTCACGACCCAGTCGCGATACGGTCCGATTGAAAACGAGCCATTGTTATTGGCATTACAGGTCGGGTCATCCTGGGCATACCGGACGTTATCCAGCCAGTGCCGTGCCCAGCGAATCCCGAAATCGGGCGAGTCCAGCATCCGGTCGACCACACGCGCAAACGCATCGGGCCTGTTGTCGGCCAGAAAGGCGTCAATCTCATTCGCAGTCGGTGGCAGGCCAAGCAGGTCGTAAGCCGCTCGACGAATCAGCGTTCTCCTGTCAACGGGCGAAGCGGGGCGCAGCCCGTTTGTTTCGATTCTGGCGAGGATCAGTCGATCGATGTCGCCCCGCGGCCAGTCTTTGTCAGCAACATCAGGACGTGGAGGCAATTGGGGCGTCTGGTACATCCACGACCCACGTGCCGCCTCGAAGTCGATGGCTGGATCCATCGCCGATCGACCATCACGCGGATCTGGCGCGCCGATCTGAACCCATTGTACAAAGGTGGCGATGACATCATCCGGCAGCTTCCCCTTGGGCGGCATCTCGATGGACTCGTGCCGGATCGCCGAGATCAGGAGGCTGTCATCCGGCTTCCCGGGAACAACGGCTGGCCCGCTGTCGCCACCTCTACGAATTGCCTCGCGGGTATCAAGCCGTAGCCCTCCCTTTAGTGTCTTTCGTGCCGCCGCGTTCGTTGAGTGACACTGGTAACATCGATCGACCAGCACAGGCCGAATCTTCTCCTCAAAGAAGTCCAGTCCCTCATCGCCCTGAGCAGTTCCTCGGGCCCAGAGAAAGGCGAACACCAGACAACATGCACCGATCATTCCGCAACGGGCCGGAAGACGCATCTGAAATACCTTCTGCAGGTCAGAATTCGACACAAACTGTGAGCGGAACTGCTTCCGGGCTACTCCGGCTACGGTGCATTAGAAACCAGAAATATGAGGACGGGAATCAAGAATTCACACCGAGTTCCCGGCACAGGTCATCGAAACGACCCTGCAATGCCGACATGGCATTCTGCAGCTCTTTAATCTCGCTTTGCATGCGGAGATTCTCGGCCCTGATCTGAGCCAACTCTGCGTCAGGCACAGCGCCCGCCGCAGCCTGAGCCTGCAAGTTCGCTCGGATCGGAGCCGGAGCGGGAGATGAGGGTTGCGATTCAGAATCAGGCGCAGGTGGCGGCGTGCCGAAGTCACTGTTTTCCGAGCCGTGGTAGAACCCGTGACCCACGTCAACGCCACGGCGGTCGAGCGACCCACTGGCCTGAGCGTAGCCCTCGGCAATCAGGCCACTGAGTTCCTGTCGCAGCGTCGCCAGGTCTTCAATGGGGACCATCCGACTGGCACGGCCACGAAGTTCCCCCAGCGTTTGACGTCCGCGCAGCAGTAGTTCGGTGAGAATCGCCAGTTGCGGCTCGCTGAAGGAGAAGGCATTCCGCATGTAATGACGGTATCGCAGGCTGCGGCCGCTGGCGGGCTGAATCACGGCTGCAAGGCCGAGTTCTCGAAGCTCGTCAATCGTGTCCTCGGCCCGGTCCTCGTCGTAATTGACAACCGGTGACCGATTACTTTTCTGATTGCATCCAGTAATGACCGCCTTCAGCGTCAGCGGATAATACTCTGGAGTCGTAAAAGCCTTTTCCAGCAGGACGCCCAGCACGCGCCGCTGGGCTGCCGTCAATTCCCGAACCGGGGAACGGTCTTCTTCGTTGTCGGTCATGGTTAGTTGATAGTTCCTGGTTGATAGTTGAGGGGACGGTGGGGCCGCACAATCAACTATCCACTATCGACTATCAACTAACTATCGAATTGCCAGCGGCGGATTGTCGAGCCGGTCGAGATAGCTTTCCCGAAACTCGATGAACTGTCCGTCCGCCTGTTGCTGTGCTTCCATGGTGGCCGCTCCGAATTGCAGAGCCGTGCCAAGTTGCTGCTCTATTCCCAGTCCCAGCCCCTTCACCGTTTTCAGAACGCCGGCCACCTGCGGGTCCTTCTCGATACGCTCCCGCAATTCCGGACGAGCCTGTGTCGCGTCGCCGTTGACAGTCTTGCTCCAGACTGTGACCCACTCTCCGTCCGGCATACGTGCCACAAAGCTGCCGACCACTCGAGCCACTTTGCTGTTGATGTTCAGTTCAAGCTGAGTCACACGAAAGCCTCGCACTTTCTCCTGGCGTGCTGCCTCGATCGCCTTGGACAGATCGGGTTTCCGCTGAGCCGGCGCTTTCGGGCGATTGCCACCCAGCCCGGGTTGATTGAGCAGATCACTCAACCCGCCCAGCTGGTTTGTCAGTTGGCTCTGCAGCAACTGCGGCAGCATTTCCGCCAGCATCTGTTCCATGCCGACCTTCTTTGCACCTGCACCGGTTCGAAACAGAGTCGACCCCATTCCTTGAAATTCGACCCGTTTGCCGTACTCGAATTCGACGATCGCCTGGCGAGCGGCCCATTCACGATCCGACTGGCCACGTCCCGGGACCCGGTCTGTCAGGCGAAACGTGTCTCGTTCCGGATCAATACTCATCGACTTCAGTTCCTCAACCAGGTCCGGCACCTCGCGGGTTTCGACATCGGCCAGTCGTTCACTCCACGCCAGCCCGGCGACTCGACGGTTCTGAGGTGGCTGAGCAAACCAGAAATCCAGTCGGTTTTTCGGCAGGCTGAGTATCACGAACTGAGTGTTGAGTCCCTCGCCGGGCCTGTCGTTCAATCGATCAATCTGTTCATCGACGCGTTCCAGTTCCGTTTCGAGGAATGCGACGAGTGTGTTGGCGTCGGTTTGTTCGTCGATCCAGCGACGCAGCCGATCACGCAGTTGGGTGGACTTACGTGTTGCCGCCTGCGTCTCCGTGGCAGTCACCGTCCGGTACATCTCCGTTTCGTTCTTTTCGAGCCACTTTCTCTGCACGGCCATCGAGACCGTTCCGTCCGGCTGTTCGCCCAGCAGAGCTCCTCGTAGAGGCTCGCCCGATTTCAGCGTGACCATGTCCACCGCAAATCGGGTCAGACCTTTCTTCCGCTGGGCAAAGGTCGACTCAGTGCCCAGAAGTACGAATGATCCGGCCAGAAGCAGAGACATCATTCGCGTGAGAGAGAACTTCATGACATGTCTCGTGTGGCACTGGTTTTTAAATACTCTGACAAACGTCCGGGTGTAACGCCTGCGTACGAATCATAGTATCTTCAGCCGGATGCCAACGGCAGTAGCTGAATTCGCAAGAATTCAGTCGAGTGGCCCAGAACTGAGATTACGCAGATTCAACTGAATTCGATCCAAAGCGGCACTCCTCTTACCGAGTTCCCCATGCACACCTTCCACTCCCCGTCCAACATGTCGCGTCGAGAATTCCTGATTGGACTTGCCGCCGGAACCGGAGCGCTGGGCACCGGCTGGCATGGCAGTGGTCCCGCCCTGGCTGTGGAATCGAAAGCTCTGCAGGCGGCGCGCAAACCGGTCGCGAATCGTCGCCGTCGCGGCATCTTCAACAACGACGGCGATGACATCTGGGCGCCGGGCGCCGACACCGTTGAGGAATTCCTGGCTGTTCGTCACACGCCACTGCTCAACACGCACGTTGACAGCATCCATTACTGCACCACGCAAAGCTTCAATCGCTTCACACACGCAACGCGGACAGCGGAGATCTTCAAGGCGAAGACGGGCAACTTTGCTGGTAACAACCTGGAGGCCTTTCTTGAGGAGAACACAGACGGTCTGCGGATGTCGAGTCAGTTCGCACGGCAGCACGGTCTGGAGACGATCTGGACGTTGCGAATGAACGACATCCACGACGCCTGGACGCCGGCGTTTCTGTCGGACTGGAAGCAAAAGGATCCGACACGCATCATGTCGACGCTGGAAGCAGCGACAGCCTTCAAAGACCGACGGCGCTTGTGGAGCCTGGTCGATTTCGAACACCCGGACGTCGAACCGCGGCTGGCTGCAGTCATCGACGAAGTTTTACAGAACTATGACGTCGATGGCATCGAGCTGGATTTCCTGCGTGCTCCCTTCTATTTCCGCACGGCGTTCCTTGGGCAGCGGGCAACCGACGCACAGCTCGACGTCCTGACTCGCCTGGTCAAACGGATTCGCAATCTTGTTCTGAGTCAAAGCGAGCAACGAGGCAAGCCACTGTTGTTGTCGGTCCGGGTTCCAACCACTCAGACTCTGTGCAGGAAGATCGGTATCGACATTGCCACTTGGCTTGAGGATGGGCTGATCGACGTCATGTCGCTCGGCGGCGGATACATCACGTTTGATGTTCCAGTGGCCGAGATGATCACGCTGGGACACAAGTACGGCGTGCCGGTGTATCCGTGTCTGAGTCAATCGGGACTGATGCAACGATCGCCGCGCGGCACATCCACAAAGCAACCGCCGGAAGCCTGGCTGGGAGCATCGTCACGATTGTGGGCCGACGGAGCCGACGGTATTTACACATTCAATCTTTTCCCCGGGCCCGGTACAGAGAGCGATCGCGAGTACGCTCGGCGTGTGTTGACGACGATCGGCTCGAAAGAGCAATTACTCGAATCAACCATTCAGTACGCCATGTCAGATGCCGGCTGGTGGATGCCATCCCATTTCTGGGCGAAGGATGCCGCCGATTTCTCCGGCGCCTTGCCGTTAACACTCAAGCCGAATGAGTTCACGCGGACCTACATGATCGTTCCTGAGGATCTGCGAGGCGCGGACATCAGTGTGACTGCTGAAGTCCGAGTCGACATTAAGGGCGTGTCCGCGAACTCCACGCCGACAATCCTGTTCGGCTCGGCAAACTTCGGACCTCAGTCGGACGGGCAGGAAGTTGCGGGCGTCAGGCGTTTCAAGTGCCGCGTTCCATTGCAGGCGATCACGAATGGTCGCAACCGTGTGATGGTGAAAGTCGCGGAGTCGAACGCCCAGCTTGCTGGCGTCGAATTGTGGATTCGACGGGGCTGATGCGGTCGACAATTCGTCCCTGCCACTTAACCCCGGAAAGTTGGTTCGAACGACGTGTTCCCTGCGGACACGTCGCCTCCCTGTCAGGAGGCTCTGCGTAAGTCCTCGGGACGGGCGGCTTTCAAGGCGTGATCCACGATTAACTCACACAGTTCGCCCATACTCAGTCCGATTTGAGCCGCGGCCTTCGGCACCAGACTGTGATCAGTCATACCCGGGATCGTGTTGACTTCCAGCACCCATGGCTGGCCATTCCCGTCGAGCAGAATGTCAACGCGGGCAAACTCGGTCACACCGACGCAACGACACGCCATCAAACCAATTGCTTTGAGTTGCTCCAGAGTCGCGGCATCCGTATCCGTGTCGAAACCGTAATCCGTCGCGTCGTCATGGTACTTGGCTGCGTAGTCGAAGAACTCGCGATCAGTTCCAATTCGGATGAGCGGTAGAGGCTGGTCGTTGACGACGCCAAGCGTCCATTCGCTGCCGACGACCATTCGTTCGAGCAGAATGAAATCGCCCAGGAAGAAGCAGCTGTCAACGACAGCCTCCAGATCGTCTGCGGACTCGACGATGCTGACGCCCAGACTTGAGCCCTGAGCATCCGGCTTCACGACAAGCGGATATCCGATCGAGCCCGCGTGTGAGGCAATTCGTGTGTGTGTGTCGGTGGAGTGAACCAAAGTGTACTCGGGCGTCAGGACATCGGACTGGCTGAATCGTTCCTTGGCGGCCGACTTGCTGAAGGCCAGTCGTGAGACGTCCGCTCCGCTTCCCGTAAACGGAACACCAAGTCGTCTAAGGAGACCCTGCACCTGGCCGTCCTCGCCAAATGTCCCGTGCAAAGCCACAAATGCGATGTCGACCTGAGCCCATGTGTGAGCTTCAAGATCAATCACGGCAGGGTCAACTGTGCTCACCGAATGTCCGCGATCAGCCAGTGCGGCCGCGACCGCTGAACCACTCTGCAGACTGATTTCACGTTCGGGAGAGTTGCCGCCAGCCAGTACGGCGATGCGTAACGGATCAAGGGAAACAGGTTGCAGGCCATCCATGGCTCGTCCCAATCTGTACTTTTTGTGAGTCACAGGCGCTTAGCGCGTATGGCTGGCGATTCTGAAAATGATTTGGAGTGCGACGCGGGGCCGTCTACCAGATCTGGATTTCCAGCTCCAGATCGACTCCGAACTCCTCGGCCACTTTGGAGCGGGCCAGGTCAATCAGTCGCAGCACGTCGTCCGACGTCGCTTCCGGGTGCGTGACAATGAAATTGGCATGCCGGTCGCTAATCTCAGCGCCACCCACGCGCGTGCTTTTCAACCCGGCCTGTTCAATCAACGCCCCGGCACTCAGTCCCCGCGGGTTCTTGAAAATACAGCCGGCCGATTGCGACGCCAGTGGTTGAGTGGCTTTCTTCATGATCCACAGTTTTCGCATCCGTCGCGTGATCTCTTCGCCGTCGTCTTCGCTGAGTTGAAACTCGCCCTGCAGAATGACCAGTTCGTTAATGCTGCTTTCTCGATACGCGAACGACAATTCGTCTTCAGATCGAACGAAGCGATCGCCAGTCACCGTCAGCACGGTCACGCTGCAGACATGCTGGCCGATGTCTCCGCTTTTTCCGCCGGCGTTGCCTTTCAGGGCGGCACCGACTGTGCCCGGAATTCCCGCAAGGGTCTCGAGTCCGGCCAGATTTGCTTTGACGGTCTCTGAAATCAAATTTGACAACAGTGCCCCAGCGCCGGCGCGTGCTTTCGTGCCGTCGACCTCGACTGCGGCGAACGCGGGATCGGTCAATCGAACCACCGCCCCACTGACGCCTTCATCGCCAACAAGCACGTTGGAGCCACCACCCAGCAGGTGGACAGGGATTTCCAGCTGACTGCAGTAGGTGATCACTTCCTGCAGCTCATCAAAGTTGCGTGGCTGGACGATGAACTGCGCCAGCCCGCCGACTTTCATCCACGTAAGCGGGGCCAGTGGCTGGTCAGACTGCGTAATGTCAGGAAACGTGTCGAGCAAACTCATGCGGAATCCGATCAATATCACCTGCGCCCAGCGTCAAACAGATGTCGCCCGGGTTGGTCGAATCCTGCACTGTTGCCAGGACCTGGTCAAGAGACTCCAGCAGCCGTACCGTCTGCCCTGTCGCCTGTACGGCCTGGCCGAGTTTTTCGAGGCAGGCTGCAGCGTCCGCCTGACTTTCCCTCGCCGCAAACACGGGGACCAGCACGACCTGATCCGCGTCCTTGAAGCTTGTCGCGAAGTCATCCAGCAGAGTCTGGGTGCGCGACACCTGATGCGGCTGGAACACGGCCACCACACGGCGGTCCGGAAATGTCTGCTTCACTGCAGCCAGCGTTGCCCTGATCGCCGTCGGATGGTGAGCATAGTCGTCGATCAGCGTGACACCGCCGTGTTCCGCGATGAATTCGAGTCGCCGCCGCACACCACGGAACAGGCTCAGTGCCGACGCAATGGCCGACGCATCCCTTCCCGCGGAATGAGCCAGTGCGATTGCAGCGAGTGCGTTCTCGACGTTGTGCCGACCGGGCACGGTCAGAGCAATGTCGCAGAAGTGTCTGTCGTTGTGATGGACTTCGAAGTGGCTTCTGCCTTGCCGCATGTCGAGATTGCAGATCGACCAGTCCGCTGAATCGCTTGTGGAATAGGTCACGATCTCCGAACGAGCGGGCAACCGATCACGCAGTGTCTCAGCGACATCGCTGCGTAGCAGCAGCAGGCCATCCGGATTGACGCGGTAAACGAATTGCTCAAAGGCAGCTCGCGATTCTTCGATCGTGGCAAAGCAATCGAAGTGATCCGGCTCAATGTTCAGAATCGCCGCGATTTGAGGATTCAACGACAGAAAGTGATTGCGATATTCACACGCCTCGACGACCAGCAGTTCTCCGCTTCCGGCCCATCCACTGCGTTCGTACTGAATCACCTCGCCGCCGATTAGAGCCGAGGGATTCTGACCAGACTCCTGCAGGATCGCGGCCACCATGGCCGTTGTCGTCGTTTTGCCGTGTGTACCGGCGATGGCGATTCCTGTCCGCTCAGACATGAGTTGCGATAGTGCTTCTACGTAAGACAGCTCTGCTATGCCCCGTTGGCGCGCCGCTTCGCGTTCGGGATTCGTGTCACGAATCGCAGGACTGTAGATCAGCACGTCGACAGCACCGGGCACATGTGCCGCCGCATGTCCCTGGTGGACGCGACGCAATCGCCCTCCGTTTTTCTGCGGACGAGTCGAAGAAGGCTGTAGGTCTGAGCCAGTGAGCGTCCAGCCGGCATCACTCAGCAGTTCAGCCAGTGCTTTCATGCCCGAACCATGGGCGCCGACCAGGTGCGCAATGGGCGAGCGACCGAATCGCCAACGGGATCGGGAAGCTGCTTCCGTGAGTGTCGAAACCAGAGGCATTGGCATCCATGCCTGAAGAGATGACCTTCGCGAGGCACACGGTATCGCGTTTCGCCGGAGCGTGGAAAGAGCGGTCGCCGACGACTCTACGCCAGTTGAGCCGCCGCGAGTTTGGCCAGCCCCTCGCCGGTTGGAACGCAGATAAACAGCACACCGAGCATCCCCGCGCCGGTGTTGCGGAACTCATGCTCGGTCGACGGTGGCACATAGACGACGTCCTGGGCCACGACGGCGTGATCGGAGTCGCCAATCACGGCTGTTCCCGTTCCCTGTGTGATCACGACGATTTCCTCGGCGTCAGGATGTACATGCAATTCGGCGACGTGGCGACCGCCTGGAGGTATCAGCATGTGATGCACAAATTGAACCGTCTGCAGGCAGGTGCGCTCGGGTGATGCTTCATGCTCATACAATCGCGTGACCGGTGCCGGCTTGTCGGCCCGGTTTTTCCATTCGCCGTTCTGATCGCGCACGCTGTATTTGATCACACGGTGCGGATTATTGAACAGTAAACTTTGGATGACGTTGAAGGACTGAGTCGTCCAGTTTGCGACTGGCATGGTTGAAAACCCGGCTCACGCAGACTTGCGCTCGCTTGCGGCGGCGGCCACCGGCAGGCGAAGCGTGAATGTTGTTCCCTGACCGACAATGCTCTCCACGCGCATACGTCCGTGATGGGCTTCGATGACATCCCGGCAAAACGCCAGTCCCAGACCAGTGCCGCCCTGCCCGTGTTCGTCGGCATCCTTCGTCGTGTAGAACGCTTCGAAGATCTTCGGCAATTTATCAGCGGGGATTCCCGGGCCAGTGTCACGCAGAGAAATCTCGCCCATCGTGCCGTCTTCGCTCAGGCGGACGGTCAGAAACAGCCGACCGCCGTCATCCATCGCCTGGCGGGCGTTCACGATCAGGTTCATCACCACCTGCTGGAGATGCGACACGTTCACTTCACAAACGGGATTCCCCAGGATGTCCGTCTGCAGACGCACGCGGTGCATCTGCAGGTCTTTTTCGACAAGGATCAGCACATCGTTGACGGCCAGAGCCAGGTCGATTTCCTCGCGGCGGTCGCCCTTCGCCCGGGCGTAAGCCAGCATGCCGTTCGTGATCTTTACAGCTCGCTGTCCGGCCGACAGGATGCGGTTGAACGCTTTTTCGCGAGTGGCCACGTCTTTGTGACGCAGCCCCATCTTTCCGTAGTTGATCACCGTCGTGAGGATGTTGTTGAACTCATGCGTGATCGACGACGCGAGCTGTCCCACCGCGACCATCTTCTGAGAATGCAGAATCTGCTGCTGCAAGTCCGCATTCTGCTGGCGGAGTTGTTCGAGCTCTTGCTGCAGTTCGTCGTTCCGTGACATATGTGTTCCCGCAGATGAGACAACCGGACCTTCCCGGGATCGATATCGACCCCCTGCCTCTGCAACTGCAGCGTCCGCGAAGCAGGACCGCCGCAATCCGAAGATCCGGCATAGCAACGACTTCTTGAATAACCCACAGGAACTACACGCGAAAGCCGCCTTTGTGCCGGAAACGTAATCCAGTCAGACTGGGGCGACTTTGACGTCACAACCTGGCGAACTTCAGCCGTGAGAAGACCGTCTTTCGTGACGGCAGAATACAAACGGACAATCCGGTTCCTGGGGGACAGTGTCCCAAATCCGCAACGGATTATGACTGTCGCAAACAGATTCTCAGCCATATCCCTCCGTCTCCGACACAACACGGAAACTCGACTTACTGTTGACCGGATTCAGACCGACTTCCGTTCAACTCACCGTGACGGCGAGGGGCGCATTTCGGACTCGGCAACAGGTGCAACATGAGAGATCTCCTTCGCGGTGTGTCACAGTTCATCCACGACGAATCGGGCCCCGCTGCCGTCTAATACTGCTTCATGTTCGGATTCATACTGCTGGTCTGCATCATTTCGATCGAGGATCTGGGCCAGGCCACACATAGCTATTTTCTCCGCATGCTGACCGTGATGCCGTAAAGCAAACCGGCTAATCACCGCTGTCACCATCCGGCGTCAGCGCATCGATCCGACGGCCCGCGATCGCCAGCAGGGCCACCAGAACGCAGACGACGCAACCGATCACAATCGGATTGTCGACGACATCTTTGAACCTGAGCGGGACACCGCCCCCGCCCGAATCATTCAGGACCGGATCGCCGAGCGTGGCCCTCGACGTCTCCTCGCCGGATTTCAGGACGGCTCGAATTGCGGCCACGTCGTAGCTGGGGCCTTCCACGACCTCCCAATCATAGACCAATTGCATCCGGGCATCGGCCGAAGCCAGATACACCAGTTCGTGGACGGGTCCCTCGGCAGAAACCGTGTCGAAGGTGATCGGTGGGCTGTCGCGGTCATCCACGACAATGCGGTAGGTCTCGTGCCGCTGCTCCGGGAATGAAACCTCAAGCAATTCTTCGTCCACATCTCGGAATCGAAAACGAAATGCCGTGGCCTGACCAATTTCTCGCCAGACAGTTCGGACCCCCTCTGTTTCAGGCACAAGTACACGGACACGGCGGCTGAAATTCCGATCGGCTGTTTCGAGATGCAGTTTCGTCATAAGTTCACGGTTCGTTTGAATCTCGATCAGCGTCTGTTGCTTCTCAGAATCTGTCTCGGATTTCATTTCAACGACGGGTCGCGAAATCGATGCTTCCTGGGGCACCATGCGGTGGACTGAATGAGCGAAGAAATCGATGCGGTCAATCCGGAATGGACGCCGCTTGATTGTCGTCCGCTCCTGCCGTTCTTCTTCTTCGCCACCCCGCAGCTGGCGTGTGAGTTCCAGCAACTGTGTCTCCTGCTCGGCCGTCAATGCGCCGACCACGATTCGAAAGCTGCGGGCTGAGTTCTTTGGGAGCCGCATGTCCCGCCGGCTGACGTCCATGTACTGGGAGTAGTCGTAAACGACCGCATCGCTGACCAGCGGATCGGTATCCTCTCCCTCAAACACCTGCACTCGCTGTTCGAAGTTCCGCAGTGGAGTTGACAGTGTCAGACCCTCCGGCTGTGGATCGTCTTTGCGGAGCTTCACGCGAATCTCAAGCGCCCCTTCCTTGAGCGGCTTGAGATCAACATCCCGCGCCTTCCAGCGCCGACGCTCCACCCGATCCCGTTGAACGGTTTGTTTGCGTATCAGAAACGGCACGAACTGCTGATCCGACGAGAGAATGCGGACGTTGGACAGACCATCCTGCGTCGCTCGATAAACGTCACTTTCGAGTGGAACGCTGACCAGTTCATCTCTCTGATCCGCCTCGAATTGAATCGGCCTCGACCACTGGTATGCAGTTGGTTCGTCGGCACTAGCCACACAAGTGGCGAACACTGGAATCAGGCAGATGATGAGAGGTTTCACGACTGTATACTCCGATCTGTCGACGGATTATCAGACTCTCTGTCGTCGGCCTCGTCGTTGTCGGACGTCAGCTTTCCGGTTGGCGTTTCGTCCACCTCAAAATCGCTGCGGTACTTGAGGTACACGAACGATCCGCACAGCACGAGTACACCCAACAGGATGAACGCGACGATTCGGTAAATCTGCTCCAGCTTCGCGAGGTCCACGAAAAACACCTTCGCAGCAACAATCGAGAACAGTGCCAGACCCACCAACCGCAGCGGACGTATATTCTTCTTGATACCAGACAGCAGGAGGCTGAGCGCGAAAACTGACCAGAGGATGGAAATGCCCCCCGACCGCAACCCGGCCACGTAGTGGTAAAGAAACGTGTTCAGCTCCAGCGTCAGGACGAGGAACAGCAGCGCGATGGCAATCCCACCGAAGACGACGCGTAACTGGCGAGTTTCGCCTGGGCCTCGCAGAAAGACGAACGCCAGCCCGAAGAATGCGATCGCCGCGCCAAAGTCGAATAACCTCAGTCCGGCATGGAAAAAGATGTACCGCCCGTCAAACAGCCAGCGCGATGAGACGTCCCACGATCTGAGGTCGAAGACAAATAACTTGAGCAACATCCCTGCCACGAACAGGACAAGTACTGTCCGCAGGACTTCGCTGCTTGAGTTGTGGTACCCCCACAGCAACAGACCGCACATGGCCAGCCATAAGAGAGTCAGCGATGGCAGTCGCAGCATCGGTGCCAGGTCGCCCAGGGAGTGATTCAGTTCCAGGTGCAGGAACAGGAACAGCATTCCCGTGCCCGCGGCAATGGCCGCTCGAATCGCCATATTGTCACGGATCAAGCCGGGGATATCTGTCTCGGCCGCGACCTGCCATGGAGCGGCTTCCGGATGCGATTTCAGCAACCGGCAGGCGAGTCCGAGCGATCCGATTGGAACACCGAACATTACCAGTCGCTGTACCATTTGCAGCAGGTAAGCACTCATCGGCAAGCCACCCAGACGCATTGCCGCTGGCACGGACGCGTATTGCTGTGGCAAATCCATCAGGCCGAAGCGGAACAGCACCAGGCCATACAACAAATACGCCGTATGGCGCAGAAACTGGCTTTCCAGCTTCAGAGCGATCCACAACATCACCAGCGCCTGGATGGCCCAACTGGTCGTGATCCATTCACGTGAAAGCAATAGTGGAATCGTGATGGCCAGGAAGAAGGATGCCAGGCCCGTGAAACTGAGCATCAGCTCACGGTCCAGCACTTTTCGCACCAGGCAGTAGTAGACGTGAACCGTGTAGAAGGCGGTCAGCGCCAGTGAGACTGCTGATATCCACTCGCGGGCGAACGACTGGTCGATCAGCCGGTAGCTCACTGTGAAGAACACGCCCGCATTGAAGAACAGAACCAGCACATCCAGCACGTTTGAGTGAGTCTTCGTCCGCAGATTGTAGACAAACACCATGGTGGAAAAGAGAGCGAAGAACGCAGCCAGGAACGGCATGACCTGGATGAAGTTGACCGTCTCGTAATCCCGCAATGAGACATGCACCAATGCCCAGTGACACACCAGACACAGGTAATTCAGCAGCGGCCATTGCTTGCGACTGCAGATCCACAGGACGCCACCAACGAGAACGAGCAGATAGCCATACAACCCCACAAAGTTGACGACGCCGGTCGACAGCATCACCGGAGTGCCATATCCACCCAGGACTCCCAGGATGGCAACGAGGATTGACCGGAATCGCACTGAGGTCCAGCCAGCCAGGGCTGTCACTGCGACCATCACGGCGAATGCGGCTTCGATCGGTAGCAGGTGATAGAAATTGGCCGCAGCGAACACACTGAAGTACAGCGTGGCAATGCCACCGCCCATCAGTCCCTGACCGAGTACCTGGTACTTGCCACCCAGTAGCTGGGTTCCGCCAATGAGCAACCCCAGTCCGGCCGCGGTTGCAACGCCGACACGTCCGACTTCGCTGATCAACTGGTGGTCGATCGAGTACTTGAGAAAGAAACCGATCCCCACGACCAGCAGCAGTATGCCAACTCGCAGCAGCCACTGACTGGCGACGGCGAATTCAACCGACACGCCTTTGGGGATCTGGTCTTCCCCCACAATGATCCAGTTCCAGATGCGATGCAGTACTTCGCGCGCGGCCGTTTCAAACCGTGTTGGCTCACGCGGCGGAACCGGCTTCGGCGCCCGGCCGACTCGCTTGATCGGTGGGGACTCGCTTTCCTGCGACCGGGTGGCCTGTTGAGTGGCGAATTCACGCGGTGACAATCGCTGTGGACGACGTTCTTCACGGGCGTCGGCCGGCAGAAAGGCGACGCTGTCGTCGATTTCTTCCGGTTCGTCGGCGGCACGCGTCGCCTGCGGCGACGCATCAGCGACCACGTCAGGAACGGTCTCGGGCTCGTCCTGAGTCGTCGCTTCTTCTTGCGTTTCCAGCGGTTTCGTCTCGGTTTCTTCGGGAGTCGTCGGCTGTGTTGCAGACGTTATCCGCTCGGAAAGTCGAGCAATCAGCTGTCGATTCTGCGCGACGGCATCCTCGAGTTTGGTCAGAGCGAGGAATTGCCGTCTTCCACGGTCACGTTCATCCGTTCGCAGACCCGTCAGGATGATCAGCGTCGCAATGGGGCACAGAACCAGCAGCCCCAACACCAGGAAAGCGAGCAACGCAAGAAACTCATCCACGGCGGCACCTCATACTCGATACAGGTCTCTGTGATTCGTAGTTGAGACGGGCGAGAAGATCTGTCGAGCGCAACCGCTATTCCAGTGCCACCGCTCGAATTCTTGGAAAAAGTGTGGATTCCGCTCAAGTTTGCCAGACGGAGTGCCACAGGAGCGACAGTTGCCATTCGTTGACCTTCACTGACCCGGTCGCTACTGAATCTCTCCGCATTCCTTTCCGCACACCCGAAATCAAGGAGCGAGGCGCTCATGCACGGATCCATAACCCGTCGGGATTTTCTCAGAACAACATCCGCAACCGCCGCAGGGCTGGCAATGGCGGATTTCTCGCAAGCGGCCGACGGCAAACCGCTGTGGCGATTGTCGCTGGCACAGTGGTCACTGCATGTCGAGCTGAAAGCGGGGGAACTCGACAACCTGGACTTCGCGAAGGTGACGAAGAACGAGTTCGGAATCTCCGCCGTGGAGTACGTCAATCAGTTCTTTGCAGACAAGGCAAAGGACCAGGCGTATCTGGGCGAGATGAAAAAGCGAGCATCGAACGAAGGCGTCGAAAGTCTGCTGATCATGATCGACCGCGAAGGAAAGCTCGGAGACCCGGACGACGTAAAACGAATGACCGCCGTTGAGAACCACTACAAGTGGGTCGAAGCCGCAAAGTTCCTCGGCTGTCACGCGATACGAGTCAACGCGGGCAGTGCGGGCACGTATCAGGAACAGGTGCAGCGTGCAGCTGACGGGTTGCGTCGACTGACAGAGTTCGGTGCAAAGCACGAAATCAGTGTCATCGTTGAGAACCACGGCGGACTGTCATCCAACGGTGCATGGCTGGCTGAAGTGATCCGCACCGTCGACCACAAAGGCTGTGGCACGTTGCCCGACTTCGGCAACTTCGGCATCGATCGCAACAAAGGCGACTGGTACGACCGATACACCGGAGTCAAAGAATTGATGCCGTTCGCGAAAGCTGTCAGCGCGAAGACGTACGACTTCGACGAAAAACGTCCCTTCGTAACCATCGACAATCGCTGGAAGAAAGAAACCGACTTCAGACGCATGATGAAGATCGTCATTGACGCCGGATACAACGGCTACGTTGGCATCGAATACGAAGGCAAAGCGTTGCCCGAACGTGAGGGCATCAGAAAATCAAAAGAACTTCTGGTTCGTTGCGCTGTGGAACTCGCACGCGCGTGATACGCGAGGACACTCAAGGCCGGACCAGGTCGTGATTCTGACCGTCGATTCTGGTGCGTGACTCTCGTTGCGCGATGATACAATTTCTGGCTGATACGGAGTGCGACCAGGCTCTGATTGTTTCCCTGGGGGTGTCATGCGGGCTCGGCTGACCGACGTCGATGAGCAGGACTGTCAGGTTCGATTTGAATGGGATGGCCACCCAATCACGATCGGGCGGGGTTCGGAGTGCGACATTCGTCTCGCGGACAGTCAGGTTTCGAGGCGGCACTGTCGTGTCGAAAATCGAGATGGCGACATGGTTCTGACGGACCTCGACAGCAGCAGCGGAACGCTGGTCAACGGAATCGAAGTGACGTTTCGGGAGCTGGAATCATCGGACGTGATTTCGCTGGGAAACACTCAGCTTCGGTTCGAGCTGACTGGTGACGATTCAAGAACGAGCGATTTCGAACCGGCGAATCATGCGACGCGTCCGGAGCATGGCCAGTCAACGACGGCATCCGCCTCGGTGCTTCCTGAACAAATCTCACAGGACGAGATCGATCGAGCGCGGCCTGAGTTGCGAGAAATCGCCGCTAAGGGGGGGGGGGGGGGGGGGATTTAAACAAAAACCAAAGACAAATGTTATGGCA
>CAYSJO010000904.1:0-8328 GCA_964431285.1 uncultured Planctomycetaceae bacterium
AGACCGATCTCGGTACCCGTCATGGTGGCCAGAGCCAGACGAATCCGCAGCGTTCGCCCCGCAACCAGATAGCCGGACAGATTGCCGACATAGCGGTTGGCCCAGATACCGACGAAGATTGAGGTCAGCAGATAGACCGCGACGATGCACCAGTCCAGTTCAGTGAAGTTCGTTTGAAACAGCGACATGAAGTGCTCACTTGTCGTCATTGGCCAGCGTCGCGGCTCGTCACAATCGTGGCTGGGCGACCGACCGAGTACTGTACTCACTACTGTGATGCGGATCGACGACCGCGACCCTCAGTCTTGAATGGAACGAATCAATGAATTCTCATTCGCCGCGTATCTCCGCCCGTGTCGCGCTTCTGTCAGTCCTCGCCTCTGCTGCGAGCGTGTTCGCCGACGAGGCTCCGAAGGCGAACGAAAAACCCGATGGCCCATTGACGGTCGGGATCCTGCTGTTCGAAGGCGTTGAATTACTCGACTTCGCCGGCCCGGCGGAGGTCTTCATCGTGTCCGGCTATGGACGGCAGTTCCGCGTCGTGACGATCGCACCCTCGAAGCAACTGCTGAAAACGATGGGAGGCATTCAGGTCACGCCGGATCACGCCTGCAGCGACGCTCCGAAGCTGGACATTCTGGTTGTGCCCGGGGGCGCGATGGGGAATGTCGGTCGGGATGGGGTCGCCTGGCTGAAGCAGACTGCGGCGAAGACACCCATCACGATGTCCGTTTGCATGGGTGCATTTCTAATGGCTGATGCCGGCCTGCTGGACGGTGTTGAAGCCACGACCCACCGGTGGGGCATTAAGCGGCTCCAATCGGCGTCCCCGAAATGCCGAGTGGTTAGTGATCGGCGCGTCGTTGATTCCGGGCGGATTATCACGACCGGTGGTGTGACGGCAGGAATCGACGGAGCGCTGCACATTGTCGAGCGGCTGTATGGGAGGGAAGCCGCGGAGTGGACGGCCGACGAATGGATGGAATACCGGGTCAACCCGTCGAAGTCGCCGCCCGCTGCTCAGTCGGATCGATCAAAGCCGTAGTTTCGCTCGACTTTGCAGACGCGCAGACGGAAACGCTGATACCACTTTTCCCGGCCGAGTTTCTGCACTTCAAGATGCTCGGCAACCGCCTGCCAGTTGCTGATTGATTCCGGATCGCGCCAGTAAGAGACGGTGATGCCGACGCCGTCATCCCCACGTGTACTTTCGACGCCAAGGTAGCCGGGTTGAGCTGCTGCCAGTTCCAGCATGCGAGTCGCCATCTGCTGGTAGCCGTCTTCGTCTTCGCCCGTGGGCTCGGACGTGAAGACCACGGCGTAGTACGGCGGTTCGAAAGCCGGAGCCAGAGGGTCGTTCATTCGGCACGTCCATTCAACGGCTGCGAAGACAAAGAAAGCCCGGCCTGTATTCACAGACCGGGCTGAATCTCCAGATGACAGCAGACTCGAAGCTTACTTATCTTTCTTCTTCTCAGTCTGGAACTGCGGCAGCTTGGCCAGGAACTTGTCCGGGTCGGCCTTAAACGCTCCCGGGCAACCTGGGCAGCAGAAGTAGACGTTCTTCTTGTTGTGCTTGACAACCTGTGCCGCAACGATCGGCTTGCCACTCACAGGACACTTCGTCTGCAGCGTGAATCCCTTGTCGAAATCCTTGAAGACCAGAGCGGCCAGTTCTTTCGCTGGCGCGGCTTCGGCTTTGCCGAGGCAATTCTCGCAGCAGAAAGCGGCCTTGGTCTTGCCCAGAGCGATGGTCGCATCCTTGTTCAACGGACGTCCGCTGATCGGGCATCCGACCTGCGTGATTTGAGCTGTTTCCAGGAATTGGACATTCACCTGGTTGGCGAACTTCTTCGGGTCCTTCTTGAAGGCTCCCGGGCATCCCTGGCAGCAGAAGAAAACGTCTTTGCCAGCGAACTTGACCTTACTGTCTTTAATCGCCGGCTTGCCGGAGACCGGGCAGGTCGCGGCAAACTTCTTTTCCTTTTCCTTGCCGGCCTCTTTCTTGTCTGCCTGAGCAGCGGCAGCGAACAGGCCGACAGTCACGGCGGCAGCAGCACACAGTGCAATTGTCTTGCGCATTACGAAATCTCCTTGAACGGAAGTGCTTTGAAAGTGGAGCCGCCCGTCGTGAAGTGCAGGCGGTTCGATGCGTCACAGCAGACGCATGAAGTGCAAGTCGAGTGGCGTGGATCAGGCCAGCCAGCGGCAATGCAGCACAGTCAGCGAAATGGTTCCGGTTGGCGAAGCAACCTGCGACGTCGCAATGCGGCGAGCATCGGGCAGGTGAGTGACTTCACTGGGCAGCCACAGCGACCGGGAGACTTCCAGCTTAATGTCACGATGTTCCGTCACAGTGGCGGGAATCGCGCGGCTGTTACGGGAGCAACCGCAACCGTCGGACTCCACGGAGTGTGAGAACTTTCTGTCGCTCGATTGCTTCGCAGCAGCTTTACAGCGCGGGCAACCTGCTGAGACGACCGGCGACTCACCGTTTTCGACCGTGAATCCGGCTTCGTTCGACTCGATCGGTTTCGCCGTGCAGCAGCAGCTTCCGGACGCAAAGGCGGGCTGTACCAGCAGCATTGCTGCCAGGACTCCGCTTAGGATGCGACGGAAGAGAGCCATTCATGACTCCTGATCGAAACGGGAAACGGTCACAAACCCCACAATCGTCACTGGTACGTTGCCCGGGCCAGCGACGTCTGTCAAGTTTCGCATAAAAGTCAGATTATCGTCGAGATCAGTAACGCGGTGCGTTGTGACCGAACAGAACCGAAGTCGCACCTACATTCGTTCGAATATGGTTATATAAAACTTCAAGAGGTGCTTTGATGAAACTGTTGATTCACCCCGCTGTTGAGGAAGCCAGGCTGACGAAAATCCGCGAGGCGGCGGGGTCGATGCAGGTCGTCAATGCGTCGACACCCGAAGATGCCGTTCGCGAGATTGCGGATGCGGACGCCTTCTTCGGAAAAATGTCTCTCGAACTGCTCACCGCTGCCGGTCAGCTCAAGTGGGTGCAGAGTCCGACAGCCAGCCTTGAGCACTATCTGTTTCCGGAGTTGATCGAGCATCCTTGTCAGCTCAGCAACATGCGGGGGCTGTTCTCCGACGTGATCGCCGATCATGTCATGGGCTTTGTTCTGTGCTTTGCCCGCAATCTGCACACGTACATCAGACGGCAACTTGAAGCCCGGTGGGATGCCGTCGGTGGCGAGGAGTCGAAGCCGACATTCGAAATGGGTCCGGCTTATGTGAGCGACATGGATGCCGCTCACACGCATCTCTCCGACGCCACGCTAGGAGTCATCGGAGCTGGCTACATCGGTCGAGAAATCTGTCGTCGAGCTGCCGGCTTCGGCATGCGAGTGCTGGCCGTCGATCCGGTTTGTCGCAGTGTGCCAGGAATCGTGGACGACGTCTGGCCAACCGATCGTCTGCCAGACCTGCTGGCCACAAGCGATTTTGTCGTCATCGCCGCACCCCACACGCCGGAGACATACAAACTGTTTCGCACAGAACAGTTCGAGCAGATGAAGTCGTCCAGTTATCTGATCAACATCGGTCGCGGAGTGATCGTCGACCAGGCCGACCTGACGTCCGCGCTGCAGAACGGCATGATCGCCGGCGCCGCTCTGGATGTATGTGAAATCGAGCCGTTGCCCGCAGACCATCCGCTGTGGCAAATGCCGAACGTCATCATCACACCACACGTCGCCGCAGCCTCTCCGCGGATTTCAGAACGGCACCTGGCGACACTGCTCGAAAACGTGCGACTGTTCGCCAACGGCGAAGACCCGGCGACGCTGGTCGATAAGCGGCGCTGGTTCTGAGCTATTGCAGATGATTTAAGGTCCCACGACTGGGCTGGAATTCAGGAGCGTGGAAATTCAATGGCACGAAAGAAGGGCCGGCGCCCAATGCTCGGCGATGCGTACGCCGTGCCGCTCGAGGACGGACGCTATGCCGTTTGCCGCGTGATCAGTGCGTCAGGAAACGAAGGCGGCGGGACTGCGCAGCGCGACCCCGTTCTTGTCGTTGGTTCGGCGTGGATCGGGAATGAGATTCCATGCAATCCGAGAGATCCTCTCAATCACCATGTACATGAAGCCCGGCCTGAGAGGTAAACGACACTCGCTGTGGGTCAACGGTCTTGTCCCACGCGAGTTCGTTTACATCGGAACGATCGAGCCGAACGAAGATGATCTTTCGATACCGTGTAACTCGTATGGCTACTGGGATCGAATGCCCGCTGTTTGTCTCATGCAATGGCAGTGGGACAATGATCGCGAAACTCTACTGGCAGAGGCCGAGGAACGCCGACAGCTTGCGCTCAAGGACGAGGCAAAAAAGAAGCGTGCCGAATATCTCAGTAATGTGACGCTGGATGAGTTGGCGAATCAGCGATTCTTTCCCAACTGGGCCCAGCATTTCCCGGCGAATGCGGTTCGCCTGTCTCGCAAGACTATGAAGACCGCTGTTCGCGACCTGATCGCACTTGCTCCGTCGGCGGACGAAGACGGGCGTATGGATGTGCTGCGGGAGTGCATACAGGGCTTTGCACAGCTCGAGGCGGACCTGGCATTCGTTGACACCGAAGGCCGTGTCGACATCGCCGATGAATTTCAGGCCATCGTGTGTGCCTGCGGCATGGGCGAACGAAAAGAGGAATGTCTCGCGGAACTCTGGGCGATCTGGTAACGCCACTCAACCGCTGCGTGGCAGGTCCATCAGTTCGCCGAAGCGTTCGAGCACCGAGGTCTTGAGCGGCACAAAGTCGGGTTCATCGAAGCGGCCGGATTCGACCAGGTCGAACGCGGCATTGCGAGTTTCTTCGACCAGCGGCCGGTCACGCAGCAGGCGGGCAAAGCGGAGCGGCATGGCTCCGTGTTGACGTTTACCAAGAATGTCGCCCGGGCCACGCAGTTCGAAGTCGACTTCCGCGATGCGGAATCCATCGGAGCACTTTTCCAGCGAGTCGAGTCGCTTGACCACATCCGGATTCGTCGCATCAGAGAACAGAAAACAGTAGCCCTGATGGCTGCCACGCCCGATGCGTCCACGAAGCTGATGCAGCTGAGACAGACCGAAACGCTCGGCCTGTTGAACGACCATCAGAGTCGCGTTGGCGACGTCGACGCCGACTTCGATCACCGTGGTCGAGACCAGCACTTGCAGCTCGCCCGTGCGGAAGGCATCCATCGTGTCGGCCTTCTTCTGAGCGTTCATGCGACCGTGAATCATGCCGATCTCAACGCCCTCCAGTTCCCCAGTCTTAAGTTCGCAAAACAGCTCTTCAGTACTTCCAGTTAGTTGACCGCCAGTCGGAACGTCGCGAACCGGTTCAACGGGATCGGGTGTGTCGAATGGCAGCGAATCCTGATCTTCTGCTTCCCCGACACGTGGACAGACCACATACAGCTGCCGGCCCTCGCTGAGCCGTTCCCGGATAAAACCCCAGGCTCTCGATCGCTTCGCAGGGTCCTGCACACGCCAGGTACGGACGGGCTGCCTTCCGGGGGGCATATCGGACACGATGGTCAGATCCAGATCGCCGAATTGTGTCAGACACAGACTGCGGGGAATCGGCGTGGCGGTCATCACAAGCACATGCGGGTTATGATCGCCCAGAGAAAACTTCGCTCGCTGTCCGACTCCGAAGCGATGCTGCTCGTCAATCACCGCCAGGCCGAGATTGCTGAACGTGATGTCCTGCTGAATCAGTGCTTGCGTTCCAACGATCAACTGCACCTCTCCGTCCGCAATCTCCTGCAACGTCTGTTCTCGCTGTTTCGGTGTCAGGTTGCCCGTCAGCAGTGCACGCTTCACACGGCTGTCTGCCAGAGCCGTATCGATGGTCTGCCAGTGCTGTGAAGCAAGCAGTTCCGTGGGAGCCATCAGCGCCGCCTGAAATCCGGCAGCCACAGCGACAAGCATCCCGTACATCGCAATCGCTGTTTTGCCAGCTCCAACGTCCGCCTGCAGCAACCGATGCATGGCCTGTCCGGATGCCAGATCGGCGACAACATCTTTGACAGCCTGATCCTGGCCGGGCGTGAATTGAAACGGGAACAGTCGACGAATGCGGCTGTCGACCTTGGCCGACGTTGGCAGGATGGGAGCGGTATTGTCTCGCCACCAGGCACGCCGACGAATAGCCACACCGAGCTGAAACTCAAGCAGGTCTTCGAACGTCAGTCGCCGTCGGGCCGCATGAAACTTCTCAGCCGACTCGGGCATATGCAGACTGCGCACGGCATCGCGGATGTTGGGCAGCTTCCATTGCTCGACAGTTCCGGGCGGAATGCGTTCCGGCAGAAACTCGATAAAGTCCTCGACTGCCGCCTGAGCAATGCGGCGCAATTCCTGCATCCGTAGACCGTCCGTCAGACCGTACTGTGGCAGAGCCTGGACTGGTCCGTCCCCTGTGTCATCCTCACCCAGCCACTGGACATGGGGCGAACTGAATTCCCAGCGTCCCTGAGACCGCTTTGGCTTTCCACTGAAGACGACCAACTGGTTCTCACGAAACTTGTTGAGCATCCACGGTTGGTTGAACCAGGCACCACGCACGAATTCACGGTCACATCGAATCAACACGGCCGTCAGTGATCGTCCGCCGGAAATCTGACGACTCTCCCGATCGACGACTGTCCCGCAGACAGTCTGGTGTTCTCCAGCTTCAAGATCAGTCGGCGCCCGCACATCGCCCACGTCCAGCACATCACGCGGCAGATACAACAGCAGGTCGAGCACCGTGTGAATGCCCAGGTTCTCCAACAGCTTCGCACGCTGTGGGCCCACACCGCGACTGAATTGAACGGGCGTACTGAGCGGATCGTCCTCAAAGTCGGCGCGCGACGGATCGGCCTGGCCGCCGCATGAAGAGCGTTCGGTTATCTCACTCATTGAGCCACGTCCACTCGGAAAACGTCGCCGCCTGTCCTGCCCTCTGGCCGGACACATCCACAAGATTCCACACGATCGCCCGTTCAATCAGAAACCGTCGACCCGATTGAGCGATGCGAACTCCGCGATAGTCGTCAACGTAACCATCACGTGTGGTTCGTTCGAGTAACAGAGCTCGCTCGTCGCGATGCACCGGTTCAGCTGTCAGACGGGACGGCGTTTCGAGCAGTGTATCGATATTCATTTCCCACAGATCGAGAGCCGTCTGATTCCCGTAATTCAGGATCGGGTCTGTCTGTGTCCCATGCGACACGACAACAAACGGAGCCTCAAACAGGCGTCGAGCCTGTTCCTCATGGGATCCATTACGGGCGATCAGTTCGGAGCCCAGCCAGTGTCCGTACGAATCCAGCAGAAGGTGCGTGTGCCCGATCCAGTCGTAACGTTCCCACGGGTCCATGTCCGCTTCCGATCCAGGGGATGGTGCCCAGCTACTGTGAATCACCGGCATTGCCCGCGCGCAGCTTTTCCAGACGTTCCATCCAGCTCTGCACCTGAAGGGCGTCGTGATAAGTCGCGCCAACGGGGACGGGTTGCTGACCCCGGACGACTCCGCAGAAGCACCGCAGTTCTTCGGCCATCATGCCTGTTGGGCCGGTCGCATCCGTGCGAATCTCCAAGGCCATCGGCCACGACGCCTGTTCGCCCCAGACTTCGATTGGCCGCGGATTCGGGACCATGCGGGCTGCCCAGCCGTCGCCAAACACTTCGGTGCGGTCGATCCCGCGTGGCGGCATTCCTGCCGGCGTCAGATAGGACGCCGCGAAAGACGCCACAGGGCCATCACCCCACTTGAGCTGTGCCAGGGCGAGGTCCACTGCTCCGGATTTCGTCCGATGGCACTGAGCACTGAACTCCGTGGGTTCGGCGCGGTCGACCAGCGCCTGCGCCATGTACAGATCGTGAACCATCGCGGCGTGCAGCGGATTCTCTCCAGCAAAGTCCTGCACAATACTCGCCGGTCGATGACGCACGGAATTGATGTACAAAATCGGTCCGTGCTGACGGGCCTCGTCCTGCAGCGCCCGGAACTCGCTATTGAACAGCACGATGTGGCCCATCATGAGGTTGCTCGAATCAGGACTCACCAACGGTTCGAGGCTGCGAGCGTCTGTGAGGTCTTCCGAGATTGGTTTCTCCAGAAGCACGGTTTTTCCGGCTTCCAGCAGGGCACGCGTCACGGCCACATGCGACGCAGTCGTGCACGCAACGACCCATGCTTCGGCGTCGCACTGTTCGATCGCCTGACCCAGGTTTGTCCAGCCGGGGATACCTGGAAGCTCTGGCGCAATCGCCTTCAGGCTTTCGTCGCGCCGGGCGACGACACCAACAAGTTCCGCCTCGGCCAGTCCGGCC
>CAYSJO010000905.1:0-7033 GCA_964431285.1 uncultured Planctomycetaceae bacterium
AAGCCGAGCTGGGCTACCACCTTTTCAGAGAAACATCTCCATTGGTTTCCGGATTGCATTGGAGTCCGAGATCGCACAATGAAACCCACCTGCACACTCCTTACCGCCCTGCTGCTGGCGACCTTCAGTGCAGTGCATGCAGATGATGCCTCCGACCAGAAAAGGCAGATCGAAGCGAGGCGTGCCGAGTATCTCGAATGGATTGTTGAAAACTTTGGCAAGCTGGAACTGGCGATGGACGCGCGAGACGGTCGCCGCTGGGCGCTCAATCACGCGCGACTGGTTCTGAACCGTGATGTTCCGAAGGCGAACGGCTATTTCGAGTCGTTCACGTCGCCGCCTCGGGACAATGACATTTACCTGATCAGGTTTCTGCGGACGCTGCTCGATTGTCGCGATTCGCCGCGTCTCTCCGACGAGGCCGAAGCCCGTATCGTCGGTTACATCAGGAATTGGCCCCGGAATGCTCTGAGAACACGCGCGCACTGGCCGCCATCGTTTACTGAGAACCACGATCTGATGTATCTCACGATCGGCCTCTTCGCCGAGGAATATCGCGACGGCGATGTGGATGGACAGATTCGCGAGATCAGAAAGTTCATCGCGCATCGCATGGAACGCGGCTTTGTGGAGTGGAACTCGAAGTGTTACCAGTATCACTTCTCGAATCCGCTCATCATCCTCGTCGATCATGCTCCCGATGAGACGCTGCGACGAGCCGCTCAGGATTTGCTCAATATCATGCTGGCGGAGCGGGCACTACTCGGTGTCAACGGATACCTCGGCGGACCGTCGCTCCGACGCCGCACGGCCGACCGCGATCATTCCCTGAACGCCCGCAAAGCCGCTTACCTGACCGACGCGCGGTACGACGGTTTCCTTCCCACCGTTTGGCTTGTGTTGGGAATGGGCGAAACGCGATACGACTTCAGAAACGCGCGAGTGGCTGGCCTGGAACCAGCGGGCGTCCATATCACGAGTGGCAATGAACCGCGACTAAAGCAGGATGAGGGGATGTTCTTCGCGTGCAGCCGGTTCGTTCCGCGTTTGCGGCGCCTGCGCGAAGTTCAGTAGCGACTGATGGCACGACGTGGAGCGATCCGTTGCGATTGGCTCATGCAATCGGAAATGCGGATTGTGGTTACCCGTCAAGCGTACAACTGAAGGACGGCGCAATCGTGACCGCGTGGTATTCGAAGCAATCACCTCAACGTGATGGTTATCACATGGGCGTCAGCGTTTGGCACGCACCAGGGCCTTGATTTCATGCTGACTCCCGCCAAACAACTCAAAGAAAGACTCGCCGCCAACTAAACCGTTGTTGGAGTGATGGCGACCGATCACGTCTGGCCGCAGTTGGTCGAAATCTGCCAACGCGGAGGTCTGGATTACCTCGTCGTCGATCGTGAACACGGCCCTCATTCTGACGAACTCATTGCGCAGGTTTGCCAGGTGGCGCGGTTGGCTGACTTTCCAGTGTTAATGCGCACGGTGTCGTGTGAAACATCGGAATTGCGTAGAGCGCCAGACCTGGGTCCATGTGGTGTGATACTTCCGGGAGTGGAAACGACAGAACAACTCGACGGGGCTCGCGATGCCCTGTTCATGCCGCCCTGCGGCAAGCGACGTCCCGGAGGCCTGGGCAATCATTGGTTGAGCGATCTTAATTACGAGACTTGGCGTGATGAGTTTAAAGCGCACTTCATCGTGATCCCGCAGATCGAAACCCAACGCGGAGTCGGGAACGCTGCGTCGATTGCCGCCCATCCATTGACGACGTCATTGGGACTGGGGCCCTACGAACTTTCCGCTGATCTCGGTTGTTGCTGGCAACCAGAGTACCCTGACCATCGCCAGGCAATAGTCTCCGTGCGCGCCGTGGCTGCCGACGCCGGCAAGAAGCTGTGGATGTATTCCAGTGGCAAATCATCGGACGAGGCCGACACGTTCTTTTGGGTTGGCGAAGTGTCCGGCGTTCTACAGCAGAGCTTCTTCAGGCTTGTGGGACAATTGAAGGATGAGAGGTGAAATTCTACCTGCGACTTTGCCGCGCACCAGGTCGTTATCCGTACCTGGAATCCGGCTAATGCGTTGATGATTGTCTTAATCGGCGCCCACTCGTAATCGCGATGGACATCGAATCGAGGCATTTACCCGCATCGAAAGCGTCAAAAAACGCCGATGATCAGGCTGAGCTCAAGCGCAGGAGCGGCATCGTCGGTCCGGAAAGTTGGAAAGGGGCAGGAAGATAGAAAGGGGGCAGCTTTGTTTTCCCCCTTGTTATTCGTCGGATCAGCGCGGTTGCGGCGTGGTTTGCTCACGAGGCCTGTTTTCGCAGGGCGTCCCCCTCGGATTCATCGAGTCGCACTTCCGCGGTTCGAAGCTCTACTGCTGGAAGCAGATCGAATCGCTCGAAAAGAGTCCCGAATTCAAACCCGACGTCATCGCACCCTACCGAGTGCAAAAGGCCAAGTGGGGCGAGAAATACGCCGAGTGGAAGGCGGACCCGAATCGTGATCCGGACAGGCCGGCCACCGAGCCATGGCGACATCGATGATCAGTTACGCTAGCGCGGAGTCCAGTACTGGGAGCGGAGCGTGCGGGTAGTCGACAGGCTGGTAGCGAATGCCCAGTTCGGGCGTCGGCAGTTTTTGCTGATGTCGCTGCAGTGAGGTCAGAGCCCGGTCGAGGATGCCGCTGGTGAGCAGCGTTCGCTCGACGGGGTAGCTTGGCTTTCCGGTATGGATCATGCGTTCGATACCCTTGAGCAGCCAAGCGAAATGCGGATGGCTCGGTTCTGTGCGTTCGTCGAATCGCGTGGCGACCAGTTTGTCTCTGCCTTTGAGTTTCAGCGCGACGGAAGTCCCGTGAATCGTTTCGGGGAGCATGAAGACGGCTCCCATCAGCCCGTCGTTGTACTCGAACAGGAACAGCGTCGACCGGTCGCTCTCACGCATGTCGACGTAGTGTCCGCCTCCCAGTCTGGGAAGCTGTTTCAGGGCTGCGTCGAAAGTCTCTTTCGAAATGAGGCCGTCGTCGAGCACTTTCCACATCGCTCGCCCCTGCAGGCACTGCACCCATTTGACGCCGGTCTCGGCGCCCCGCCGCCGCTCGACGTGACATTGCAGAAACTCCAGTGTATGGCTGCCGTAGATGTCCAGGCCTGAATAGCCGATTGCAACCGCTGACTCGATCCCGCACTCGATCGGCACGTTAATCTCTGGCGTCCGATACCCCACGGTCATCGACGAGCCGGCCATGAACGGGACATCGAGTTCTTTCGCACGATCGTACATCCACTTCGCATCGGACCAGACCGGCCCCAGATGCTTGTCATTGAAGACCGGAACGACGCGGCCGTATTTCCGGAAGGCATCAGTGATCTCTTCGAAGAATCGCCGACGTGGATACAGCACCTGGCCTTTGGCATTGCGGGGATAGCGACCGTGCTCGCCGATGCTGATCACTCCGTCGACCGGAATGCTGCTGCCGCCGACTGTGACGGCGCCTGCGATCGTGTCGAAGATCGGAATGCCGAACTTCTTCGACATCGTCCGAGCCAGGTCTTTCTCCGGAAGCTGATCGAGGTACATCGCGACCAGTTCCAGAGCCGGACCTGGTCCGCCATCCTGCTCCCAGCCTTCCAGAATCTTGCCAAGCAGCACGTCGGCGTGGAGACCTTTGGCGTACGCCGTCACCACCGCCGCGACTTTCTTCGGTTTCGTCGTTGTGGCCACCCGGCCTTCCGTTAACCAGGGCCAGACACCACCCCCCGCAACGGCCGATGCTCCGGCCGCCAGCAGGCCGCGCCGATCAATTCGCTCAGTCGTGTTCATAGAATCGGTTTCCGTATCGACTACAGGCCGTCACTTCAGAGACTGCAGCAGGGCCAGCAGGTCGGCCACCTGTTGCGCGGTCATATCCCGGACCAGCAGTTCCGGCATCAGCGACTTCTGCTGCGGGACGATCAGTTCGACATCCTCTGCCGGAATGCGCAGCTCTTTGCTCTGCCCGTCCTTCAACACGACTTCCTTGTCGGTCCTGCTGACGAGCAGCCCCGAAATGAGGCTGCCTTGGGTCGTCTCGACCAGGTACGTCACGAATTTCGGATCGATCCGCTTCGAGGGCTCCAGGATGCTCTCCAGCAGTTGAGCTTTCGTTTGCTTCTTCCCGATGACTGTCAGCTCGGGGCCGACCTGTCTGCCTTCTTTTCCGATGCGATGGCAGTTCTTGCACGACACGCCGCTGGCTTCGAAGAAGACCTTTCGTCCTCGCGCGGCATCGCCGGACAATGACAGAATCTGTTCCGGCCGCACGGTCGTGCCGAGCCGTTTGATGCGCTGGGCCGGCGTCAGAAACCGCTCGAACAGATCGCGAATCCGGACGTCGCTGTGCCGGGTCGCCCTGCTGATGACGACCACTGTTGCCGGCCGTGAAAGTGTCTTCGAATCAACGGCCCGCAGCAGACGCATCGCGCCGGTTGTCGACGTGAGCAGTTCGTCGACGACCTGTGCCTGAGCTTCGGCGCTGGTGGCCGCGAGCAGGTTCTTGAGCTTCACGGATTCCGCATCTCGAATACGAACGGCAGTCTCCTCTCCGGCGGCCTCGGTGTCATCACCGGCCGGAAGTTGCGCGAGCCAGTTGGCAATGAGCGCGACGCCGGCGCGATCGACTTCGATCGATCCCAGCCGCGGCATGCGTCCACCACCGAGCTTTGAAATGCGGTACAGCAGAACTGACCGGGCAACGTCGCCCGGCGCGATGACCTGTGCGGCATGAATGCCAAACGTGCCCTGTGTCGGCCGCGCTCTCAACATGTTCGTATCTTTAAGAGCCAGGTCAAAATGCATATGGGAGAGAACGGCGCCCCCGGCGTGCTTGCGGTGACAGTGTCCGCAGTTCGCGTGCAGATACGCTCGTGCCCGACTTTCGATCGTCGCGCGGGTGTCGCCGGGATTCGCCAGTTGCGGGCGGTCTTTCTCTGGAACCGATTGATCGATCAGCCGCATGTTCACCAGCCGGGACAGCTGATCGATCGATTCATCGCCGTCAGTCGCCGGGACATTCAGCTGCGCCGTCTGGAAGCCCAGCGGCGGTCCGGACCACTTGTTATGACACCGCTGGCATTCCGCTCGACCGGCGAACCTCCAAGTCTGTTGACGGACTCCGTCCGGCGCGTTCTCATCGCGGATCTCGAACAGCCGCTCCGAACCGGTCGCACCAACCAGCGCGGCATCGGTCTGCTCGTCATTCCACTCGTAGGTGTAAGGCAACCACTCCCGGCCGTCGAAATGCAGCAGTTGTGTTTCGATTCGACGGCGCGTCTGCGGGTCGCCCGCTTTCATCTCCAGGGACAGCGTCTTAACCAGCACGGAGTCCTTCGGAAATGACCACGCCTTGCCGCCCGGCCTGACAGATTCCTCACCGGGGACGGCCACCAGTCGCTCGGCCGTGGCATTATCGGCCCACGGTTCCGCATTGATCGAATACGCGACGACGCCGGCGGCAGGAGTCAGTTTCCCGATCGAGGAGAACAGACCACTCTCACTGAGCTGCCTGGGGAAGTCGCTGGTCTCGGCACGCTGCGGATTCGGCACGAGTCGATGCAGCGTTCCGCCAATGTGATCGATGATCAGCAGCTCGCCCCGCGTGTCCTCGCCGAAGCCGACAACGCGGTGAGTCGTATCGGCCAGTTCGCGGTGATCAACGACCCGGCCGTCGTCAAACCGGAAGCCCCAGAACTTGCCCGTGTCGTAGTCGCCGTAGATATGAACCCCGTGCAGTTCCTTCAGCTGCGAGCCGTAGTAAGTCAGCCCTTCTGTGATCGATGACGATTCCGTATGCAGATGATCGATCGTCGGCGGCAGGATCGGTGTCGGTCCTCGAGTCCATTCGGGATGCGTTGACTGCGGCCCTTCGGTCACGGCCCAGCCGTAGTTCCCGCCGCGCTCGATACGGTACAGCATCTCCCACAGTTCCCAGCCAACGTCTCCGCACCACAGGTCGCCGGTTTTGCGGTCGAAACTCATCCGCCACGGATTGCGCAGCCCGTAGGCCCAGATCTCGCCGCGAGCCCCCTCGTGATCGACAAACGGATTGTCCTGCGGGATGCGGTAGTTCTGCCCCTCTTCCGGGTGATCGACATCGAGGCGCAGAATCGACGACAGCAGGTCGCTGATGTCCTGACCAGTCTTCATCGTATCGGGGGGATTTGCCGGAGCTGCGTCGCCCGTTGAGATGTAAAGGAATCCGTCGGGGCCGAACTTCAGGCAGCACCCGTTGTGACCGCCGGACCGCCAGGTAATGACGTCCTTCTGCGAACGGACATCGATCGTCGGCGGGTCGGTCTTTGAAACGCTGAATCTCGCGACGAGCGTCCCGTCGTCCTGATTCGGTGCTTTGATGAAGCACGCGTAAAGATAGCCGTTCTGTTCAAACTTCGGATGCAGCGTAAAGGCATAGACATTCTTTACGTCTGAAACCTGTTTCGCGAAATCGATAACCAGGTCTCTGGAACTGGCGTCGGGAGAGTCGACGAACGAGAACAGTTTGCCGCCCTGTTCAAGCACCAGCACTCGATCGCTGCCGGGAGCCGTTGTCAGGTCCAGGCACTTGTCGAACTTGAGTTGTGGATAGGCCCGCTCGGTGATGAACGGCAGTGGTGGTTCCGGTGAGCCTTTGACTCGCGAAGTTGTCCAAAGGATTCGCTCTTCATCACCAACGACATTCCCGGCGAACACCAGGCACACGCACGCTGCGGGCACCGCAAGCAAATGTCGTTTCATCAACCGATTTGAAAGGTATTTCATTTGCCTGATCCGTGGTGACTCGTTGACGTCGTTTGAAACCGGTACGTGCAAAGTTGTCAGTCGTGTCGTGTTGTCCCGGCTCTTCCGGATGCGGCACAGCCACAACCAGACTGAGGAGACTCACACGAACTCACAAAGACACGATGAGATGAGACGATACAGGCCCTTCTTTGTGTCTTCGTGCCTTTGTGTGAAATTTACGGTTCCCTGAAGCAGACCCGATT
>CAYSJO010000906.1:0-2620 GCA_964431285.1 uncultured Planctomycetaceae bacterium
TGTTTTCACGGTATGAAAAGACCGCATTGAACTTCGGTGGTATCGTTCGCCTGGCGTTCATTCAGCGGTACATGCGAGCCATTTTCTAATACGCGTCGTTTTCAAACAGAGCCTAGTTCCACAGCTGTCTCGCATGTATTACGGCAACCACCTTAGCAGTCCGGACTTCACATCGGATCTCATTGTACGGGGATGGGTAATATGAGAGTGGTGATCGCGGTCCTCGTGTCTGTCCTGCTGTTTGTCGCGAAGCCTGGTTCAAGTGCAGACTGGCCGATGTGGAGACACGATTCGAGCCGGTCCGGTGCCACCACAGACACGCTGCCGAGAGATCTTCTGGCTCACTGGGTGTGTCGGATGGGGCCAACGACTCCTGCTTGGCCTGAATCTCAACCCAAGCTGCAGTTTGACCAGGGATATGAACCGGTCTGCGCAGCCGGATGTCTCGTGATTGGCTCGCCGGTAGACGGCTGGGTGGTCGCGATCGAAGTTGAGACCGGCGAAATCGCCTGGACTTACTTCAGTGAAGGGCCAGTGCGCTTCGCCCCAGCTATTGCTGACGGGCGGGTTTTTGTAGTCAGCGATGACGGCTGCCTGCACTGCCGGTCACTGGCCGATGGCTCGCGACACTGGAAGATCAATGGTGCACCATCGCAGCGTCGGATCATCGGCAACGATCGGTTGATCTCGATGTGGCCAGCTCGTGGTGGCGTCGTCGTTCGCGACGGTGTCGCCTACTTCTCTGCCAGCATCTGGTCATCGATGGGAGTCTTCGTGCGAGCGGTTGACGCAGCCAGCGGCGATGTCATGTGGACCAACAGCACAGCAGGTGCTCGATTCATTACGCACCCGCACGGGGCCAGTTCCTTCGGGTCAATCTCGCCACAGGGTTACCTGGCCATTGCCGGAGACACGCTACTGGTACCCGGCGGACGCACATTGCCGGCCGCTTTTAATCTGAAGACCGGTGAATTGAAGCACTTTGAGTTCGGTGGCAAGGGCAATGGTGGATATGAAGTGCTCACCAGCAACGACTGGTACTTCGTCGCAGGAAATGTGTACCGGGGCTCAGACGGTATCGGTGCAGGTCGGTTCGCAGCACGTGTGGCCGGACACTGTGGGATCATCGGCAACGACGGGTCGAACATTGTCGTGACAAAGATTGGAGACGATGTCGGGGAAAAGACTGAAACCGATCGCCGTGGCAGGAAGAAGAAGACCATCACAGTGCAGTCAGAACAGGTCGACCGGTTTTCTGTGGATGGACCGAGCCGAGTGTTTCTTCAGGCCGGCGATCGTGTCTTTACTGCTGATGGAGCAAAAATCGCCGCGTATGACCTGTCTGATTCAGGTCCGATGCGTGAACCCGTCTGGTCGGCGGAGGTGAATGGCGATGTCTGGTCCATGATCGCAGCGAACCGCTGCCTGTTTGTCACAACACTGCAGGGCGATGTGACCTGCTTCGGCCAAACGCCAGATTCCCCGAAGCGGAGCCCGCGAGTATTCGATGTTCCGGGCAATCAACCTGCAATCAGCAAACTGGCGACGGCGGACGCCTCGCCTGTTGATGGGCGGCGGGCAGATGCAATTACCACATTCGCACATCAGGCGCATGGATATACAATCTCGCTCGGGTCACCTTCCTTCCCGGTCCTCAGTCGACTGCTTGAGAACACAGACCTGCACATCTTTGTGGTGGAAGCTGATGAAGTCGCCGCGACAGACTTTCGCACAAAAGCCGCAGATGATCTTCGCTTTGGACGAAGAGTTTCAGTACTGGATGCCTCACCGCGAACGGCGAAGCTACCGCCGTATCTTGCGAGTTTTGTCTTCGCCGAGACGTCGGCCACTTACGACCCACATGAGATGCGTGAACTGTTTCAGGTCCTCAGGCCATACGGTGGCACGTGTTGCCTTGCGACGGATGACCAGCAGCATGATCACATCGCCGCATCGCTCGGTGATCCAGGTTTGACTGCTGCGTCAGTGTCTCGTTCGGGGGACTGGACTGTCATTCGTCGTGTGGGTCACTGCCCGACTCGGGCGTATGGTCACATCAATATGGCGATGCGACGAACAGCGTGGTCTCGGCGGACGCTCGGGTGAAGCCGCCGTTTGGACTGTTGTGGTTTGGTGGTCCACCGAACGACCGCGTCCTGCCCAGGCATGGACACGGGCCGTCTCCGCAGGTCGCGGGGGGAAGGCTGTTTATCGAGGGGCTCGACATGCTTCGTTGTGTTGATGTCTACAACGGCCGCGTGTGGTGGGAACGCGAGTTGCCGGGCCTCGGCGAGTATTACAACAACACGAGTCACCATCCGGGGGCGGGAGAGATCGTCAGCAATTATGTATCGCTTGAGGATAGCGTTTACGTGGTGTATGTCGACCAGTTGCTGGAACTTGACGCACAAACTGGCGAGACGACTCGCGACTTTGAATTGAATTCCGGCGAGGCAACAAGGTGGGGGTCACTTCTGGTCGACGGTGATGTGTTGTTTGCAACGGCGAATCCAGTTTCCGTTGCGGGATCTGGTGACCAGTCAAACGCTGCGGAAATCCGGGACAACAGCAAAGCGTTGATGCCACCGAATGCCGAATGGCAGTATCTGGCTGGTAAAGA
>CAYSJO010000907.1:0-17976 GCA_964431285.1 uncultured Planctomycetaceae bacterium
CTTCGTCGTTGCGGCGTCCGGCAGATTTGATTCGATGTTAGGCGGCTCAAAGAAGGGCGACTGCTCACCACGAGGCAATGTCAGGCAACCAAGGTCACCGATGAACTTTGCCGTGCGAGTGACACCGTTTGGTAATGTGACATGAACGGCCTTGTTTTCCCGGTCGATGCGCCACTTCATTTTAGCCCGCTCCTCGTAGGGAGCCGTGAAGTACCCAATGTTTTCGGCAGCAAACTCCGGGGTCAGGCCGGTCACGAACACTGCCGAACAGAGAACCTTGGCGAAGCCGGACGCGTGGTGCTCCAGCGGATTACCCGGCGGCGGTGCAGATGTCGTCTGCAGTTCCCGGGATGCACCTCGGGCAATCAGCGCGCGTGTTTCGTCATCCAACGAATCCTGCGCGTTCATTAACACGGGTATGAAAACGAGGGTCAGAGTCAGCCCGCAAGTTCTTATCATTGCCAGGTCCTTCAAAAGTGCTTCCACTGCTCCGCGGCCAACGGGAATCGAATCAGCCGTTGCTGCTCGCAGTTCGACCGCATCCAACCGAGCGACAAGCATCGCGGGAAATTCCTGAGGGCCGGGAAGCGCCGGCATGAACGGGACTTCCTGTCGCGTACGACTTGCGGCAGACTGTACAGTGGGGAACCTCTAAAAACTCAATCACCCGTTTTAGAGGTTCCCAGTGCTTGATGGCTCGCAGGCATTCCTATTCACCAACACACCAGGACTTCGATGACCCATTATCTGCAAAGGCGACAATTGCTGCAGGCCGGGTTGACTGGCTTTACCGGGCTCACGCTGCAAGGTCTTTACCGGGCCCGGGCTGAAGCGACTACGAGTCGGTCGTCCGACACGGCGATTATTCTGGTCTGGTTGCGTGGTGGCCAAAGTCATCTCGACACGTTCGATATGAAGCCGGATGCCGTATCGGATTACCGTGGCCCGTTCAGTCCGATCGACTCCAACGTGCCTGGGATTTCAGTGACCGAGCTGTACCCGAAAATGTCCCAGTGTGCGGACCGATTCGCTTTGCTGCGTTCTGTGGCTCATAACGCAGGCGGACATCCGGCTGGTTCGCTGCGAGTGCTTGGTGGTGATCCGGCTTCAGCCGATAAGCCGAAGCCGACGTATCCCGACTGGATGTCCATCGCCAGCTACCTGAGGCACGAACCGTCCCGGCAACTGCCCAACTACGTCACCATTAATCCCGTTGATCGCTACGACTCGTTCCAGATTGCGGGCCCGGCGTATCTGGGTCCGTCGTACGAACCGTTCAAAGTGACCGGGGATCCCTCCGCGCCGAAGTTTTACGTCCCCAATCTTGGACTGTCTGATGTGGAAGCGAAACGTCGCCTCAACGAGCGGAGCGGTCTCAGGCAGAACCTCGACCTCATGCGGCGAGACATTGACCAGACGGGACTGATGCGGGCCTTTGACAGTTTCGCTACGCAGGCTCTGCGACTGCTCTCCAGCCCCGATGCGGCCAAAGCGTTCGACCTGTCTGAGGAATCCGACAAACTGCGGGATCGATACGGACGCAACAGTTGGGGCCAGCAATGTCTGATGGCTCGGCGGCTCGTTGAAGCGGGTGTGGACATCGTGTCGACCGAATTCGATGGTCCGCTATGTGGTCGTGTCGCGAACTGGGATGACCACGCCGTGAATCACCACGTGTTCGACGCGAACAGGCATCGGGCACCCTTCTACGACCAAGCGGTTTCCGCATTGATCGAGGACATCTACGACCGCGGGCTGGACCGGCGAGTCATGGTTGTGGTAACCGGCGAATTCGGCCGCACGCCGCGAATTACAAACGTCGCCAGCAGCGGCGGAGGCGTGGCCAGCGGTGCCAAAGGCACCGTGCAACCCGGTCGAGATCACTGGCCACGAGCCAACACGATGCTGTTTTCCGGTGGCGGCATTCAAACGGGGCAGGTCATTGGTGCGACAGATAAAAACGGCGAAGACCCGATTTCACGACGCGTGACACCGTACGATTTTCTAATGACGATTTTTCACCACCTCGGCTTCGACCACGTGCAACTGGCCCTGCAATCATTCGCGGGTCGCCGGAATCCGATCTTTTCGAAAGGCGATCCCATTCCGGAACTCCGGCGCAAGTCGTGAGGCAAGCTACGCACCGGAAGGCAGTTCCGGCTTATCGGACTTATCGCAGTTGCTGTCCGTTTGGGAGATGCCTCGCACACCAGTTGATCGAACGATGTCTGGCTGGCTATCCGATGACGATTCACGAATGAGTTGTGACAGACTCGATTGAGTCGACTCAGCCAGGATCGTAGATCGCTGCTCGGCAAGGTGCAGCAGATTGGGTGTCATACCGTGAGTCAGGGCACATGATCTTCCCAGTGGACTCCGAACGGACGAGAGGATCCAGTGAAATTGACCAGGATATTCTTCGCCATTGTGAGTCTAATGTACCCTGGCGCTGCCCTCGTTGGAGGGGCCGAAGATGAGGCTCTTTCGAGCCACATTCAGATCACCGAGTATGCGCCGAAGATCGATTCGTTCCCGGCGTGCACGCACATCGCCTTTAGAGGCAGGACCGAGATCGTAACCGCGGCTGATCGGCTGTTCTTTCGGACCGATTCACAGTCGCCGTTTCGTGAGTCGGCGATCAAAGGATTGAAGGACGCACATTCGGTCGTTTTCAACCCGCACGATCGGCTCTTCTATGCGACGGACACTGGAAACCACCGGCTGATCACCTTTCGTGATCCAGCGAGTTCACAGGTTCACAACCGTCTGACCTCGCTGGCGGATACCAGGCTCAAGCGTCCCCACGACGTCGTGTTCGATCAATCCACTGGCTGGATGTACTCGCTCAACCCGGACAATAGCCAGGTGTTTCGGTTCAAGGCTGCCGGCAAAACAGCAGACGTGCTCGATCTGTCCCGACACCTGGGCTATTCACGCTCGCTGACGATTGTCCGCGGCAGGCTCTACGTCGTTGGCTCAAGTGTTGGTGCTGTGGTCGAAGTCATCGACTTCGGCAAACAGCAGTACAAAATCCACAACAGCTTCAAGAAGAGGAAAGATGCAGTGGCTGGCAGTTGGAAGTCGACCGGTCTGGTCCTGAACGACGTGGACTTCTTCCAGGGCCACTGGTACGGCACTTCGTATTTCTGCCCCACGTACGCGGGAAAGAATGACTATGACGAGAACAAGTTCATTCGCTTCGAGACTTGGCAGGACTTAGAAGAAGGAACGTGGGATGATCTCAGTGAGTTTCTTTCCAGCAAGGTCGTACCGTACTACCTGACGCCTGGTGAAGGAGCACTGTTCATCGCTGTTTTCAACCACGAAGAAGCCGGCACTTTCGACAAGGTGTACCAGCTGACGATATCCGAGTAGACCTGGCAGCCGCACTAAAACAGAACAATCAAGTCGGAGACGAAGATTCCATGTCTGTTTTCACTCACCGCTCCCTCTCGCTGATTCTGTGGACGGTTATCGTCAGCCAGGTCATGTCGTGTGCATCAGCTCAGGATGAACCGGAGCCGGTAAGAAAGGCGACGCGATCGCGACGTGTGCTCTACAACTTCGACGGTGATTCGTGCCTGTCGACAAAGGCCGGCAGCAAGGGTCCGGTGGCGGTCAACGTTGACGACGTGAAGCGGTTGATCGAAGAGGTGGCTTACGACGGGAGTCGCGTCGATACGGTGCTGGTCTGCATCAACGCGCAAGTCATGTACTATCCGACGAAAGTCGGCACGATGCGCGGCACTCATTCCCCTCCGGAAGAACGAGCGAAATGGCCGGCATCTGAAAGGCAGCGGTTCGCCAATCTGAAAGCGTTCTTCGATGCGGGCGTTGATCCGTACGCGATCATGCTGGCCGAAACAAAGCGCCGCGGCCTCGAAGCGCTGCTGACGTTTCGCATGAACGACGATCATGGCGTTGACTTCCTGCGGACGCAGTTTCTAGCCGACCATCCCGATTGGCGGCTGGGGACCAAACAGTATCAAGGAAGCGGAGCGATAGATTTCGCACACGACGAGGTCCGCGATTACACGTTTCGACTGATCGAGGAGGCCGTTGAGCGCTACGATTGCGACGGTATCGAACTCGACTTCAACCGCTTCCCTCGGTTCTTCAAGGACGGTTCGACGGCCGAACGTGTTGCAAAGATGAATTCGCTGGTCGAGCGCGTGCGCAAAATGCTTGATGTGGTCGGACGCAAACGCAGTCGCCGATTGGTGCTCTCGGTGCGTCCGCCGTCGAACTTCGGTCGCACTCCACCGACGCCCGAAACCGCAAGAGAACTTGGTTGCGACGTACCCGCGTGGGTCAAGCACGGCTGGGTCGATTTCGTGGCGGTTTCTGAATTCCTGTTCGAGCGCGGCGATTTGCCGATTGATCAATGGAAGCAGGCAATCACAACAGTGCCTGTCTACGGCGGCATCGAATGCACGAAAGGCAGCGGCCAGAAGAACCTCACCGCCGACGAATACGGCGACGCGGCAACTCAACTCATCAGAGCAGGAGCCGACGGCGTTTACCTGTTCAACTTCTTCACATCGCGTGAAGGCGGAAAAGCGGCTTATGAGCCCCCGTTCGAAGTGTTGCGCGACCTGGCCGTGAACGAGGAGAGCGACCAGACGGCTTCCTCGCGACCGAACGGCTGGCAGCCTCACACAGTCCGCAAGCTTAACGGCGCGGCCGCCCAACTCCGGCTGCCGGCGAGATTTCAGATCGTCACCGAGAGTTGGAATCGGGTGGTCGCCGTTCCCTACATGGTCAACATGCCGGACAAGGATCGGCTGTTGATGCTGGTGGGTTGCGACTATCCGCATCGCGCCTTCGTGCTGACCAGCGACGACCGCGGAGCGACATGGACAGAGCCTCGTCCCGTACGCACCGGCGACGATGGCAGAGCTTCGGTCGGTCTGGGCACGAGCCTGGCTTATCTCGGCAAGGGGCAGTTGATGTTTTACGAGACAGGCAGCGTCGGAACCGGACACCCCGCGCGCTGGTTCAGCTCGGACGATGGCCAGACCTGGGGCGGCCCCGTGGCAATCGCACCGACGTCAGACCAGACGTCCTGGCGCATCTGGGATCCGCCGCTGGCTGATCGTCATCCGAGGACTGGCAGGATCACGCAACTTGCGGAGACGGGCTACGCGCAATCAGGGACCAGCTCGCAGGCCTACATCCGGTTCAGCACAGATAAAGGGCAATCGTGGAGCGCATCAATCAAAGTCCCGCAATGGAAGGGCGTGAATGAAGTGTCCTTGCTCCGCGCCGGCAACGGCGATCTGCTGGCAGCCTGCAGGACCGATGTTCCGCGAGCGCTGAAGGGAAAGACTCTGGACCATTACGAAGGGCTGGGAATCTCAATCTCCAAAGATGACGGCCGCACGTGGGCAGCCGTTGAGAAGCTCTACGACTACGGCCGCCATCACCCGTCGCTGGTCCTGATGCCCAATCAGGACGTCGTTATGACCTACGTTGTGCGACTCGGATATGTCGACGACCCAAACGGCTTCCCGCAATTCGGGATCGAGGCAGTCGTCAGCCACGACAATGGCGTCGGCTGGGATCTCGAACACCGGTATCTGATGCATGTCTGGACCGGTAAACGTAAGGGCGAGACCTACTGGTGGCCCAGCAGTCAGGCAACGACTTCCACACTGATGCGCGACGGCGCGATCCTGACAGCTTTCGGAACGGGATATCGAATCAAGGCTGGCAAGGACAGTCCCCAGGCTCCGCGTGACGTCGGACTGATCGAGTGGCGGCTCAACACAAAGCCGATCAACGCCGAAAGCACAATCCAGGACGCCGCTTTCGACTCCGATCTGCGAAACGTTTTTGATCCGCAGGAGTAGGCCCTCATCGCAACACTCCCGCGCGATGCCGTTCGGAGAGACATCCGGTCCATTGAAATGGTTATCCGTGCTCTCGTTGGGAGCAGGGATAAATCGTCCCGTGCAGAAGTTGACTCTCTCACCGAACGGGCCATTGATGACGAGCAGTCGATGCGGTCGGACGATGCAATGGCCGGGTTAGTTGTCGGCGGCATTCTCACGCTAGCCTTTACGGTGCTCGTCATCCTGATGGTGATCGTGAATGTGTGGACCCTGTCTCAATAGTCGTACCGCAGTTCCACTCGCTGGTTACGACCGGGACGTCAAGCAGAGCTGATTGTCACGACATTCTGACATTTTCTGTCCGAGTTCTCGGCGCCGAGATTGTGGATAATCAAATCCGTGGGATCAAGTTTTGATACTCACTGGCGGCATTGGTGATGGCGGTCGTGCTGGAACTGGATGTATTCTGGTGCACGGCTTTCCCGTTTCTCCTGGTTGGGGTTCAACTGCCAATCGAAACTGGATTCTTGCACGTTCGACAACTCAATGCTCGATTCGCCTTCAGCCGTGACAGTCGTGCCGCTTCCAGCTTCTTCGGTATGAGTTTGCCCGTGCCGAAATACATCTCGTCGGGCGTTTGGCCTTTGAACGCCGAGTGCGGCAGATGCGAGCCCGCCGACATACGACTTCACCTCGATCTCGTCGAGCATCACGCGGCAAAAGCGTGCAGATCGTGCGGCACCAAATCGGGCACCATTGGGGCAGATACGCTCACGGTCGAGCACTTGTGTTGGATGAGTTTCGGTTCGCGGAACCGAAGGGCCGACAGCGCTGGGCCAGCAGCTTGGTCTGACCCGCAACGAAGCCAAAAAGATGATCGACCGCTACTTCGAACTCTACTCGGGTGTCCGAACCTCGCTCGACAACACGATTGCCGCCGCCCACGAAAGCGGCTGTGTCAGCACGATTCTCGGCCGCCGCCGCTACATCCCCGAACTGTCCAGCAACAACTTCTCCGACCGCGCGTACGGAGAACGCATTGCCGCCAACACTCCGATCCAAGGCTCGGCCGCCGACATCTGCAAGCTTGCGATGCTGGAGATCGACCGCCGCATGAAGGCTGACTCCTTCGAAGCGCGAATGGTCCTGCAAATCCACGACGAACTGCTCTTTGAGGCTCCCACCGACGAAGTCGACAAGCTCACCGCCGTCGTCCGCGAGTGCATGGAGCAACCGTTCGAACTCGCCGTCCCGTTGAAAGTCGATATCGGCGCAGGCCAAAGCTGGGCGCCGCCCACTGAGTCGGTTACGAGGAGATCGACAATTAGCGGCCGAGCGACAACACGATTGACCGCATCTAAACTGAAGGCGACTTGCCCTTGTCACTCTGATCGTCGGATGGCGACGCGACGCGGTAACGCAACAAGAAGGACAACCGAAATGGTTCGCACTCTGTCTGTAATCACTGCTTGCCTGCTCATTGTTTGCACGGCGACCGCTCAGGACGACCGGCAATTCAATGAAAACAAACTCGGTGGCTATGGGCTGAAGGCACCACCGGGGCTGTTCAAGAACGTCAACGATGCCACGGTCGGAGATGCCGTCATCCTGCGCGGGACGGAGTTGTTCGTTGACGACCGCCTGGTCGAATCGCTCGACGGAACGTGGCGGCAGCTCAACCAACCGGTCAAGTACGAGAAGAACCCCGTGCTCGTCAGTAGCCACCCGCAGGAAGGACGTGCTCCCGGCTACGGCACGGTGCATTACGACGCGGAAGCAAAGCTGTTCAAGATGTGGTACCAGGGCTGGCTGGTGACCGAGGGGACGTCGACCGGAGTACTCTGCCACGCGACGTCGAAGGACGGCATCCACTGGGAAAAGCCGGCTCTCAAGGACGACGGCACGAACCTCGTCCGGCACCCGCCGATTCAGGGCTTTCAGTGTCCGGGGATCTTTCTGGACCGCGCCGAGAAATACCCGCAACGGCGGTACAAGATGCTCTTCAGTTGCAACCCCGACGGCACGGCTGCCACGTGGATGACCAGCGCCGCGTTCTCGCCGGACGGCATTCACTGGACGCTGTCAAAGACCACGCCCCTCATTCCCTTCAGCGATACACAAATCTGCCCTTTTCGAGATCCTCGCACCGGTCGGTACGTCGCGTTCCTGAGGTTCGGCCCGCCCAACACGCGGCTGATCAGCCGGACAGAAAGCGAAGACTTTCTGCACTGGTCACCGAAGATCACGGTCCTGCGGCGGACTCGCATGGACGAGGTGCAGGCAACGCAGTTCTACCAGATGGAACCGCTGCCGTACGAAGGTGTCTACTTCGGAGTCATCGGGGCCTACCACAACGAATCACTGAAGCCGATTCCCGACGACAAACCGTGGACCGACCGCCAGGATCTGCAGCTGGCCTTCAGCCGCAATGGCGTGGTGTGGAAACGAGTCGGTGAGTCCGGACCGCTGAGCCACGCTGAGATGCTGGAAGAGCGCGACTGGAGCGACGCGACCAGCAAGGCCACGTTTCTGCCCTACGGCAAGCGCGACAAGGAGTGGGACTGGGGTTACGTGACACCGTACTTTACGCCCGAGCCGATCATCATCAACGACCGGATCTACTTCTTCTACGCGGGTTCCAACGCCAAACACTGGTGGACCTGGACCGGCGATCCTCCGAAGAAAGACCCGAACGCCAGAGAGCCAAACCGAGGCGTCGGCCTCGCCACTCTGCGTCGCGACGGCTTCGTGTCGATCAACGCCAGCGAAGAGGAAGGCACGATGACGACGCGCCCGTTCCTGTTCCTCGGCGACACGCTGCTCCTGAACGCGGACGCGTCCGAGGGACCGATATCCGTCGAAGCCCTTGATGCTGACGGCAAGCCAATCAAAGGCTTCGGCCTCAAAGAGTCAATCAAACTGACGACTGACGACATCCGTCACTTACTTGCCTGGAAAGGCCACAAGGACCTGCACCAGCTTCAGGGTCGACCGATTCGGCTGCGGTTCCACATGAAGAATGCCCGCCTGTTCTCTCTCACGCCGCGGACTCAGCACAACCACCACGTGAAGGCGTACGACTGAATCCGCAGCTTGTCGAATTGGCTCTCGCGGTCACGCAATCTCTGGCAGCTCGAAGTCCCTGCGATGTGCGCGGCCGACGAGTTTGTTCGCTTCCGCGTCGTCGAACGTCTCGGTTTTCGCATCGAATCGTAGTTTCTTCCCGGTTCGCCACGAGATGTTGCCGGCGTGGCACAGCGTGGTACTGACGTGGCCGGAGTAGATTTCCTGGTTGAGTGACTCACGTTTGCGGCTACGGATCGCGTCCAGAAAGTTGCGGATGTGAGCCTGCTGGCCGACGTCGCCGCTGCCCTGTTTGACCAGCTTGCCGGCCGCGTCGAAGGCCTTCCACGACGTATTGGTGACCTGCATCCAGCCGTTCTCGCCGTAGATGTTGGCTCCCTCGCCAGCCCCGTCGAGCTTAGGTCGGGACCACAGCCGCATTTCGTACTGCAGCACGGCATCGGGGTATTCGTAGTTGACGATCATTGTGTCCGGCCATTGCTGATCGTCTTCGAAGAAGAACATGCCGCCGGCGGTCGAGATCGTCTTTGGCATTCCGTCCAGGCCCATCACCGCCCGGCAGTAGTCGATGCGATGCACACCGTCGTTGCCGAGGTCTCCCGTGCCGTAGTCGAAGAGCCATCGCCAGGCGCTGCCGACGATTCCCGCGTTGTACACCCGCTCGGGAGCCGGCCCCTGCCAGATGTGGTAGTCGATGTCGCTCGACGGTTCGCTGTCCTTCGGCAGGTGGACGGCTCCGTTGCGGCTGGTCTCCCAGGCCCGGCCGAAGATGATCTTGCCCATCGCTCCGCTCCGAGCGTACTCGACGGCCTCCTTCAGAAACGTCGAACTGCGGATCTGCGTGCCCATCTGCACCATGCGGTTCTTCTTCCGAGCCGCCGCCACGGCAGTCTTGCCTTCGAGGATGTTGTGACTGGCCGGCTTCTCGACGTAGACGTCCTTCCCGGCCAGGCAGCCTTCGATGGTGAGCATCGCGTGCCAGTGGTCCGGCGTCGCGACCATGAACGCGTCGATCGACTCGTCCTTCAGCAGATCGCGGTAATCGTTGACGAGTTTCGGCATCCGCCCGGTCCGCTCCTTCATCTCCGCGCCGCGCTGTTCACGGACCGACTTGCGGACATCACAGATGTGAGTGACTTCGCAATCGGCCTCGGCGGTGAAGCTGCGCATCACCGAATTGCCGCGCCCTCTCACACCGATGCAGGCAACGCTGATCTTATCGTTCGCCGAGAAGGCCCGGCTGCTCTGAGGGGAGCTCAGACTCAGCCCAACGCCAAGGGCGACCGACTGCTGAATAAAACCACGTCGAGTGCTTGGTGACATGTTCGAGTCTCCTGAGTCTCCGGCTGGGACATGACGAGAAGTCTGTTGTGCATCACACGTGACGCGGATCCGAATCCAGAGCCGGTTCCGGCGCATGGGGATAATCCGCTGGCTGGTAGCGGATTGCCAGCTCGGGAGTGGTCAGCTTCTTCTGATCCTGATGCAGCGACGTGAGGGCCCTGTCGAGGATCCCACTCGTCAACAGCGTCCGCTCGGCGGGGTAGCTCGGCCGGCCCGTGTGAATCATTCGTTCGATACCCTTCAACAGCCAGGCAAAGTGCGGGTAGCGCGGCTCGGTGCATTCGTCGAAACGAGTTGCCAGGGCTTTGCTCTGACCCTTCAGCTTCAAGCCGACCGAAGTTCCGGCGACCGTCTCGGGCAGCATGCTGGATTGAATGCTGGGAATCGATGTCGCTGGCGAACCGTTGGCGATTACCTGGACGCTGCCGGTTGTGGGATCGTTCTGGACTGAGACGTCGTCACCATCGTCCACGAATATCGACAGTTCGGTCCCCACCAGGACACCAGTGACCGTGAGCATGGCCCGGTTTTCAAGTCGTTCAGTCGTTCGAACGCGACGTGACGAAGCCTGTGAGCGGAGACGATATCGGAGTCGATTCAGCCACGGTGAAAGCTGCATTGGTTCGGCCCAGTTAAATCGATGCAGGAATTCGGTTGCCTGTTGGCAACGGTCTTCCTGAAACCTGGACCGAATCACGTGACGTGGTGGCATTAACTGACAAACTGTCCGGGAATGCCAGTGCTGCGTAAGCTGTCACCAATCGTTCGTGACAACCCCTTCTATCCGGCACAATCAGTATGATCCGACGTGACGATCGAGTCAGTGGTCAGTCAGCCTCAGTGACGCCCGCGACTGGCTCTGCGACCCAGGCGGCGACGTGATCTGCATCCAGACGACCATCCCGCAGTAACCGCCTTACTGTCGCTTCCAATTCACCACTCAACACCAAGTGATCAAGCATCGCCTGACGCTGCGCGGCAAGCTGTTCGTCGCTGAGTTGGCTCGGGGTCGGTGCCGGGCGTGCGGTCGCAATCGCCAACGTTTGCACTCCGCGAAGAATCCCAATCGCGTTGGGATACTGACTCTTCGACATGAAGTGCTGATGCGCCTCATGCACTCGCTCCGCGAACGCCGCGGCACCACCGAACCTCTTGACGGTCGCATCAATGGCGGCAAGCCGGGCACGCTGACGTCGCGATCGGTTGATCTCCGCGAAGCGTTCCCTGATCCGGGCCGAACGCCGGTCCATGCGCGACGCCGCTGCCCGTTCACGCGCCTGCTGAGCATGACAACGTTTGCACTCCCACCGGTACCGCCGTGAATCACGTCTGTAGAACCGGCTTATCGGCTGGACGTTGAGACACGCTGTGCAACGACGTGTCGACGGCTCTGAGACTGTTGCCGGCGATGTTGAAGCTGAGTCAGGCATTGCGCTGATTCATCCAGAGAGAGGGGCGGGACGTGTCGTATGTAACTCGATGCTGCCCCGGCGCGCATCGTGCTTCTAACCAACAGGATACGCACGCATGCACGCTCGCGGGAAGATGGTACCGGGTTCGCATTATTTCGAGACTGTATGCGGCACCGTCAGATATGATCCTGATTCGGGTTGGCCATCGGACTAGCTATCTGGCGGCCTGAAATGGTCTGGGACGGACGACATCTTGCTCCTGTTGGTGTCGCCTGTCCCGGGTCGGCCCGTTTCAAAACAGGAGCACGGACATGGACGGCTTGCGTGAAGTTACCCGCGATGAAGCACTCGAACTGGCCACGCGGTCGCTCGTTGAGAACATTAAGGAGATTCGTTCGGGGCTCGAACGATTTCGGTCGCACTTCGACAATGATATCGAGGCGGCGATCACCGAAGCCGCCGATGTCTTGAACCGCCCGTTGGCACTCTCCGATCGTGCATGTGACTCCAACGTCGCGGCACTGCTCTTCGTTGCCGACCAGATTGCGATTTCATTTGCGGTCGGTGACAAATGCTTCCCCACGGCGAGCGACAAGTTGTTGCCAACTGCTCAGCTACTCACGGGCATCCCGCTTAAGCAGCTTGAAATGCTCGATGTGGACAGCCGTCGGGAATTTCGTCAGGCGGCGAAGGGACTGGACGACACGGGCCGTAGCTGCCTGAATTCCGCGAAGGAAGCGTGGGGGGAACTCTATTCGGCTGTGATTTCGATTCGTGGTCTGTCAGAGATGTTGCTGTCTCTCAGAAGTGAGCATGGCGACATACAGCCTGAACGGATCGACGCGCATCTGACCCTGCGGGCGGATGCAGGTGATCGATCCCAGCCTGATGGGATCGTGCATTCACTGGAGGAGCCAGATACGACACGAAGTTCCGCTGAGGTAATCGATCCGCCGAAGAGTCACATCGCAGACGAGACATCAGAACACGACGCATCGGCTCGTGCGACGCCGCATGGGCCGTGGTTCGCCGAATCGCCCGCATCCGGTGAGGGCAGCGACTGGTTTGGCCCCGTGGCTGGGTCGGTTGAAAACTTCGAGAAGTGGTTGAATGAGGCCGGTGTGACGTGCAGCCGGACGTCGATCAGGAATCGCAATTGTAAGGGCACCTGGTATATCCAACAAATCCACTGCCGATCGTGGAGAATGTGGCTCAGTAGTGCCAAGCTCTACGCCAAGGTCACCAAAGCCAGACTCTCTGATCTCTCTGATGCTGGCTGAAATGCACTCTGATGCACTCTGGTGCACTCTGATGTATCAGCTTCTAGAAGAAACTCCTCAAACGCTGTGACGCAATCGAACAGCAGCCGATCTCCTTGGTTCTAATCGTGTCTGGCCATTGGCCGAATGCAACACGAACGCAAACCACAGGAGAATCAGCATGGCAGCGATCATGACCGCTCCCGAAGGTGTCATCAGACCCGGTGAGATTTACCAAAAGAACGAATTCCTTCAGCGCGTTGGACTGAAGGAAACAGGATTTCGCACGGCCCGCAGAAACGGCCTCCGGGTCACTTACACCGGTGGCAAGTGCTTTGTCCGTGCCGACGACTGGTCTCAATACCTGGACCAGATTGCCGGTGCCGATCCCCAGTCCGCTGCTTAACGGCTGACCGCGCACAAAGAGACCCCGCGAGTTTGAGGCTGCGCGGGGTCAGGACTCATTGTCGCCGGCTAACGGCACAGCATGAAGTGACGTATTATGGGCACATGGACGCGCGAAGGCAAAACCAATTCAAGACCGGGCCCGGCTGCCCTTATTGGTACGCGACCGGGCCAGGCCGAAGACGAGCGTGCCGACGACGCCGATCACGAACCGATTTCAATCGGCAAGTTGATCGACACACACCCGACGTTGAAACCACCGGTGCTCGATGGCCTGCTTCGCGCGGGTGAAACGTGCAACATTATCGCTGCACCCAAAGTCGGAAAGTCCTGGCTGGTCTACGGGCTGCTCCTGTGCGTCGTATCCGGACGTAAGTGGCTGGACACGTTCGAGACGGTCGCCGGTCCAGTGCTCTTGATCGACAACGAACTACATCCACCGACGATTGCTAATCGGCTGTCGAAGGTCGCCAGAACGCTCGGCATTCCATTATCCGATTACGAAGCCGCTGTCGACGTCGTGTCATTACGGGGAAGACTGACGGACTACCACGGACTTGGCGGTCTGGTCGATCGCATCGAGCGTGGGTACTACCGACTCGTCGTCGTCGACGCGCACTACCGCATGCTTCCCCAAGGTGTCAGTGAGAACGACAACGCGGGCATGGCTGCCGTCTACAACCTGATTGATCAGTACGCCGGAAAAACTGACGCCGCGTGGGTACTGATCCACCACGCCAGCAAAGGGCAGCAGGGTGACAAGGCCGTCACTGACGTTGGTGCAGGGGCCGGGGCACAGTCCCGAGCCGCTGACACACATCTGGTTCTCCGAGAACACCAGGAACCTGGGCACGTCACACTTGATGCAGCGGTCAGAAGTTTTCCACCAATCCAACCACTGGCACTGTGGTGGCAATTCCCCGTGTGGATTCTCGCTGATAGCAACATCGACCCGTCCAAGCTGGTCGGAGCAACGAACCGTCAGGAGGTCAAACAGGCCAAGAAGGATCGCGAAGGTCGTGACAAGATTCGCGGCGTCCTCCGTCGGGTTCAGCAGGGGGCCACGGCGCGAGAACTGAGAGACGAAACGGGCATCTCGAAAGAGCGTATGGAGCGACTTCTCGGCCAACTGAAATCGGATGGCGCTGTCACCACGACCGACGTCGAGAGACGCGGAAACCGGTGCCAAATGTATCACTTGCTGGACGTGGTCGGTGAGTCATCGACCACGTTACCGACCACGTAGCTGACGTGGGGGTGGGGGTGGTCTTAATAAAGACCGACCACCCCACGTCCCCCACATTGGCACCGACCGGGTTCTGAGAAAAGCAATCGACCACGTAGGGAACTCCCAGGACAGGAGCGGTCCCAAGGCTGACACACTCCACGAACCGAAAGGACTCAGAGAATGACACGGAGAAAACACCGGGGCCGTCACGCGAAGGGCCGGATCAAGCGCAGGCAAGAATGGGACACATACGTCGGGGCTGTCGAAATGATGTCGCCATCCGGAATCACTGCTGCCATTGCACGTACGCCGACTCAGGTGGTGTGGCTGGATGGAGACGGGCTGCATTCAGCGCGCCTCACTTCATCAGGTCGAGAATGGGCGGTGCTGATTGATGATGGTTTGATCGTGATCAGTGGCGAGGCAGCCCTTGGATTGCGCCTGCAGCCGGGCATTTACCAACCCGCCGGCGATACCAAGCGCCACCCGGTCAAGAAGCTGGACCCAGTTCGCGTTGCGCTGCTGATCGCGGAAACGGCGATGGGAACAAACGGACTCGAATCATGTGCTTGACCACGCCGGACGAGCGGCTCGTTATTCCAATCGGTTGGTGAGCGGCCAGGTCGCTGCTCCGATATTTTCCCATTGAGCACGGAGGAATAGCGAAATGACGAAGGACTTTTTCAACTTCCCGACAACGCCTTCGGCCTACACTGTACAGGCCGAGGAGACAGCAGAGTCGATCCACCGCGAGCTTGAACAGAACACCGAGCAACAGGCCTGGTATAGTGCAGAGTGGCTGCACAAGCTCAAGGAGCAGTTCCGTGAAACTGACACTGCCATCGCAGACAGGCATGGCTGGTCGCAGCAATACGTGAATTGGTTACGCCGGGTCTGGGACCGGTTCTCAGAATACAACTGTGGTTGTATTTCGTATGAGCATTGCAAGACGGCCCTGCCGTGGGACGACGGTGAACTCTGGCTGAACTGGGCCGAGGAAAATCGTGCCGGCGTGTCGGTCATGGTCGCGGAGCGTGAACGCGCCCAGTTCGCGGACGCGGAGCCGGCCACCAAGGAGCCGGATGCTGGTGACGTGCCCGTGTCAATTGCGCCTTGCGGGTTTCATTCGGACAGTGAGCCGGAATCAACACCACCGCCAGCACCACCAGTCCGTCTGGATAAGTGCAAGCGGCCTGTTCCCGACAGGTACGTCACGGAGTACGAGACTGGTCGTGAGATAACGCAGATGATCCGGGAGATCGGCGTTTTTCGTACCCGCATGGAAGTCTTGTCGCAGCAGCGAGGTGGTGAGTTTGCTGCGTTTGCCCAGGCAAAGGTGCAATTGCGTAACGCACAGATGGCTTTCAAGTGTGCGGTCTATTACTCGGAGTGTCCGCGGTGCGGTGAGACGGTCAACAAGACCTGCAAGCTGTGTTCCGGTGCCGGGTGGATGCCCAACGGACGTAAGGGTGCCATGTCGGATCATGACCGCCAGTGGCTGGGGTTGGAATGATGGTGGATGCAGTCGAGTCGGCGAGGCCAAACCTGACAGGACAGATCAGTGAAATATGAAACCCGGTATTTCAAATGAAACTTCTCAATCTCAAAGAAGCAGCGGACGCCCTTGGATACACCGTCAAAGGACTGCGTAAGATCGTGGATCGCTCCCGACGCAGAACTCTGGGGGCACGCATGCGAGGTCCAACGATCACATTCTTCCAGACGACGAAGGGTGCTCCGGTGAAATTCAAACCTGAATGGATCGAGGAGTTCATCGAGGAACACACCCACGCCGCTGGTAAGCCGAAGACCAGGTCGCGAAGGAAGCGAGAGAAGCAGGAAGCCTCATTCGGCTTCGACCCGGAGCTTCTTTAGACGGCTTCCCACAGATGGTCGTTGTCGGTCTCACTCCACTGCAGATAGTGTTCGCGACACACTTGTGGAGTGTTCCCCATGACCCTCGCCAGCGTCTCGATGTTGGTTGACCTGCCGGTCCAAAAGCCCTGCAAGACTCGCTTCGCGAAAGTATGTCTGCAGGAATACATGCAGCAGTCTGCATCCAACTCAACGCCGTTCTCTTTGAGCTTGGCCTTCAACGCACGAAACCTGCCGGACAACGCTCTTCGTTCCCACGGCGTTCCCATTGCGTTTCTGAACACGGGTCCATCCGGGTTCTGCTTCATCTGCTGCCGAACGATTTCCATGATCTCGGGATCGGTGATGCGGATGGTTCGCGTCTTGCGTCGCGTCTTCTCTTCGTTTTTCTTGAAGACCCATTCCATCCGGTCACTGTGATCTGTGATGTGTCGCGCTTCGAGTTTGCAGAACTCGGCACCGAATCGTGCTCCGGTGCGGATGCAGACGCGGATCGCGATCGTCAGCGTCAGATTTGCGTATCGGTAGCACGCCTGCTCCTGCTCGGGAGTGATGTACGTCACGCGGGAGTTAGGTCGGTCTACTTTGTAGCCCTTGATCGGGTTCTCTTCGATAAGCTTCCGTTCGACGCCGAAGTTCAGTGCCCGCTTGACGGCTTGGATGCGTGTGCGACAGCCCCCTCCCCAGTTCTCGTGTTCGGCCAGCCATGTGTCGATATGGGTCCAAGTCAGCTCCCGGACCGCCAACCGACCAAAGCCCGCGTGAAAACGTTTAGATTCCATCTCTTTCCTGGAGACTCGCTTCGGCGCAGTTCCTTCCTTGTTTCTGAATTCTGGTGGCAGTCCGAAGCAAAAGTCGAAGAGCGTGTCAGCCCGATCGAAGTGTGTCTTCTCAGCCCCGTTACTCTTGGTGTGCCGAAGGTATGCGATGCTCACATCGAGCACAGTGGTGTCGTTGAGAACCTCCGCCTCCTGCTGTCGGTCCAGAACAAAACGGGCATGGGCTTCGCGGATATCACGATCGTCGGCTTTGGAATCCTTGATGTGGACACCGTCTTCGTACCGAAGAGGAACCTGCCGAGTACCGTCCACGGCATACCAGCCTCGCCCCGTCCGGAAGAAGTACCCCTTGTTGTGACCGCCCTTCTTGCGACGCTGAACCTTTTTTGCCATCATTCAAAATCTCTGCGAGGGCATCCGAAAATCAGTCGTTTATTGCCAGATTTATTGCCACGGCTGACAGAAAGGCAGTTTAACTGCCTAAAATACGGAGTGAAACCCCATTTGCACCCCTAGCTCAATTGGATAGAGCATCGGTCTACGGAACCGAAGGTTGCTGGTTCGAATCCAGCGGGGTGTATTTGACCCCTTTTCACGGGGTAGCGTGATTTGGCCCGATTCAGCTTGGATAGCAGTTTTTCCAGCAAAATACGGGCTTCTGCGTCTTCCAGTGCCAGCTCAACAATCTGATCCACGCTGATCTGATCGTCAAAATTGAGCACCATATGCGCACCAGCCGATTCCGGTTGCGCACCA
>CAYSJO010000908.1:0-26899 GCA_964431285.1 uncultured Planctomycetaceae bacterium
CGGCAACGGCACACCACTCACCGAGATTGACAGCTCGCGTGTTCCCCAGACGTGGGATGAAGACCTCCTGTTGCCGCGGGCGACCGGGCGATTCATGCGCGGTAAGCGAGCTCCCGGCGGGTACATCTGCAAGACGGACCCTGATGGCAAAGAATGGGAGCTGATCGCCACCGGCTTCCGCAACGAGTTTGACGCCGCCTACAACCAGGAAGGCGAGCTGTTCAGTTACGACGCCGACATGGAGTGGGACATCAACACTCCGTGGTATCGTCCGACTCGTATTTGTCACGTCGTCAGCGGAGCGGAATTCGGCTGGCGGAGTGGCGGAGGCAAGTGGCCGGTCTATTACCCTGACAGCGTTCCACCTGTTGTGAACATCGGCCCCGGATCACCCACCGGAGTTGCGTTCGGCTATGGAGCCAGGTTTCCGGCGAAGTACCAGCGTGCGTTGTTCGCAGCCGACTGGAGTTACGGCAAGCTCTACGCCGTCCACCTCGAACCAACCGGAGCGACGTACCGGGGCAAGCTGGAAGAATTCGTGACGGGAACTCCGTTGCCGCTGACCGATGTGATCATCAATCCGCACGATGGGGCCATGTACTTCCTGATCGGTGGCCGTCGCGTGCAGTCTGGTCTTTACCGGGTGACGTATTCCGGAGACGAATCGACTACTGCAATCCCCAAACCAAAACCCGCGACGAACGCCGGTCCGGGAGGCGACGAGCCATTTGCTCTTGAGCGTGCCATTCGTCGTGGACTGGAAATATTTCACACCACGCAACATGCGGATGCCGTCAACATTGCGATGAACGCGATCCCCCATCCAGACCGCTTCATTCGCTACGCGGCACGAGTCGCTCTCGAACATCAGCCGGTCAGTGAATGGCAGAACCTGGTCCTCAAACAGCGAGACCCGCAGGCGCTGCTGACCGGGTTGTTGGCTCTGACTCGCACGTGGCAGCGCGAGCAGCGTGGTAAGGAACCCGACATCGACACGCCCATACCGAATTTCCATAGTGGCGCAGCACAGCAAATCGAACGGGTCGCGGTCCGCGACCAGATTGTTGCAGCAACGAATGACCTGCGGTGGAAAGAGCTGTCTGTGCCACAGCGACTTGAGCTGCTACGAGTTCTGACACTGACATTCGTCCGCATTGCCCCGCCAGATTTTCAGCAACGGGCCAGATTGACCGCGCTGACGAAGACCGCATTCCCCGCAAAGAGTCGCGAACTGAATTCCGAACTGGCTCAACTGGTCGTCTATCTGAAGACGCCCTTTGCCGCAGAACGGATCGTCGCGTTGCTTGACGACGCACCGACTCAGGAAGAGCAGATCGACTACGCCAAAACGCTACGGCATCTGCGAGTTGGCTGGACACCGGAATTGCGCGAGCGCTACTTCAAGTGGTTTGTGCGGGCCGGCGGTTACCAGGGCGGAGCCAGTTTTCAGATCTTTGTAAACCGCATCAAGGAAGAAGCGGTCGCTACGCTCAGCGATGAAGAGAAGGTCGCGCTGAAACCGATTCTGGAAGCCAAATCCGAAACCGATGTACCTGCGTTCACAGCGGAACCACGACCGGTCGTCCGGAAGTGGACAATGCAGGAACTCATCCCGCTGGTGCAGACGGGCCTGAAGAACCGCGACTTCGACAACGGCCGTCGCATGTTCGCGGCCACAGCCTGCTTCGCCTGCCACCGCTTCGACAACCAGGGCGGAGCCGTCGGACCTGACCTGACTGCGTTGTCTGGCCGCTTCAGTCCGCGAGACATTCTCGAATCGATCGTCGAGCCAAGCAAACAAATCAGCGACCAGTACGGAGCGGTGCAGATCGTCACAATCGAAGGCAAAGTCATCACCGGGCGCATCATCAACCTGGCCGGAGATTCATTCCGCATTCAGACCGACATGCTGAAACCGTCAACACTGGTCGCGGTCGATCGCAAACAGATCGACGAAATGTTCCCATCCAAAACATCCATGATGCCGACAGGCCTGTTGAATACGCTCAACGAAGAAGAATTCCTCGATCTGATGGCCTACCTTCTGTCTCGTGGGAATCGATCGAATCCAATGTTCGGAAAATCTAGCGACTGACAAGCTCGTGACACGAGCGGCAGGAATACGTTCCCGATCCTACTTGCCGACAGTCCGTCACCCAGAAGTGTTGGGCGACCTACCGTGAGACCCTGATTTGCGCCGTATCTTCTTTCGAGTCTCCGCTGGCCTGATCGCTGTTGGCTTCGTGTGGGCACTGTCAGTCGGTGCCGTGAATGACATGCCTCTCTATAAACGCGTATTGACGTGCGGCGTGATGTTGGCGTTCTTTGTTTACAGCATTGCTGGCGATCGCGCAGCCAATACGGTTTTGGGCTTGATGTTTAGTCTTCCGTCAGCGAAACGCGATACAACTACCGAATTGGATGCCCCTGACGATTCAGTGGATGATTCACTACCAACTGATGGCAACTGATGGGCGCTTCGCGGGTCTCACCATGCGCACGTGGCAGCGTCAGATACCGTCGCCGCCGGAGTGACTGCCGGGCAGGCAATGATTCATCTCCAGCGCCGGTTCGTCGAATTCCGTGCGGCCCACGATCTTTGCCGGGACACCGGCCACTGTGCAGTGCGGTGGAACGTCTTCAAGAACGACGCTGCAAGCGCCAACTTTGGCACCGGCTCCGACTTCCACATTGCCCAGTATCTTGGCGCCTGCGCCGATCAACACGCCGTGTCGAATTTTCGGATGCCGATCACCGTGTTCTTTGCCAGTTCCACCAAGCGTCACTTCGTGCAGCATGGAGACATTATCTTCGATCACTGCAGTCTCACCGATCACGACGCTGGTACCGTGATCAATCATGACGCCTTTCCCGACACGCGCGGCCGGGTGAACATCGACGCCAAAGACTTCGGAGATGCGATTCTGCAGATACAGCGCCAGAGGTTGTCGCCCGTTTGTCCACAACCAGTGCCCCACGCGATATGACTGAATCGCGTGCCAGCCTTTGTAGTAAAGCAATGGGATGGACAGCTTGTCGGTTGCCGGGTCCCGGTCACGTACGGCAAGAATGTCCGCTCGCACCGCTTCCCCAATGCATGGGTCGTCGGCGAGCGCTTCGTCAATGACCTCACGAATCAGCATGCCGGAGAGTGTTTCTGTCGGCAGCTTGCCGGCCAGATGGAAACTAAGTGCGTCTTCCAGCCGCTTATGCTTCAGAACGGTGGCATGCAGAAAACTGGCGAGCATGGGTTCTCGCTGAGCTTCACACGCAACTTCTTCGCGGATCGTATCCCAGGTAGGGTCAACAACTGACACGGTGTATTCCTTTTTCCTTGTTTGCGTCATTCCAATGATGAACCAGACTTCGCAGATCGCAATTCATCAGTCGACAATCAGCATCAATTCCAATAACGGACGATCTTCACTTACCGATGCAGAACAGGTGCTTCTCACCACGAATGAAGATTTGCCCCCGAGACACGGCGTATGTCGCCTGGCACCTTTCTCCAATCGGATTGGTGGCCACCAGTTTGAATTCGGTTCCCGTCCCGATCACGGTTGTGACACCAGTCTCATCCAGCCAGTAGATGTGACCATCGGCATACACCGGTGAGGACCAGTGCAGTCCACCAATTCGCTCCTGCCAGATGATCTCGCCGGACGCTGCTGTAAAGCACGTGACAACACCTTCTCGCGTTAGCGTGTAAAGGTGCGGTTTCACACACACCATCGAAGCCAGCAGCGGCACACCCTTCTTCTGCTCCCATTGAATATGTGTTTTTGTGACGTCGCCCTGGCCATCGGGACGAATGGCCCGGAGTGTCGGATCTTCGAAGCCGGACGACGTAATCACCAGGCCGTCGGCAGCGACCAGAGACGGTGTCACACCTTCGCCCTTGCTGTAGACACTCCATAGCCGTTCGCCGGTTCGGGGATTGAATCCCTGGACGGCATCTCCAGCATTGCTTAGCAGCTGAGCCGATTTGCCACTCCCGTAAACGACGGGCGTCAGATGCGAGATCCGCGAAAGCCCGCGACGTCCACGCCACGCCACTTTGCCGGTGGCTCCATCCAGAGCCAGGATCACCGCCTTGTCCCACGGGATTTTCCAGCCAACCCTTGTCTCTGTTTCATGGCTGCCGTCGAACGGCATGATCAGCAGATTTTCGAACATTGTCGGAGACGAGCCAAGTCCGTGGTGGCTGTAGAATTCAACTTCACGATTCGTCCACAGCAGCTTGCCGTCGGTGTTCAGTCCAGCAATCAATCCACTGCCGAAGACCGCGTAAACACGTTTCCCATCAACAATGGGTGTCGGCGTCGCATAGGAATTCTCGCGGCGTTTCTTCTTCGTGACCTGCGTGCCGACAGGAGTATTCCATGCGATCTTACCTGTCGTGCGATCCAGGCAGACGACCCGACATTCGGTACCCTCATTCACCGTGGAAGTCACATACACGCGGTCATCAAACACGACCGGCGAGGACCAGCCTTCACCGGGGATTTCGGTCTTCCAGGCGATGTTGTCGGTCCCGGACCAGGTCAGTGGCAGATTCTTTTCTGTGGAGATGCCTTGCCCGGTTGGACCTCGAAATTGAGGCCAGTTTTCGGCATGAAGATCCCCACACGCGACAGCGATCACGGCCAGACACAGAAGTAGACGCGGCATGGAGATTCCTTCGGACATTGAGAGGTAAATCAGGCGCGCAGGAATTATTGCGATTCGACGCCTGTTCCGAACAGGCACGGGCGAACGGCTTTCACACCGAGTTACGCAAGTAATTCGGGCACGACGTTTCCATGTACGTCAGTCAGTCGAAAGTCACGTCCGGCATATCGGTAGGTCAACCGAGTGTGATCGAAACCCAGCAGGTACAGCATGGTGGCGTGCAGGTCGTGAACTGGCATAAGTTTTTCAACTGCCCGAAATCCGAAATCATCGGTCGCCCCGTGAACGTATCCGCCGCGCACTCCACCTCCGGCCAGCCAGCACGTGAAGCCGTAGTGGTTGTGGTCGCGGCCATTCAGGACTGGCTTCTCTGCCACGGGCGTCCGGCCGAATTCTCCACCCCACAGCACCAGAGTTGAGTCCAGTAGGCCTCGTTGCTTCAGATCGGTCAGGAAAGCGGCTATGGGCTGATCCCACTCGGCAGCCAGTTTCTGGTGATTCTGTTTCAATCCGCTGTGATTGTCCCACGGCTGGCCTGCGCCGCTCCAGACCTGAATGAACCGAACACCCCGCTCAAGCAGGCGCCGTGTAATCATCAACTGACGTGCGTGCGTGCCCGACCCATAAGCAGTTTGAAGGTGCTTCGGTTCGTCGCTGATGTCGAACGCTTCGGCGGCTTCTGTCTGCATGCGGAACGCCAGCTCAAACGACTCAATCCGAGATTCGAGCTGAGGGTCGAACGCACGCTTCTGTGCATGGCGTGCATTGAGCATCCGCAACAATTGAAGTTGCCGCTGTTGATCGTCCATCGACAGTCGGCTGTTACGAATGTTCTCGAGCAGTTTTTCCACGTCAGAATTCTGTGTGTTGATGTAAGTTCCCTGGCATGCTCCAGGCAGAAATGCCGAACGCCAGTTGCGTGTCGCAACAATCGGGTAGCCACCGGGGCACATAGCCAGAAAAGCCGGCAGGTTCTGGTTCTCTGCTCCCAGTCCGTAAGTGAGCCAGGCACCGAAACTCGGTCGCGGCAGACGTGCTTCGCCACAGTTCATGAGCATGAGAGATGGTTCGTGATTCGGCACCTGGGCCTGCATCGAACGAATCACTGCCATGTCGTCAATGTGCCAGGCAGCCGTCTTTCTGAATAGATCGCTGACCCAATGACCGGACTCTCCATACTGCCGGAATCTGAATGGCGAGGGCAGTAGTCCTCCGGTCCGTCGCTCCGTGCGAAAGTTGCCGCCCGGCAGTGGCTGTCCTGAGTATTTCTCAAGGAGAGGCCGGTAATCGAACGTGTCGACCTGTGACGGACCACCGTTCATAAACAGGTGCACAACACGCTTGGCCCGAGGCTCGAAATGCGGTGTTCTGGGAGCAAGCGGACTCCCACTGGTTGCTTCTGCCTCCTGCTGCAGTAGACCCGCAAGTCCCAGCATGCCGAAGCCGGTACCGGACTTCGCCAGCAGTTCCCGGCGATTGAAGATGGGGCTGTTCATTGGACTTACCTTTCCTCTCCACAGGGGGAGAGGGGATTTCAGATCAATCAACAAACACAAACTCGTTGACCATCAACAGAGCATGCACAAAGTTCAGCCAGTGGTCCTGCGTGTCGCCCGTGAAGTCGCGCTGTGACTGCCACTCATTAACCTGCTGAGTTTCAGTCGACACGGGTGACGTCTGTCGAATCACGACCGACCACTCGTGTTCGTCGTGAAGAATCTGACCTTGCCAGTCAACGACGAAATCGATCGTCTCACCGGATTTCACGTCCAGTTTCAACTGTTTGATATCTGACTTCGACTGGTCCACGCGATACTCGGCAACAACGCCGTTGCGACTATGCACGATCCGACCGCGGACACCATTTCCCTGTTCGGGAACATGTTTGATTGTGCCAGAAATCTCGATTGTCCCGGCGCCGGGAGCAGTCCATCGACGGATGGCACATCGATCTGCTGAGGATGCAGGATGTCCACCCTTGCGATCCAGAAATACCCAGCCAAGTTTCGGATCCGGAAGCGCTGGGCCCGCCTGCCAGCGCGAGCCGGTCCAGTGAGTCAGACGTGTGAACCCGGTCACTTTCTGTGTGTTCTGATCAACACCACCGAAACCATATGCCCAGGCCTGAGACGCAGCAGACTCCGATCGCGGTTGCAGAAAACTCTGCGCGACAGCGGTTTCTTCAGGGTCGGGATCGCGACCAAACACAATGCGATAGATTCGAGCAACCCGCACCGATGGGTCTGACAATTGGCTCACGTCAGGACGCTGCAGTAATCGACGTGCACACTCGCTGACAAAGTCGTGATTCAGGAAGAACAGGGCCTGCGGCGCAATGGTTGTTGTTTCCCGCTGCGAGCTTGTGGCGGCCGGCTCGGGGAAGTCGAAGGCACGCATCAATCCGGGCAGGTCCATGCGGTTCACGAATCCGTACACCGTACGTCGAGGAGTGAAACCGCTCAGTACGTTGGGTGGTGGTCCACCCATTTTGGTATCGAGTGCTCCGGATACGGCCAGCAGTGAATCTCGTGTTGCCTCGAAGTCCAGTCGACGGCGTGGAAAGTGAGACAACAATCGGTTTTCCGGATCGACCTGTTTGGACTTCGATTCGGGGGTGGCCCCCGGCGTTGCCGTCTGCTGGTAAACCGACGAGTTCATGATCAATCGATGCAGATACTTCACTGACCATCCATTCTTCACGAAAGCGGATGCCAGTTCGTCGAGCAGTCGGGGGTGTGATGGCGGTGAACTGCGAAGCCCGAAATCGCCTGGCGTATTGACGAGTCCGCGGCCGAAATGGTGCATCCAGACGCGATTCACGAAGACGCGAGCCGTAAGCGGGTTTGTCGGTTCGACAATTGCACGCGCAAGTTCCAGTCGACCACTTCCATTCGTAAATGGCTTCCGATCCGTCCCGGTCAGGACCTGCGGAAACTGCCGTGGCACGGGTGTTCCTTCGCGATTCGGATTTCCGCGCAGGAAGACAACAGGTGAGTAGGGTGTTTCGTTGTCACGCAACGTCATCGCACGTGCTGGCGCCCCTGGCTGCGACTTGCTCCACTTTTCGACTTCGCCGATCAGTTTCTTGAATTCTCCCTGAGTCGGACGGTCGGGCAGCAGGTCCAGGAAACCCCAGCCCAGTTGCCTGGGAATCGCAGCCGGCGAACCGGCGCCGTAAAGCACCTGACGAATTTCTTCGGCCGAGTCTGCTGCCAGTCGAGCGAGTGGAGTCGCGGACTGCGAGTCCTGCTGCAACAGTTCCTGCCACTGGGAATCGACAGTCTGGAACAACTCACCATACAACTGTGCGACGTCGTTCATTGTCGATGGAACGCGATCGACAAACGCGGCTACAATCATTGAATTGATTGGCGACGCCCCTGAATCGTCAGTCGGCGAAGCCGCCTTAAATAGCTCCGCATGGACACGCGCGGCCTGACCGGCGAATTCCTCATCGGACAGGTCGAAGAAGCGATGCCAGACCGACCAGACTGGATGTGTCTCGCGTCGTGTCCGCTTCAGATACGCCTCCCATCGACGAATGACGGCCGGGATCAAGGCTCCTTTGTCGGTCAGCAGCATGAAGTTTTCTGTATTCGGATGACCGCGTCTGCGATGGACTGCGAGCAGGTACTCGGCCGCTCGTTCGCGCGCGTCTTTCATTGTCTGCTGTCGCTGCGTTTCGATGAACGTCTCGAGCTTTGTCACCCGCTCCGTCATGCCGGCAGCGAATGCACGGTACTGGTCGGTGTCGGGGGGAGCCGTGAACTCAGGCTGAAGGATTGGCTCGCTTGAACTGCGAAAAACACCATACAGCGAGTAATAGTCGGCCTGTGGAATCGGGTCGTATTTGTGATCATGACATCGGGCACACGTGACTGTCAGGCCCATCAGGCCGCGCGTCACAACATCGATGCGATCGTCGATGACGTCATGTGTGTTGTTCATGAACCGAGCACCGAGCGTCAGAAATCCCATTGCCGCAAGCGACCGCCGGTCCTCGCCGAGATCGAGCTGATCCGCAGCAATCTGTTCGAGCACGAAACGGTTGTACGGCAAGTCCTCGTTGAACGCTCGAATGACCCAGTCGCGGTAAGTCCATGCCCAGGGAAAGTTCTTGTCCTCAAAGAATACGTACCCTTTGTTGTCGGCGTATCGCGCGACATCCAGCCAGTAGCGTCCCCACCGCTCGCCGTATCGCGGTGAGTCGAGCAGACGATCGACCAGGCTCGCAAATGCTCCGTTGGGATCCGACTGCGACTGGCGCAGGAATGCGTCGATTTCCTCTGGGGTCGGCGGCAACCCTGTCAGGTCAAGTGTGGCGCGGCGGATCAGCGTGACAGCATCAGCTCGCGGTGCTGGTTTCAGCCCCTTATCTATCAGACGCCGCAAGATCCAAATGTCGACAACAGACTGAACCCAGTTGGGGACGAGTTCGCGTATCTCGCCAGACGTAACCGGAAGAGGGTGAAACGGTCGGAACGGCCGGAACGCCCAATGCGATGCCGCATCGATGGTTGAATGTCCGACGACGATCGTCGAATCATCTGGCCAGGGAAGACCAAGCTGAATCCAGCGTTCGATCAGTTGAATCTGCTTCGAACTGAGCGGTCGCTCGGGCGGCATTTTCAAATCGCCGGTTTGGCGGATTGCATTCAACAGGAGACTTTTTTGTGGCTTGCCAGGACTGGCCGCACTGCCTGTGTCTCCACCTTTTAGAATCGATTGCCGGGTGTCGAGCCGCAGTCCGGATTCCTGCTTCTTTGGTCCGTGGCACTCAATGCAATGCTCAACGAGAATCGGGCGGATGCGACGTTCAAAAAAGTCGGAGTCAGCAGCCGATGGAGCCACCCCGGGCTCGCCCCAGACAGTTTGAGCAGTCAGGCAGACAAACGGAATAAGGCTGACGACACTGATGACTTCTATCCGCACGGTGCATCCTCATCGTTGCTGACTGCATCGTTCCCGAAGTGAACGATCGGTGAGCAGGAAAGGTATTCGAACCGTCAATCGTACATCCAGTAGTAGCGCATCGAGGTTGCCGCGATTTCTATGAACCGTTCGTCAAATTCATCTCGCCGATTACTGGGCGCGTACCTGCTTTCCTCGGATCAGCAGCGGGTCGCACCAGTTCGCAAAATCGAAGACGTGGCCGCGATCGGCGAAGTGAGTTTTCAGAGTCAGTTCACTGGCCCCGTTGAGTGCCACAAACGGCACTGTGACAGCGGATGACTGCCCGGTCAGTCGTTCACTCTTCCACACGGACGTTCCGTCGATCAGGACTTCACACACGACACTGCCCCGGCCGTCGGCAATGTCATCGATTCCGATGGTGGCTTGAAAGGACTCGTACTCGCCATTCAATGACCACGTCAGGTCTGTACCACCTGCAACGCCGATTCCAGTCGCGAACCGTCGGCCGCCAACACTCAGCAGTCCACCTGTGACATTGCGTCCGAGGCGTGGTGTTCTGCGAATGCTCAGAAACGGAGTTGTCTGCGTCCGGTCAATTGGCAGCGTTGTCATCGACACGCGCCGACCTCCGTAGAAACGAAGTTCCCGCAATGTTGTCACCGGCAGCGCGACTTTGAATCCCGCCAGCGCTTCGACCAGCATCTCGTCGCCGTCTGACTGGACTGTATTGGCCCATAGCGTTGAGCCGTCGCGCAGGACGAGAGTTGCGAATGGGCCGCCATGTTCCGGAACGCTGATCAAATCCGGATTGAACACGAGCGAACGTGCCTGTGACATTTCGGCCGGAACTTCTCCCAGTGTTGTTTTGAGGACGATCCGCCCCTGGGAAGCATCGACGAATTCACCCTCGATGCGGTCGCCGTTGCGGAGCACCACCTGATCGGATTCGTCACGGCGTTCCAGCAGCCGGGAAAACACCTGGCCGTGCCGCATGGCGTCAATCGGGAGCTGGAACACGATCCCCCGGCAGACCTCCAGAGGGATCGACACTGGGCGCAAGGCTGGAAATTTCGCCCATCGCGTAACAACCGACACATCGTCAATCACCAGCGGCTCGACTCGCAGCTGGTCACCAGTCGCCAGCATTGTCCAGCTCGACGATGCGACTGGCGGAGCCGATTCAGACTGCAGATCGGTGATTCTCACGGACACGACCTGGGGCAACCCCAGAGAAATCGTGTCACCGTCTCTATCGATCCGGATCGTGTCGGATGTGATTGCCGTCAAACGTCCGGTGACGGATTCTCCATCGAGCTGTTGAACTTCGACTGGGACCTGCGCGCCCGCGGATGACGCGGTAAGAATCAGCAGGGCCGGCATAAGAACACGCCGGCAGAGCGTGGATACGTATGTGTTACGGAGCACAAGCATCCGGAATCCTTCGGGGCGATCGACAGACAACAAAGCAGGCGGTACGAAATATACCGGATGTGAGTGTCCAGGATCGACGGAGTGCGCCCGTCTGGAATCCATCGCGTGTTACGCGCCGGGGAGTTTCGGCCCCGCAGGGCCGCGTTTTCTGCGTGGCGGGTCGACGAAGCGTTCGACGCTGTTCGTTGTGGACGTCATTGCCGACGCCGGTCCGAACGCGTTGCGAACTTCTCCTTCACTGGTGCTTTGCGATTCCAGAACCAATCCTCGAGCCATATCGAATCGTACTTTGCCCCGCAGTGTCTGTGCGACAAGCTGAACCTGGACATGTGGATTACGCTCGATTGACATCGGATACGTGCGGAAGCTGATGTGAGCGATTCCGTCCTTCACCTTGTCCAACGTGTACTTACGACGAATCGTCACATTTTTTTTCAGCTTCGGTCCCAGTTGCGGATCCGGGGCGACTTCCACAGTGAAGTTGTCGAACCACGCTTCTCCCGCTCGCACAGGTTCCTCGGGAAGCGCCACCAGGAAAGCGGTTGTCTTCTCGTCCATATTTTCCTGAGCCGCTCCCAGGACTTTTTCGACGCGACCCTGTGCGGAGAACCTCACGCGTATCAAAGCTTTGCCAATGTTCTGGCCAATGCTGTCGAACGCCTGCGGCAACTCCTCCGACGGATTACGACTGTCGAAGACGACAGGCTCGTTGTCGTCGGTCTTAGCCTGCATATGAACCTGATCGATAATCGGTTCCAGCACAGCACTGCCCTGGTCATCGACGGTCACGACACGGTAGTGCTTTTTCGTCTTGCGGCTCCGATCCAGCGTCTGCGTCGTGTTGCGGGCAGTGACTTTCATCGTCGACCGCGACTCAACTTCGTAGTGCACATACTGCCCTCGCTGGAACTGATAGCGCAGCGTGACAGCTGCATCCGACTCCGGTTTCGATTCAGTCCCGGTCTGTGTGTCGGCCTGCAGGTATGACGCAGAGACCTGAAGAGCCAACAGGCAAGACACGGCCGCTATTCGCAAGTCAGACATCACACTTTCATCCTGGAAAGAGAACTTATTTGTCACCGGGAAATCATTTGACACCAGTGCCTGGTCCATCAATTCGCAACGGCAGTTGCAGCGTGGCGAACTCCGTGTCATCGGTCTGAATCAGCACGACGCATTCATGAGTCCCTGGTGGAACGGCACCGACTGTGATCTGCAATCGCTGGACGACTCCACTTGCTATCTCGTCCTGCGTGAGTTCGGTGCGTGGCATCAACCTGACGTCGGCCATTGGTGGTTCGCACACTGCGGCGAGGACTCGCAGGCGGCGTTCTCGCAGGTCAGTGACATCCACGGGATGCGACGTTGGTCTGGGTGTCGGTTGATGAAACATCAACACCCGCGGGCTGAGCATCACCGAGTGCTCGGGCAGGACAAGCCGTAGATTGACTTCTTCCGCAAACTCGACCGAGGCGTCATCCGGCGGTCCGTAGAACACCTGGCAGAAGTAGTCCTTCGCGCCGGGTGTCTGGTTGGCCGATTGGATCCGCAGATGGAACTGTCCGTGTTCGCCTGGTGCAAACACACGCTGTTCAAGCACCTGCTTCAGGCAGCCGCAGCTTGAAATCAGGCGTCGCAGTTCAATGTGTTTTGAGGATTGGTTGGTGAATGCGAACCGACCGTAGTGATTCCGCTGAGACGGCACCTCGCCGAGGTCCACGACGTATTGCTGAAATGCGAGCGGCGGACGGTCCGGGCCCGGCTGGGATGGCTGGGCACGCACACCGGCGTGGTGGAACGCGAACCCCAGCAGCACGGGCAACAGTGCTGCCATTAATGGTGAATGCACACGCCAGGACTCACGAGATACGGGCAATGGTGGACCCTTACGCGGCGATCCACTCAGCACCGTGCGAATTGTTGGTTTCCACGGTCGCCATTTGCGGCGTCTGAAATTGGGCGCCGTTGTCTTCGTCTGGCTCACGACATCCCTTTCGTGGCGTGCCTGGACGTCTTCCAAAACGTGAATTGCTTGTATCAGAAACCCTGAAAATGGAACAACACGAGCATCGAGTCAATCATCGGAGTGGTGACTGGCAATCCACCGGAAATGCTTACAGATACGCATGTTGACGCGATTCGCCGACGGTTGAATAATCCCGCCCCTCACTTCCGGGCAGACTCTCCCGCCCTCTCGCTCACGATTCACCTATGTGTTTGTCGCACCACGTCTGGCGGGCAGCCATACCCGATGACGTACCTGCGAATTCGGCCTCACACTCCATCTCCATCTGTGACAGCAGTCCCGGAGTCGATTCCGGTTTCAGAGACAATCCGTATGACACGCACAGGCAATCCAGAGACGCATCGTCGAGAGCCGTCCTTTCGATCATCGGGAGTCGCCACTTCCCAGACGAGGCCGTTCGCAAGGCGGAAGGCAGGCGTTGCGGGGGTCGATGATGGTCGGTTACTCGAAGAGGCGAGCCGTATCGCCGACACGGTGCGCAATCGCTTCTCGGAACTGGAACGCCGTGAACAACAGATCGCGGAACAGCTCTCCGCGTTCGACCAGGAGCAGCGACGCTTTCGGCTGATGATGCAGCAGCAGCACGACGAGCTGGTTGATCGTGACGCGGAGTTGAAACGTCGCGAACAGCAATTCGGGGACCGACTTGCCCAGGGGCAACAACTGTTGACGAGTCTTGAGGCCCGCGAGCAGGAACTGGACCGATTGACCGGCGCCATCGAAGAAGAACGGTCGAGACTGCGTGCCGAAGTCGGTCAGGAGATAGAAGTTGAACGTGCGGCTCTGAAGCACTCGAAGAGCCTCGTCGACGCGGAGCGCAAAGAACTGGCGGATCAGGCCGAGAAAATGCGCACCGAGCATCAGATCACCATGCGGCAGTTTCGACGCGACCTTGAGGGTGAACGTCGCCGCGTACGTTCTCAGCTGACGACCGACATCGAGTTGGAACAACAGACATTCGAAGCCCAGCGTGCTGAGTGGTCACAGTCTCGTGAAAAAGCAGAAACAGAGTTGCGACGTGAGCGGGAAACGCATCAAGAGGCTGTCCGGCGAGTCGAACAGGAACTGGCCGAGAGTCGAGAGCAGAGCATTCGAGAGCTTGATGTCACCCGCGCAGAAGTTGAGGCAGAGCGGACGGAGTTGCATGCCAGTCTTGAAACCGACCGCAGCGCCCTGCGCGAGGCCCGTAGAGAGGTCGAGCGTGCTGCGATCGACCAACAGGCGCAGCTGGCTGAACGTCTGACAGAACTGGCAGCGGAAGCCGAAAAGGATCGCGCGGCGGCCCTTGCGGAAGTACGGCGAAGCTGGAACGAAGAACGCACGCAACTGGCACGCGAACTGGCCGGCGACATCGACACAAAGAAAAAAGAACTCGCTGCCGAGATCACTGAATTCGAGACTCGGCGGAGTCGCGAATTGACCGCACTCGAAGAGATCCGCGAAACACAGGAAGCGACTTTGCGGCAGGCACGGTCTGAACTGGTCGAACACAAACGCCAGGCCGAGGAACAGCGTGCTCAGGACCTGGCCATTCACCAGGCTCACCTTGCCACAGCACGCGGCCAGTTTGAGGCCGAGCTACAGAACCGTCTGGGCTCGCGTGTTGCAGAACTGCGGCAACAGGTTGCCAGTTTTCAGGAACAGAAACGGAAACACCACGAGGCGTTCGAGCAGGCGAAGCAGGTACTGGTGACTGAACGCAAGGCGATTGAAGCCGAACGTGTCGCATGGCAGCAGTCGCGTAGCCAAGAAGAGGAAGGTCTGGCCGATCAGCGGCGGCAGACGCACGTCGTCCAGCACGCACTTGACGTACACCGGCAACAGTTCCGAGCCGATTCGATGAGTCGCCAGGAGACACTGGAGCGGCGACTGAAACAGCTTGGCCGGTTTCGCGAAGTACTGACCCAGCGGGAAGAGTCAATCGAGCGCGAACGCGACGTTCTGATGCAGAGCCGCGAGCAATTCTCATCTGAACTGCAGGCCGACCGGCAGGTCATCGCGGACCAGGCCGCCGACATCGAGCGACAACGGAACGAACTGGCCGCCGACACTCAGCAGGAGAGACAGCAACTGGAACGCGAACGCCAGAAGCTGCAGGAACGGTCTGAGTGTCTGGACCAGCTTCGCAAAGAGCTGGAACAGGTGAGCGTCCAGAATCTGGAGTTTCGTCTGGCTGCCCAGGAAGCCCTTGCAGATCTGACGAGCCAGGTCGGTTCCGAGAATGCCGAACACCGTGTCGCAGCAGTCCGGCCAGTGATCGCCGGCCAGATACGCGAGCTGCACAACGCGCCCGGTGAATCAAACACCGCCCGAATGGTGGCAATCGCGCAGCGTCAGGTTGAGGAGCAGTCCTCGCAGTTGAAAGAAGAACGCACAAGTTTCACGCATCGCATGAACCAGCGTGAACAGGAACTGCACGAGCAGGAGTCGCGTTTAGAACATCGCCTGCACGACTGGGAGCAGCGTGAATCACGCTGGAGACTCATGCGGGACGACTGGCTCAACGAGAAGCTGAACGCCGAACAGATCATCCGTGGCCTGCTGGATGAGCTGTCCGTTGCGTAGCCGCCGGGTCGAGCGCGTTGTGAGGCCGTCGAAGCTGCGTCACAATGGACGGGTCGCGGTTCGGCGTGTTCACCCGGAAAGTTCTCCAGCGTCCCCAACCCTAGACGCACTGGTGGATACATCTGACGAGCGGTGCGACACCCCGCCTGAATCCTCCCCGGCAAACGTGACCGATTCCGCGTCGCGGTATGGTCTGCGACATCCCCCACGCTTTGCGTTATGTCAATGCCTCGCATTCACCCGATCATCGCACACTCACTCCTCGTAGTGCTGTCGTTTCAGTTGCACTGCCATGCCGAAGAACTGTCCGCCTCCGGTTTGGCCGACTCGGAGCAACTGCTGGAGCAAGGCCGCCTGATCTATTCGAAACAATGCATTGATTGTCACGGAAACAAGGGACAGGGCGTCCAGGAGGTTCACGAGGAGCCATTAAGCGGCGATTTATCGGCAGGCGAGCTGGCAAAGCTGATCACACGAACCATGCCGGATGGTGAACCGGAAAAGTGCACTGGTGCCGATGCCGAAGCCGTGGCTGCCTACATTCATCATGCTTTCTACAGCGAAGCGGCTCGCATTCGAAATCGTCCCCCGAGTATCCGGCTCACCCACCTTACTGCTGCGCAGTTACGGCAAAGTCTGACCGATCTGTATGGTCGATTCACCGGCAGCATGTGGTCCGAGCGGAAACGCGGCATCACCGCGAGTTATTACGATGGGGCTCGCTCAAAGAAGGAGAATCTGAAGATCGATCGCGTGGACGCGCGCATCGATTTTGACTGGAAACACGATGGGCCGGGCGACGGGATCAATCCGAAAGACTTCTTCATTCGATGGCGTGGTAGCCTGAAGGTCGACGAGACGGGGCGGTATGAAATCGTCATCCACTCGACCTGCGCGTTCATCTGTAATCTGGGCCGCTCGAATCGTGAATTCATCAACAATCGCGTCCAGTCGGGAGACAACACCGAGTTTCGCAAGTCAATCGTATTGACAGCCGGTCGGGTGTATCCGCTGCAGATCGATCTGTATCAACGCAAGCGCAAGACCGCGCAGCCGCCCGCACAGATTTCGCTGGCATGGGTGCCACCTGCTGGTATCCAGGAAGTCATCCCCGAACGTTGCCTGCTGCCGGCGTCGGCTCCGGCAACGTTTTCGTTGCAGACCAATCTGCCTCCCGATGACCGCAGCTACGGTTTCGAACGTGGCCTGGCGATCGATCGGCAATGGGACGCATCAATGACTGCGAGCGCCGTTGAGTTTGCACAGATCGCTGTCGATGAACTCTGGCCGGAATATCGGCGCAGACACAACAAAGACTCAGACAAAAACCGTGCCCGACTGCGCAACTTTCTGGGCATGCTGGTGGACACTGCGTTTCGCGGTCCGCTGGACGAATCGACTCGGCAGTTCTACATCGACGCCCAGGTCGATCAAACGGGGGACGACACAGAAGCCATCAAGCGATGCGTGCTGGTGGCGCTGAAGTCACCCCGCTTTCTGTATCCCGGTCTGGACAAAGACCGATCCGTTTCACAGCGTGCCGCCAATCGACTGGCCCTGACCCTGTTTGATTCGCTTCCGTCCGATGAGTGGCTGATCAAGCTGGCTCGCGAAAACAAACTGACACGAATCGGCCAGGTACGAACGGCCGCCACGCGCATGGTCGGTGATTATCGGATTCGCAGTAAGACACGCGAACTGATGCATGAATGGCTCAATCTGAGCCACATCGACGAGATCACAAAGAACAGCGAGAGATTCCCCGAATTCAAACCCGAGCTGATTTCGGATCTGAAGACATCTCTCGACGTGTTCGTGGACGATGTCATCTGGAGTGAATCCAGTGACTTCCGGCAACTGTTTCTGGCCGACTGGACTTACACGACTCCTCGACTGGAAAAATACTACGGTGCTGCGTGGAAGTCTCAAGGTGCGAAGTCGGCCGAACTCACTCGAAGCGTTCCAGACTCGGCGCATCGGTTGGGGTTACTGACACATCCGTATCTGATGAGCGGCCTGGCCTATCAGGATTCGACGTCACCCGTCCATCGAGGTGTGTTTCTGATCCGCTACATGCTCGGTCGCACGCTGAGACCACCGAATGAAGCGTTTACGCCACTGAGTCCAGACCTGCACCCTGACCTGACAACGCGGCAGCGTGTCGCGCTTCAGACCAGCCCGGAAAGTTGTCAGGTCTGTCACCTCAAGATCAACGGACTTGGTTTCGCTCTGGAGAACTTCGACGCTGTTGGCCGATTTCGAGAACAGGAAGGCGATCGCCCCATCCACGCGACGGGCCATTACACGACCCGTGACGGCGAGTCCGTGACCTTTCGAGGAGCGACCGAACTGGCCGCATTCCTGGCCAGTAGTCATGATACGCACCGGGCGTTCGTGAACCGGGCGTTTCAACACTTCGTCAAACAGCCAGTGGCTGCTTATGGCGCCACCCGACTCGATGAACTGACCGAACAGTTTCGCAGCAGTGGGTTTCGCATCCGGAAGCTGCTGATCGAAATTGCCGTGATAGCGGCAACCCAACCCGACATCATTCCTGAATCGGAATCTTCGAAGTGACACAACATGCATCCCGACGGGAGTTTCTGCATGCATCCCGACGGGAGTTTCTGCGGCAGGCCGGTCTGAGCGCGGCTGGCATCAATCTGGCACTCGGTCTACCCAGCCTGGCGCAGTCTGCCACTGCGTCAGGAACGGCTCGTAAGCAACGAGTCGTGTTCGTGTTCAGTCCCAACGGTGTCATCCCGAAACACTTCTGGCCGGACAAACAGGGCAAGGACTTTGAACTCAAACGCATCCTGCAGCCTCTGGCCGAATTCAAATCTCAGACTCTGACACTGCACGGCATGTGCAACCGAATCAAGGGTGATGGCGACGGCCACATGCGGGGCATTGGCTGTCTGCTAACCGGCATTGAACTGTTTCCAGGCGATATCCAGGGCGGATCAGACACGCCCGCTGGCTGGTCACAGGGAATCTCCGTGGACCAGCACCTCAAGAACCGCTTTCAGGCCGACCCACGCACGCAGACTCGGTTCGGTTCACTCGAATTCGGTGCGCTCGTTCCGAATCGTGCAGACACATGGACCCGCATGTCCTACGCCGGCGCCAATCAGCCGGTAGCTCCGATTGATGACCCGTACCAGATGTTCGACAAGCTGTATGGCCAGGTCAGGAACCGCGAGATCCTGGCCAGCGTTCTGGATGGATTGAAGGATGACTTCCTGCGGCTGGAAAAGATGATCAGCGGCGAGGACCGGCGCATTCTGCAGGATCACCTGGCCATGATCCGTGAAGTTGAAAAAGAACTGCAGACTGAAACAGCACTCAAGGCGAAACAGCCCGATATGGGACACGCCGTGCCAGCGCTGCCGCCCAATGTCGAAGATGCCAACGACAACATGCCGCAAATCTGCCGCATGCAGCTGGACCTGATGGTCAACAGTTTTGTTGCGGACTTTGCGCGTGTGGCGAGTTTCCAGATCACGAACAGTGTCGGTAACGCACGCATGAAGTGGCTGGACATCGACGTAGGGCACCACACTCTGTCGCACGAACCAGACAGCAACAAAGAGGCCTACGAGAAACTGATCAAGATCAACACATGGTACGCCGAGCAGGTCGCCTACCTCGCAAAGCGACTGTCCGAAACACCCGAACCGGGTGGAGACGGTTCACTGTTAGACAACACGACGATCGTGTGGACGAACGAGCTGGGCAAAGGGAACTCGCATACCCGCAACAACATCCCGTTCGTACTTGTAGGTGGCGGCTTCGGCTGGAACATGGGTCAAGCCATGAACTTCAAGAGTGTCCCCCACAACCGCCTGTTGATGAGCTTCTGTGAAGCCATGGGGCACCCGGTTGACTCGTTTGGCAACCCGGACTTCTGCACCGCCGGACCACTGACCGGGCTCGCGTAATGCACCGCCCCGCGTCTCAACCACGTGGCGCGCAGTCTTTCATGCGTTCTTCACGCAGATGATGGGGCAGCAACAGCGTGCGGTAGGTGCGCAAGGGGCGAACCAGCAGTTTTTCCAGCACCATTTGTCGAGCTGACCAGTCGTCTTCGCTCTGCCCGCGTGCCTGGGCCAGTGTGGGCATGACCTCAAACGCTCGCTCCATCGCCGCAATACTTTTCTCGATGTCGACGAGTACGACGCGGGAAGTGGTCGGCTTGATTTCACCGCGATTGGCCCAGCGCGTTTGCAGTGTTTGCAGGAGCGCATCCAGGTGGTCTCCGCGCCAGGCCGGGTCCGTCTCCGGCGAAACGTGATCGCACAGCAGTTCGATCGCCGCAACGACGTTTCGAACGGAATGGTCGGCTGGTGTCGTGTAGTGTGCTCGATATAGACGGTGCCGCAGTTCCATATCCGACAGCGATTCACGATCGCGTGCCGCCAGCTCTGCAATCTCCTGGTGCATGAAGAACGTCACCAGCGGGTCGTACGGACTGTCCAGGTCGGACACGACTTCAAGATTCTGCGGAGTGGCGTGTTTCATCGCTTCCGCCAGAACTTTGAAATACTGCAATCGTTGCTTGTCTTCGGGGTGTCGGCGGTGGACGGGTTCTTCTCCCTTGACCTGCACCAGTTCGGCCCGAGGCGAATCGACCAGCATGCGTTTCGCGACTCCGCGATAGGACCAGTGCTGATCCGGTTTGTCGGTGATCAGTTTCCGCTGCTCGTTCAGTTCCTGCAGTCGATCGACGACATCCGGTGCCTGTCCATCCAGGGGGGCCAGCATCTGCATTGTACTTGCCCGTGTCGACAGCTCCTCTCGTACTTTGGAGTACTTGTTCCCCCAGCGCGTGACTTCCCACGGCAGCCAGCACGTGAGTGTCATGTTCGACACACGCGACACGGACGGCGGCCGGTCGACATACAGGTCCATGAGATCTGCCGGAGCCCATGTCGTCAGTTGAAGCGGCGTTGCCCAGTCCCAGCCCGTCTGTGCCAGCGCATATCGGACGTGCGGATGCTGAAGGCGAGTCACAAAGCCTTCCCGAAACACGCCCAGAGGACTGTTCGTTCCAGTCAGGAGCAGGCGACCAGGCGCGATCTCGATCGCACCCACGTACTCGAATGCGGACTGCCATGTCTGAATGATCGTGCGTACCACCTGAGGCCCGAAGTCAACGATGTCGAGCGGCTGAGCGTAGATTCCATCAGCAGTCAGGCTGGCTGAAGCCGTCTCCAGAAACTCGACAGTGGATCCGGCCGACGCGTTCATCAGTACCGGCTGGGCTGATGTGCAAAGAATGATGTCGTATTCACCGGGCGTGGCCCGCAATGCCATCAGCGGCTCACAACAATCGATGCGCACTCGCTCGTCGTCCAGCGGATTCGGAATGATCTGCGGCATCACATGTTGGGACACGGCATCAATGAGCTGCGGATCCGAATCGACACAGTGAATCGCGGACAGTGGAAAATGCAGGCTGGTGCGCAGGACCGCTCCACTGCCCAGTCCGGTCAGGAGCAGCCGCGACGGATGCTCGTGCAGAGTGAGTGGCAGGATCGCCTGCAGGGACTCGGCCGAAAGCTGCGGGCCAACCTCCGGTTCGCAACCGACGATTCCGACCGGAACGCCCGATTCGCGAATCTGAATCTGACTGCCGTCTGTCTTCCAGAATGTCAGCGTTCGGTTGCGGGACTCGACGACCTGGAGACAGCGATCTTCGTTAAGGTACGGCAGGAGATCGAATCGAAGTGATGACCGTCCGTACGTAAAGATTCGAGTGTCGAACAGAAGCCTCGCCGAGAGAGCCGGATCGTACGCTCGATGAGCAGAAAGACAGCCGACCGTCAGCAGCAGAGCCGTCACTGCGGTCATGACAATTCGTCGGCGCACGGGAACCGACACTTTCGGCATCGCCAGTCCTCTGATCGTCAACAGGCTTGCGGCGATGGTCGCTCCGGCAGCGACGCCGATTCCCGGCAGCAACAGCCAGTTCGCGATCCAGACGCCGCTGCAGAATGCGATCGGCAGTTGCCACTGCCAGTGATCAGTGCGAATGGCAGCGGCATGGACTCCGAGACAGCACCCCAGCGGCGCCACAACACATGCGGCGAAGATGGCTTTCAGACTCATGGAAACCAGGGCAATCGACACTGTCGCCTTCAGCTCCAGAATCAGTTGAATCCACAGGGGAAAGGCGACCAGCAGAAGTACCGACCAGGCCATAACCACGAATGCCGTCTTCGAGCCAACACCACTCGTCCGACGTCCAAGCCACACGCCACTCGCGCAGCCGGCCAGAACAGCCGCCCACTCGACACTGCTCAGCCAGGCCGTATCCAGAAAGAGCTGGTCGAGCAGACGCCGCAGCGAGGCAAACAGCATGCCGCATGCCAGAGCGGAAACGACTCCTGATATCACCGTGACGATCGTGTTTCGGGACGCGGCTGTTGTCGCCAGCGGGCCATCAAACGACTCGGACGTTGCGTTCGAAACTTCGATGTCAGTGTTTCGAGCGACGGACAAATGAGTGAACGTTGCCAGTCCGAGTGCCACGCAGCACAACACGGAACCAGCCATCGCGGTTACAGCTGCACCACCCAGCAATCCGAGTACAAATACGGAAAGGACGACCCCCGGACTGACTCTCGCCAGCCGCGACGCGATTGGTGTTTGTGCTGTTGTCGGAGACGACACACGCATCCCCAGGAGAGTGAACGCCAGTGTGAGCGGTATCAGCCAGCCAGCTCCGAAACTGGCCAGTGCAATCAGCCACTGCTGGATCGGACTGCTCAATGCGGCGACGGTCGTCAGTCTTTCCGCCACGTACCACGCCGGCGCAATCACCAGTGACGGGAACATCGCCAGAATCAACAGCACCAGATGAAACATCGCGAACGACCATGCAACCATGTCTGGAGAATGGCAGTCGCGTGATTGCCAGGGCAGCCGCGTCATTTGATCGGAGCGGCGAACCAGCCAGCATGCCAGAGTGAGTGCTGCCAGCAGCACAACCTGCAAGGCCGTGAGACTGATGGGAGAAGAACCCAAGCCAGCCGCCTGATGCAGCCAGGCGGCCAAATACAGCCCGCAACCAACTCCCGTGAGAGCGTCAGCCAGTCGTGCCTGTAATACAGGAGCCTGAGAATCGGGATTGCGGGACAAGTCCAGCGTCGCATCCATGCTGCGGCCTGACGAGTAAATGAAGGGAACTTCGGGGCGCGAGTTTTACTCCATCCCCTTGTGAAGCAGCAAGATGCGTCGCCTGGCCCACTCGTATCAATGCCATCTTCAATTGGCGTGGTATCAGTCCTGCGTGGCCAGTGCAGCTTCGTCCTGCTCGGTGGGCCTGGATTCCTCGACTTGGCGCCACCAGCGAGCGGCCGAATACTGCGTCTAGGAATCGTTCAGCGGACAGGCCTGCAGTGCCTCACGCAGGCTCTCTGCAGTCGTGTAGCGGTCTTACGGCCGCTTTTCGAGGCACATAAGTAAGACCTGTTCGAGTTCTCCGGAAATCTTGTCATTGATTTCGGTCGGTCGTCTGACTGGGTCCCGGGCATGAGCCATGATGATGGCCATCACGTTGGCTCCATCAAACGGAGGGTGACACGTCAGAAAGGCATAGGAAACTGCTCCCAGGGAGAAGATGTCGCTGTTAACATGCGGTTCGCCGTCAGTCACCGACTGCTCTGGAGCCATGTATTTGGGAGTGCCGGTCACAGTACCGGTCATAGTCAGGTTCGCTTCGTCTTTAGCACTGCCGACCGACTTCACGAGGCCGAAATCAAGCAGCTTGGCCACATCATGTATTCCGCCGCGACGCGTGACGAAGATGTTATTCGGGTAAATGTCACGGTGAATGAACGATTGCGCGTGGGCTTCGCTCAAGGCATCACAAACCTGACATAGCAGATGCACGGCCCGTGCTGGTGGTATCGTGCCAGAGTCGGCAATCACGTCACGCAGACTCTTACCCGGCAGATACTCCATGACGTAATAAAACGTCCCGTCGTCAGTACGCCCGTAGTCATAGATGTCGATTGTGTTCCAGTGAGTCAGCCGAGCCGTCGTCCGAACTTCACGTTCGAAGCGAGCCAGCATCTGCGGATCGCCGGCGTGCTCTGGACGGATCAGCTTGATCGCGCACGGACGTTTCAGCAGCTGATGCTCGGCCTTGTAGACCTCACCCATGCCGCCCTGTCCAAGCGGCTCCATCAAGCGGTACTGGCCAAACTGCTGCGCCTCGTATGCTTCATCCCGCAGCGATGCAATGACTTCGGCACCGTACGATGCACAGAGCGCTCCAACGCACAGAACCATCATGGTGTCGCTCAACTGCCGCACATCGAGATGCTCAGCAACCAGAGGGTGAGCAAGTCTGGCTGCGACGCCGGCCATGATTGGCAGCACCACCATTGGGGCAACAACGACCGCAGCCCGCTTCCAGTTGTTCGGCACAAAGAGTCCGTAAATCACCAGCAGCGTGAACCAGTACGATGATACGTTTTTGAAAATCGCGACGAGTCCAACGGCGTCTCCGAACTCGGCCTGTTGAAGGATGCAGAAGTAGTGATACGGCGTAAAGAACGCGACCGGGAGCCCGAAAATAGCGATCTCCAGCCAGCGCAGGTGCTTGTACGACAGATCACTTCGACTGCTCAGAACTCCGACCAGACCCGTCAGTGCCACCACGATAAGCGTGGGGAAACCCTGGAGCGGCCGGTTGTCGAAGTAACTGCGAACGAGATAAATCGCAAATCCGAACAGGATGACGATTGTTGCCGCTCGTAGTCGTGCGCGAAGTGTTTCCAGTTCCTGCGAAGTCCGCCCTCCGCCCTTGCCTGAGACGATCGCCACACGCGCGCCGTCGCCGGCGGTTGGGATGGAGTATCGTGTGTCCGACTTGACGAACAGCCGAGTCGCTTCAAGAGACGCGTCGTCGATATCTCTCGAGGTGCGGACAATGCAGGGACCTGTGACAATCATGTGAGTGATTTACCGCAACTCCACCCTGTGTGAGTGCGACGGTGTCCAATGTCTCCAGGATTCGGCATCCTGACAAGTGCGCCGAATTCACATCCGCACAGGCGTCCCGATATTCCGAGTGTGCGTTGACTATACCTCAGGTCGCATGGCCAACCCTGGTCACTGCGTCGGTACCGGCGCCAATACTCTCTCGCAAACTCCTCAACCGAGCTGAATCATGCTACCGACATCTGCCCCCGTGCTGACCAATACGTTTCTGCGAAAGCCTGAGGAAACGCCCGACATCAGCACAAAGTACCGGCGCATCCAGACTCCCCTGCCTGCCCCACAGACACTTGAGGCCCTGCGGAATGCCGAGCGACTGTTTCCCAACGTGAATTGCTACCAGGCACCGGTCATCTGGGACACGGCGGAGGGATTTACCGTGCGTGACCGAGCCGGAAATCAATGGATTGACTTCACGTCCACAGCTGTGATGACGAATACCGGCCACGGACATCCGGCAATCCGTGAAGCCGTTGTTCGTCATGTTGGCGGTGACGGATTGATGGCGCAATTCAGTTTCGCGTCAGATATTCGCATCGAACTGGCCCAGCGACTGGTCGACATCGCTCCGGCACACTGTGACAAAGTTTACTTCTGGACTGTCGGGTCGGAGGCCATCGAATGCGCGTTGCGACTGGCGCGCGAGCGCGGTCAGCGGATCAGCAGCAAGAAGTTTCATGTCTTGACGCACGAGGCTGACTATCACGGCTGGACACTCGGCGCGCACCAGATGTCGGGAACCTCTGCCACCAAACCGTGGCTCTCGACACCGGACTCGGCAATTCACCACATCCCTTTCCCACGGATCGCCGGCACACCCAACTTGAACGTCGATTGGGTCGAATTCCTCAATCGCAGCCTGAGCCAGTTGGCTGGTCAGGGACTTGACGGCGACAGCATCTGTGCTGTCTTCATAGAAACACTGCAGGGCTGGGGAGCCGTCCCATTGCCGACGCCATACGTTCAGGCGCTCCGCAAATGGGCAGACGCCAACGACGTGCTGCTGATCTTCGACGAAGTCCAGACCGGATTTGCCCGCACGGGCCGCATGTTTGCTCATGAACACTACGGCGTCCGCTCGGACCTGATCTGTGTGGGTAAAGGCCTGACATCCACACTGCCGCTGGCCGCAGTACTGGGTCCGGGTGAGATTCTTGACCTGCTGCCTCCCGCCGAGATTACAACAACGCATGCGGCTCATCCGGTTTCATGCGCCGCGGCGCTAGCCAATCTGGATGTCATCAAATCTGAGGACCTGATCGCAGAGTCGGAACGCAAAGGCCAAATTGCTGAAGCTGAGATTCGAAGATTGCAGGAACGCTTCCCGAACCACATCGACGGCTTCGCGGGTTTGGGTCTTCTGTGTGGTATTCATGTCCGGAACCCAGTCACGGGCGATTTGTGCCCGGAAATGGCGCGGGACTGGACATGGGAGTCAGTCAAGCACGGCGTCATGCTGTTTCAGGTCAACCGCGCGTCGATCAAAATTTGCCCACCACTCGTGATTGACGACGATGCACTGATCGAGGGTATTCGAACGCTCGGCGATGCCCTTGATGTGGTGAGTTCGCATTAGAACATTTTCAGAATTGGTCTTCAGTATAAACCCCTCTCCGATTGACTTCGCTCGGGTCGCTGCCACCACAGTCGGTGGCAACCGCGCGTCAGTCTGTCGTATTCGCCGGGCAAAGGCTGAAATACGACAGCGGCCCCGACGACTTCAAAGACGAGTCCGAGGCCAAGGGCTGAAGTACGCCACTTCAAAACGCTTGCCACTCTTTCGCAGAACGCGTTCCGTCGTCAGTCGTTCTCAACCTCTGTTTGTGATTGTACGCATCCAGCACACGATGCCCTAAAATGCTGCGTGTAAGTTATCGCGCGTATGACGTTCGCGTGATCCAATCAGAACCAGGCTTTTTCCTTAGAGATCAAGATGCATCCATCACCAATTCGTGGATTCGTTCTCGCCGCCTGCACGGCAGCGACATTAACTGGTGGACAGAGCTTTGCCGCCGAGCAGAAGTTTGCCAGTCCCGTGGTGACTCAGAAGACCGAGGGACACTCGATACCAATCGAGATGGACATTCGAGGCGCGAAGGTCCTTTTTCTGGAGGTCGCCGACGGCGGCGACGGAACATCTTACGACTGGGCCGACTGGATCGAACCGCGATTGATCGGGCCGAAGGGCGAGGTGAAGCTGACCGATCTGAAGTGGCGTAAACTCAACGGTAAAGCCAGTCTGGGTAAGAACAACGGTGGCGGGCCACTGAAAGTGAATGGCAA
>CAYSJO010000909.1:0-4761 GCA_964431285.1 uncultured Planctomycetaceae bacterium
CCGATGAATACTTCGAATACTTCGCCTTCCACTTGCCCAGCAGGCTCACATGGACCCCCAGGTTCCGCGCCACCTCGGCCTGAGTCTGGCCCGACTCGACCATCCCCACAGCCTCACGCATGAACTCTTCGCAGTGACGACGCTTACGCTTCGACATCGCTGCTCCTCATGAGGTCCAGAATAGAACCTCGATCGAGCGCACACGATTCCTGGGGAAGTCCAGTGGTCGCTTCACCACAGAACGTGACTGTTGTGACCTGTAACGTGCAGGACTTTCAGCCGAACTTTGGAAAGGTTCGGCGCGAGATTGCACGGGTCAAACCTGACATCATCGCTTTGCAGGAAGCATTCAGGCCGCCGCAGCTACTGTTCGATTCACTGGAAGGCTGGTACTGGCATCACGACCACGAATCATGGGTGGCGTCGCGCTGGCCGTTGCGCGCGGTGGGCATGAATCACACCACACCATACGACCGGCCGACCGTACTTAAAGTAGAAATCGATGCGCCATCCGGGCCACTCCTTTTGAGCAGTGTGCACCTGATGACAGCCCGCCGGGGTCTGACCGACCTGAGCGTCGGTTCCATGGCCAGCGGCGAGGGACCGGCTTCCGTCGATAACCACGCTTTCCTGCGATTCGATGAGGCTGCGCAAAGCCGTGAGTTTGTTTCCAACAGCGACACATCATTGCCGCACATCGTCGTCGGCGACTTTAACATGCCAACGACCAGCAATATCTTTCGAGAAAACTTCGGGGATCTGACGAATGCGTTCGACGAGGCAGGTATTGGTTTCGGGTACACAGCGCCGTGTCGGCCCGTTCGATTCTGGTTGCCTCGTGTTCCATGGCTCAGGATTGATCACATCCTGTCGAGCCATCATTGGGAAGCTGTGCAATGCAAAACTGGCGAATTCAACGGCTCCGACCACCGGCTTGTGTCGGCCGTACTGAAACTGCGTTCTGAAAACAGCTCGCCCCCGTAGCACAGATTGTCTGCGCAGGACGCGTCCTCAGACAGCTATCACGTAGCCTGTCGCACTGTGACCAGCCAGCGCAACAGGTCGTTGACGAACAGTTCTCGATCCGCTTCGAACTCCAGAGTGTGACTGGCGCCGGGGTACTCGACGAGTGCTCGTTCCTCGGTGGTCAGACTGTCGAACCAATTGGTGACCGCCGCGTTGTCGATGATCTGGTCCCGGCCGGCCAGCATCAGCAGACTCGGACAACGAATCTCCGAAGCGGCTTCGCGTGCAATGCGGTCCAACTGACGATTCGCCAGCAGGAACGAAACCGTGACGTCCGAAAGAGCCAGCCTGTCGTCGCGGATGAACTGCTGCCATGCCGGCTGACTGGTGAAGAGCTGCGGGTCGTCCAGTGGGATCGGAATGCGGCGTTCCATCTGTTCGGTGGCACGTGCTGCCGAAAGGCGGGCGTTGTCCCACCAGGTTGCTTCAAACCGGCTGTAGATACCGGGATACAGCAGTGCCAGGCCATCAATCAGTTCTGGCCGACGGGCCGCCGCGATGGAAGCCAGCTTGCCGCCCCAGCTCAGTCCGAGCATGACAACCGGAACAGTCGGAGCGATTTCGTTACGCCGCTCTCGGACTTCCCCAAGAAACTGCAACACGTCGTTGATCAACCGATCCTCGTGTCGCGCGTGTCCCCGCTGGGCTTCGTTCAGGCCCGAGCCACGTCGATCGACGAACAGGACTTCGTAACCGGCATCACACAGTCGACCGCAGGAGTACACGTACCAGCCTGAATGGCTCTGGATTCCGTGCAGGGCGACCACGTACCCGAGCGGCCGGTCGGCAGGCAGCCAGTGCCGAAAGTGGTGCTGGTATCCGTCTGACGTAACAAATTGATCGATGCTGGGTTCAGTCACAGTGAATTGATCAATCAAGGAAATGTGAGTTGCTCAGGTTCATTCGGTCATGGATTCGAGGACGCGCGCGAATGCCCCATAGGCTCCAACGCTGAACAGAACGAATCGCACAAGTCGGGGTCGCTGGTGTTCGACGACGACATCACGGACGACTCCCAGAGCGGTCTCGGCGGCCATGTCGATCGGGTACCCGTACGCTCCCGTACTGATCGCCGGAAAAGCAATGGAGTCGCAATTGTGTTCATGTGCAAGTGCCAGACACGTGCGGTATGCCGCTGCGAGTTGCTCAGGTTCGCCTTTGCCGCCGCCCGCCCAGATTGGTCCCACGGCGTGAAACACATACTTTGCCGCAAGGCGGCCAGCCGTCGTTGCGACAGCACTGCCCGTAGAACATCCGTCGGGATAAAGCGCTCGGGTCTCGTCCATCAGCGTCGGTCCCGATGCGGCGTGAATCGCTCCGTCGACACCACCGCCGCCTGCCAGTGCCGAGTTCGCTGCATTCACGATCGCGTCAACCTGCTCGCGTGTGATGTCACCCTGCACGAGCTGGATGCGGCATTTTCCGAATTCAACCAGCATGACTGACGGGCCTCTATGTAAACTCGATTGTGTCGCGTCGTTGTTGACGCAGGCGTGTGCTGTAGCAGATTTGCTGCGTGGGGCGTATTCTGAATCAGGCGTTGGAGTGAAGCCAAAACCGTATCGGAGATCACCGTGAAGGCGGAAGAGCTAAAGCAGCGTTTCGAACCTCAGACAGGTGAGTCGTTCGAGTATGAACGGCAGCTGTGGCAGACACGCTTCAGCCCCTGCGGAAAATTCCTGGTCGGTGCCGGTTACGACGCGACTGTGCAACGCTGGACCATTGAAGGCGACACGTTTACTCCGTTGCCCGAAATCACCGGGCACGATGGCTGGGTTCAGTGTCTTGGGTTCACCTACCATGACGATCGGCTCATCTCTGCCGACTCATGGGGTCGAGTCAGTTGCTGGACGTACTCAAAGACTGAGCCACAGGAACCGCATTGGACGGTCCCTGATGCGCTGGCCGGATGGGTCCGCGCTCTGGATGTCTCGCCGGATGGCCAAATGGCCGCGATTGGGGGAAACGGGTCAGTCATCCGCATCCTCTCGACTGTCGATGGAAGAGTTGTGCGCGAGGTCACCGATGTTCCCGACACGGTATTCAGCCTGCGATTCCATCCGTCCGGCCAGACGCTGGTATCGGGAGACCTGAAAGGGAATCTTCGCGAATGGGACGTTGCCAGCGGTGAACCAGTTCGCGTTGTGGAAGTGGAGGGCCTGTACCAGCTGAGCCGCATCCAGGAGTGTGGAGGTGCTCGGCATATCGCATTTGACGCGGACGGCACGCATCTGGTTGTGGGTGGGCAAAAGACACCTGGTGGCGGGTTTGCGACTGGAAGTCCAACTGTTGTTGTCTTTGACTGGCGAACCGGTAAGCGACTGCACGAACTGGTCGCTGGCGACACTCAGGAAGGTTTCATCTACGACGCATGGTTCCATCCAGAAGGCTTTGTGGCCGGTCTGGCCAGTGCGTTTCCTGGAAAGGGCAAACTGTTCTTCTGGCAGCCTGGTGAAGACAAGCCGTTCTTTCTCGGCACGAAACTGACCAACGGACGTAGCCTGAGTCTTCATCCTGACGGTCGCCGACTGGCGTTCACAGTCTCCAGCTCGCCCAATGGTAACGGCCGGAGACTCAAGGATGGTGAGTACCTGGGCGGCAAGGCACGAATTCAGATTCTGAAATTCCCGGTACTCGAAAACGCCACGTCCAGTGAGACCAGCTCATGAAGATCACGGACGTTCGGGCGTGCCAGCCGGCTACTCCGGACTCGCCACCGGACTGGCGTACTTCGCTGGGTCAAATCCTCGTCGCCATCGACACGGACAGTGGATTAACCGCGTACGGAGTGGGCGGAGGCGGTTTCGCGGGCATTCATATCGTGTGCACCGTGCTTCGCGACCTGCTCGTTGGCCGCGATCCAGCGGATGTGGAATTGCTGTCACGCGAGATGCTCGAACACACGCTGGCGTACGGCCAGAAAGGCATCGTCATCATGGCGATTTCTGGTGTGGACCTCGCTCTGTGGGACCTGCGTGGCCGCAGCGAAGGTGTGTCGATTAGTGATCTGCTGGGAGGGGCAAAGGCGACAATTCTGCCCACGTACATCACAGTCTGGGACAACGACGCGCTGGCGGAAGTGATCCAGGCCGATGCCGGACATCAGGGATTCAAGCTGCATCTGAGTGCTCCGGGGGACACCAGCGCAACCGCATTCGCAGACCGCACCGCCGCTCAGATACATCAGGCTCGCGAAATGCTCGGACCTGATCGCGAATTGATGGTTGACGCGTGGATGAAGTGGGATCTGGCCACGGCGAAAGCGTTCCTCGACCGGGTTGCCGATTGCGGACTTAGCTGGCTCGAAGAACCACTTCCCGTGACAGACGAAACGGGCTATGCGGAATTGGCTATCGAATCGAAGGTCCCGATCGCAGGCGGCGAGCACGAATTTACCGCGGCCAGTTTCGAGCGGCTGATCGAGCGTCGTTTGCACACCGTCCTGCAGCCGGACGTGTGCTGGTGCGGTGGACTGACTGAGCTTGTCCGTATTTACGAAATGGGGAACGCTGCAAACATTCGGGTCTGCCCGCACCGCGGCTCGGAGATCTGGGCATTGCCCGCCATCGCTGCTTTCGATCCACAACCGCTCGCAGAATCAGGCCGGCCGGGGAGGACATGGGTCAAGGGACAGACGCCCATCGGGCGCGGCGTGGTTGAGGTGGGGGGCGGCCCCGGATTCGGGATAGAGGTTGATGAAGCCGGCCTGACGACGGTGTCGGCACGGGTGTGCGG
>CAYSJO010000910.1:0-2934 GCA_964431285.1 uncultured Planctomycetaceae bacterium
GTCGATGAACGGCTTGCCTTTTTGTAATTGTGTTACGACGTACGCGGTGTAGCGATCGAGCAAGTCGTCCTCCACCGGCCGACGAAAGGCGCGTGTTAGAAAATCTCGCAGGCGATTACGAACTTCGGTGTCCGTCTCCGATTTCTCATCAGATGGCGGGGCGAAGAATGCTGGCCAGATGCCGCACGTCTTCAGGTTGAAGTCCGCACTTTCCACGATGGACCGGCTGAGCTTCAGGAATGACTCGAGCAACAATGGCGAGAGCGAAAGGTGATCTCCGCGGTTGTCAAATCCATGCTCAGCACGCAGGTCCTGTGGAAAGGGTGTAACTCCAGCAAGACGTTTCTCGATCAGCTGCGACTTCCCCAGAGGACGACTGCCGGCTTTGAGTCGCGGCGGCATCTTGCCTGTCTCCGGCCGAAAGTAATTCCCGTGTTCGCGCAGCATGCGCTCGGGCAATGGAAAGACCACGACGCTCAGCTGAAAGAGATCCTGAACGGCGTTGTTGTATTGAAACCGATTCATGCGGCGAATTGGCGTACGGGCTGGTGATGTCTGTGTCCTGACAGCGATCCGCAACACGTCCTGCAATTGCGCGACGAGTTGCTTGCGTGTTTCCGGCGCCAGCGGCGGCTCGCTTTCGGGCGGCATATATCCTGAGTCCAGCACTTCGATGAGGTCTTTCACCAGTACAGGATTCGTCGTGAGGTCATCCGTGCTCTTCAGTTCAAACAGGTTGACCTTTCCCTCCACTTTGTTGTCGCGCCCGTGACATTTGATGCAGCTCGACCGAAATGCCGGCTGCAGGAGTTTTCCAAAGGCCACATCGTTCGTCACACGTGGACGCTCATCGGCGCGCAGGGGCGGCACTGTCAGGCAGGCTACTATCAGAATCGTGGTGGTCACAGTTCGCGTTATCATGGCGTCGTGGAGTTTCTTAGCCGAGCCGAGTCAGGTCGGGGCGCGCGGTGATCGCTGCTCGCAGCACACGACCGTGTTCACTCGACAGCGTAGCATAAGAGCCGGACGTTTCGCGCGGAGTACATGTGGATCCCGCTACAGGCACCAGTGACTGGAGATTTCAATGTCCGATACCGGACACGGGGTCGGTGAGAGGACCCTGCGAGCCTCGTTCGATCCCGACGCCGAAACGATGCGGCGGATGGGTTACGAACTCGTCGATCGGATTGTGGAGCATCTGACGACGCTGAGCGATCAGCCTGTCGCCCGTCGTGGAAGTCATGATGACTTTGCCCGGCTGGTTGATGAACCTCTGCCGCGACACGGTACGCGTCTGGAAGACTGTCTTGATTTCTTCTTTGATCGCATCGTGCCGGGAATGACAAAGGTAAACCACCCGCGATTCCATGCGTACATACCATGCCCGTCCAGTTTTGCTGGCGCACTTGGGCAGATGCTGGCGGCCGGAACGAATCCGTTTACGGGCAGTTGGCTGGGTGGTGCAACAGTCAGTGCGCTTGAATTGACCGTGTTGCGATGGATCGCGGAGATGCTCGATTACGACACCAACACGGCCGGAATTTTTACCAGTGGCGGATCAATCGCAAATCTGGTGGGGCTCGCCGCCGCAAAGGCCCGCTTTGGTCCCGACACACTGCATCGAGGTACTATCTATGTGTCACGTGAAGGCCACACTTCAGTTAATAAGGCTGCGACGATTCTGGGTTACTCCCCAGAATCGATTCGAACTGTCCCAGTCGACTCACAGTATCGGATGGATCTGGCGGCACTCGAAAACATGATCACGGACGATCGGGAGGCGGGGTCTGCCCCGTTCTTTATTGCTGGCAATGCGGGCACGACCAATACGGGCGCGATCGACCGTCTGCCGGAACTCGCCGACTTGTGTGAACGGGAAGACCTGTGGTTCCACGTCGATGCGGCCTACGGAGGATTCGCAGCACTAACCGCCGAAGGCAAAGTATTACTACGCGGGATGGAGCGGGCTGATTCGCTCACACTGGATCCACACAAATGGCTTTACTGCCCCATGGGAACGGGGTGTGCGCTGGTCCGCGACGCGAAATACCTGGAAGGTGCCTTCTCAACGCACGCCGAGTATCTCAAGGACCTGCCGGCCGACGAGGTGAATTTTCTGGATCGAGGTCCTGAGTTGTCACGGCCGGCGCGCGTGCTGGCCGTGTGGATGGTGATTCGCTCTGTCGGACGCGATGGACTGGCGACTCAGGTTCAGGCAGACATGCAACTGGCCCGGATGGCCGCGGCTTTGTTGCGTGAGGACACGCGTCTGGATGTTGATGAGCCCGTCCTGAGCGTCGTGACCTTCCGACATCGTCGTCGCGACAGGGAATCGGAATCTGACAGGGCCGCACGGGATTCGGCACTGATGGAAACCACGTTGGCTGGAGGCGAACTAATGCTGTCTTCGACGATCCTGGGCGAGCAGAGCACGCTGCGAATGGTGGTGATGAATCACCGCACGACAGAGACAGACATACGTCGTTCTGTCGCCGTGATCCGTGAGCACGTTGGATCGGATGATCGTTCGTGATGGGGTGCTGATCAGCGTTTGCCGGCTGAATCCGCGTCATCCGCGACCCTTTAGGCGAGCGGCAGATGAGAACACACCTGCGCCGACGGCGCCAGCCCAATGGTACTTTGTTTAGATTTTCAGCGACGAAGTCGCTTGGTAACCCGAAGCGTAAGCGGCGGATTGATAACAAGTTACGTGTCGATCCCTCGCTTACGCGTCGGGTTACCAGATGGCTTCACCATTTAAACCAAGTGCCATTCCGCGCTATTTAGCCGCAGGCGGTTGGGTGGTTTTGTAGCGGTTCAGTTGGAACTGGAATCGGTGTCTGGTCGGGTTAGCATGACCTGACTGGAGAATGATGCCATGACTCAACGAACACGTCTTCACTTTTCTGCCGAACAGAAAGCTCAGATGTCAGA
>CAYSJO010000911.1:0-6467 GCA_964431285.1 uncultured Planctomycetaceae bacterium
GCCAATTCAGCGCCGGTGTGGTTGAGCGTCTGAACAACAAGGCGAAAGTGACCATGAGAAAATCCTACGGATTCCGCACACCAGAAACGCTGGAACTCGCTTTATACCACAACCTTGCAAAACTCCCCGAGCCGAACTTCATCCACACATTCTGCTGAGGAGGCATAACCAATTGGGTTTAGCAAGTCAGAGCGAGTTGTCAGCAAAGTGCCGTATCGGCCAAGCTCAGCGGGTGAGTCGCCATAGCAATAGGCCGAAGACGAGCCGGCCCGACAGGTATACTCCCACTCGGCTTCCGACGGGCATCGATACTCCCATCCCGAGGTCAGTGTGCCCGCCTTACGCTCGAGGTTACTCAGTTTCCTGCAGTAGTCCGTTATGTTCTTTGACTCGGTGATGCCCCAGAACGGAGCATTCTTGTGCGTTGTAAAACCGGTCGGGATATTCTTCCGCATCACGAGACTATACTCGCGCTGAGTCACCTCATGCTCGCCCATCCAGAAGCCCTTCGAGAGCGTGACGGACACAGACTTGCGATCGCGTGTGGCCGCGACGTTCGTCTTCTCCGAGCCTATCATGAACTCGCCCGGTGGTCACCATCGAAGACCCATGCCGACCGAATTCACATATCCGTCGCCCGGCTCTTTCCCGTCACGAAGCGTGTCGATCGAGGCCACCGGCCGAGTGCCAATCCCCGCTACCATCGAGCTGTCAAACCAGGGATTGTCCATGTCCGAGGCGATTGCCTCACATGCTTCCTTCACGGAACCGTCCAATCTGCGCACGTGCCGCGCAATCGATCTGGCCAGCCGCGAGGGGGCGTCGCCGGTTGTTGCGGGCACAGTGTCGGCACTTCCCGCAGCGAACATCACCATCGTGTCCGGGCCGACCTCAAACTCCCGCATTCCACCAAAGACTTTTCCCTTTTCGGTCTTGATCGGTGACTCGCTGCGCGCATCCAGAAAGACCAGATTCATTCGTGAACCACTCTCCTCACGCAGCGAGTCAATTATGTCTGAAACATTAAGTCCACGGGATCGATAGTCATTATCACTCTCGATCTTCGCTCCCACTGGGCGAAGAAGGTTATACCACTTTCCAAGTCGCTCGACGAGCGCGCCAAGACCAGCATAGTAAACTAGAGCCACGCCGTTCGTCGGCACGGACAGCGTAAACTCGTCCAGGACAGTTTTTGCTTCCTCTTGTGTCAGGTCCTCTCGACGCGTGATTCGGTAGCCTTGTTCACGTAACGCCTTCTCCACCTCATCCAGATTCCTGGCGACGTCGCGCAACATGAAGCCATCGTATGTGGAATTCCCCAGGAGCGGCGCCTCTCGACTGCCCGAGGGAACCGCATCTGCCGCGCTTAAGAAACTGGCCGAGACAAAACACACAAACCACAGCACGCTCATCTGGATATTCCGCGACATTTCATATTCTAATTCGGGTGCGTTCATCAGGTGATTGCCCGAGTCGACGTTCCACTTCCTGCCATAGACGCCTGGCCTGAGTCCCGCATCAGAACCAGTCCCACTCGAATTCAGTAAGTGTCCCGTCACATGAGAACTCTGATCGCAGGCTCCCTTCACTTTACGGATTGATTCTCACACGAGAAGGTCGTGGACAACGCGCCCGTGGACGTCGGTGATCCGAAAATCGCGGCCGTTGTGGCGATACGTGAGCTGCTCATGATCGAGGCCGAGGAGATGCAGGATGGTGGCGTGCAGGTCGTGGTGCGAAACCGTGTTTTCCACCGCGTGCATGCCGAATTCGTCAGTGGCCCCGTAGGTGAACCCGCTTTTGACTCCGCCGCCGGCCATCCACATGGAGAACCCATAGTGGTGATGCCCACGACCGATTTTTACCTCGCGATTTGCTTCTTCAAACGGAGTGCGCCCGAACTCGGTCGCCCACACAACGAGTGTCTCGTCCAGCAGACCTCGTGATTTCAGATCGAGAATGAGAGCCGCGACGCCCTGATCAGTTCGGGCGGCGTTGCCGCGATGATTGTCGATCAGCCCGCCCCGGTTTCCGTGCGCGTCCCACTTCCGTCCCTGGGAGCCATTGAATATCTCGACGAATCGCACGCCGCTCTCTACCAGCCGTCGAGCCGTGAGACACTGATTGCCGAATGGAGTATCACCATACAGACTGCGTACGCTCTTCGACTCGCGGTTCAAATCGAACAGTTCGGGCGCGGCCGCCTGCATGCGGAATGCGGTTTCGAACGACTCGATGCGGGCGTTCAAGTCGCCCTGACTGCGATGCTGCTCGAGATGGAGATGATTCAGTCGCGACATCAGGTCGAGTTGTCGTCGCTGCGACTGCGAAGAAACGAAGCCCGGCCGCTCCAGATGCTCGATCTGGAAGTTTCGAGACTTCGCCTCGACGACCGTTGCCTGGTACGTACCCGGCAGGAACCCGGACTCATACATCGCTGTGCCGGCCGAAGACACGCCGTCTCTTAGAACGACGAACCCGGGCATGTTCCGATTTTCGCTGCCCAGTCCATACGTGACCCAGGAACCGAGACTCGGATAGCCTGGACGCAGGAATCCAGTGTGCATCGAGATCTGGCCCACCGAGTGAATTGACGACGCAGCATGCATGGAATTTATCATCGTGATCTCGTCCACAACCTTGCTCAGGTGCGGAAAGATCTCGCTGACCCACATCCCACATTGTCCATGTTTCCGGAACGAAAAAACCGGCTGCAGAACCCTCGACCGGGAGTAGTCCTTTTCGGGATTGAGGCCGTCGAGTTCTTCGGTCGAAAACAGATCGGTCGCATTCCTGCCGGCGTGCCTGGTCAACATTGGCTTGTGATCGAATGATTCGATATGGCTGACGCCTCCGACCATAAACAGCAGAATTACGTTCTTCGCGCGCGGCTTGATGTGAGACGTCCGGGTTCCCGGATGTGAAGGTGAAGCGGCATTGGATTTCTCATCAGTCAGCAGTTGCGCGAGCGCAGCACCACCCAGACCAAAACCGCTCAGACATGTGCGGCGGTCAATGCTTCGCACCGCTGCTTCGTCGGCGAATGTCATCGGTTTGCCTCCAGCCATCAGGTAGCTCTGGCCGTTTAGCGGCGATCGCTATCGGACGTAAATAAACTCGTTCAGCCCCATAATTGTATGGCAGTATTGCACCAGAACTGGTTTTGCCTGTTCGTTATCACTGGATGACGCTGTTTGCAGGAACTCGATTCCCAGCGCTCGCTCTTCGGTTGTCGGCGGTCGAGCGAATGCGACCTGGTGGATCCGGTCGACCTGCTCGGCCGCTTCCAGTCCTGCGTCCTTTTCAATTCGTTGAGCCATCAGTTCGGCCTGACGCCAGACGAACGGGGCATTCAGCATGAACAGCGCACTGGATGGAGTCGTGCTGACCGTGCGCTGGCCGACACTCTGGAAGTTGTCGACCGAATCGAACACCCGCAAAGTGGGATGTGCATGAAATCGGGGCGACAACATGTAGATCGAACGACGCCACTTTTCGGCCTTCTCCGTTGTCTTTGCGCCGACGTTCACGCTGGGGCCGTACACCTTCGGGTTCAGTGCACCAGAAACGCTGAGGATGTTGTCGCGGATAATCTCGGCTTCCAGGCGACGGGTTCGGTAGTGCCAGACCCACTGGTTGTCGGCATCCGCATCGAGCCAGCGCTCGCTCGACGCCTGTCGGTACGTGGCGCTGTTCATGATGACGCGATGAATCGGCTTCAGACGCCAGTCCTTTCGAATGAGTTCACCGGCCAGCCAGTCCAGCAGTTGCGGATGCGACGGTTTGGCGCCCAGGTGACCAAAGTCGTTCGGCGTCTTCACGATGCCTCGGCCGAAGTGGTGCTGCCAGAGCCGATTGACAATCACTCTGGCCAGGAGGTGACCGGCCCCTCGCTCGACATCAGTCAGCCACCGGGTCAGTCCCTCGCGAGGATCGAGTGACCTGGACGGTGTTCGCTTCTTTCCAGGTCCCTCCTTCGCAACCTCAATGAGCCAGTCCTCCGATCGCTGACCGGCCCGCATCAGGACGGTGACGAATCCGGGCCCCACCTTTCTCACAGGCCGCTTCCAGCTGCCACCGGCCAGCAGATGTGGTTCGGAAAACTCCAGTGGTACGGTACGTTTACCGGCCTTCGGTTTCACTCGGGCAAGGTCAAAGAAGACGGCCGTCAGGCGGTAATAGTCCTCGGCCGGAATCGGGTCGATCTTGTGGTCGTGACAACGCGCGCACCCAACTGTCAGGCCCAGGAAGGCACTCCCGGTGACCGACACCATGTCGTCCAGCTTGTGGAACATCTTGTCGTTGGGATTGTCGGAATCCTCCAGGCTCGTTCCCAGATGCGGAAACTGATCCAGATCTCTCGTCGGAGCCGAACTGCCATGTGCCGACCGACCGGCGAGCTGCGCTGTGACGAATTCATCAAACGGCATGTCTTCGTTGAACGCCCTGATGACGGCATCTCGATATCTGAATGCGCTGGAGCGGAGCTGGTTGTTGCTCGCACTCGCACCCTCGCTCTCACCAAAACGGGCCACATCCAGCCAGTGTCGCGCCCACCGCTCGCCATAGTGCTCGTTCTCCAGCAGCCGGTCGATCAGCTCCTGCCATGCTGACTCGGACGCGTCATTCACAAACTGAGTGACATCATCGGGAGCAGGCGGAAGTCCGATCAGGTCGAAGTACGCTCGGCGGATGAGCGTTCGACGATCTGCTTCCGGAGTGGGCGTCAGTCCTGCATCGCTCAGTTTCGCCAGGACGAACTGATCGATCTCCGTTCGAACCGGGTACCGTCGCTCAATGTCCGGTGGCGCGCCGTCGCTGAGCGGCTGGAATGTCCAGTGTTCGCGGGCCTTGTCCCAATCGATCAGATCTGAACGTTCCAGAGGTTTCCCGTCACGCGGATCGACCGCCCCCTCTTTGATCCAGTGGACGAAATCGGCAATCACCCGTACGGGAAGCTGTCGGTTCGGCGGCATCTCAAAACCGTCGTGTCGCAGTGCGGAGATGAGCAGACTTTTTCTGGGATCCCCGGGAATGACAGCGGGTCCCGTGTCACCACCTCTCCTCATCCCCGCTCGCGTATCAATCTGCAGGTTCCCTTTGAGTTTGCCCTTCGCGGCTGCAGCCGCCGAGTGACACGTGTAGCAGTGCTCAACCAGCTGCGGGCGGATTCGCTTCTCAAAGAACTCGATACGGTCATCGCTCACACCGGTCTGACTCATCAGTACGAACGCCAGGACGCATGACGCCCGACCTGCCAGTGTCCGCAAACAGTCGTTTGCCAGAAGCTGCATGATCGTTCGGCCTTTGTGAAGAAACGACAGCTTTGTGAGTCTGTGTTGCCGAAAACTGAACTGTCAACATTACGCCGATCCACTGTAGCGAAACGTGCCGAATGCTTCCGCCAACTCGATTGCATTCGGCCTGCTCCTGGATAACTCGATGGTCATGCAGTGTTTGACTATACTGACCTGTTTCTACGACGCCGCGCAGTTGTGGGTCGTGGCGGTTGGCGGAGGCGGCGGTCGGATTAAGGTGGCCGGAATTCCCGACGATCTGCCAGCTGAATCATGGACATCATGGCTGTGCACCGCGCCGCAACGCAGCCAGTCGCGGAGGTTTAATGTGCCGAAGCAAAGTGGGCCCATTCGCAGCCATGCCGACCCGCGCTGGTGCGTAACCATCCTGATTCTGCTCTGGCAGTATTCTACGGCCATGGCCGACGGGCCCGACTTCGAAGCCGACATTGCGCCACTGCTTATCAAACGCTGCGTTGAATGTCATCAGGGTAACGACCCGTCAGGCGGACTGCGGCTGACAACGCGCAAGTCTCTGCTGGTCGGAGGCGAGTCCGGTGAAGTCGTCGACTTGAAGAACATCAATGAGAGTTACTTACTGCAACGAGTCGTGGCCGGAGAAATGCCGCCTCTGAAACAGGGGCGGTCGCAGAAACTGCCGGCCGGGGAGATCGAACTGTTACGCAAGTGGCTCGCTGGCGGTGCGAACTGGCCGGACAAACGAGAGCTTGATTTCTTTGAACGGACCAATGACGTTCGGGCGGGGCGCGACTGGTGGTCGCTGCAGCCCGTCGTCCGACCCGATGTGCCACTCCTCAAGCAGCAACCTCAGCCGGACAACCCTATTGATGCGTTTGTCCTTGCGAAGCTTGAAGCCGAGGGAATCGATCCGGCGCCACAGGCCGATCGGCGGACACTGGTTTGTCGTCTCTACTTCGACCTGATCGGACTGCCGCCGACTGAGGCTCAGATCGAAGCGTTCGTCAAAGACTCATCGCCAGAGGCATGGACGACGCTGATCGATCGGTTGCTCAATATGCCGCAATATGGTGAGCGCTGGGCACGTTACTGGCTCGACCTGGCACGCTACGCCGACACAAGCGGCTACGAACGCGACCAGGAGAAACCGTTCGCATGGAAATACCGCGACTGGGTGGCCAAAGCGTTTAA
>CAYSJO010000912.1:0-2214 GCA_964431285.1 uncultured Planctomycetaceae bacterium
CAGCACCATCATTCCCCGAACCGTCGCGGTATGCTCTCCTTCCTCTTCTTGAGGTGATTCGTACCTCGTTCGACTCAGGCCGGCTCCGCCCGGCCGACTGCAAACAGACCGCTTTCACCAACACATTCCGGCGACGAACCCTTTATTTACAGATAGAGCGACTCCCCCCTCTACACGCCCATGAATAAAGTTCCCACTGGGGAGACGGTCAGGGAGAGGGTGTTATACTGAAGACAGATTCTGGAACTGCTCCAGACTTACGAAAATCCGTAGTTCAAAAGCTCTCACTCGCGACCATTGATCAGCGTAATAGATTGAAATCAGGCCGCCTGCCATTGGCAGACGACCTGATTGGACTCACGGTATTGGCGTCGGGCGAACTCAGTTCACGAATTCAGCGTCGTCACGTTGATCGACTCCACTTTCGACGCCTGGTTTGCCACGACGCGGGCTCTCGAATTCTGAGAACGCCACATTGGGTCGCGAAGCGTCACTCGGAAACAAACCTGGTCGATCGGTCGACCTGGGAATCGGTCCCGGTTTCGTTGCGTCTCTATCCGCTTCCGGAGCAGTTGCCGCGACCGGACCAGACAGCTTGACGTCTGTCCGTCGGTTGCCTCGGTATGTCACGATCGCGGGAAGTCTGGCCACGACTTCCTCAGTGGAGCCTTCGGCCGATGCCGACTCAGACACCACACGCGTCCGGGGTTGTGAAACTGCATTGCTCGACTGGTCGGAGTCGAGGATGTCGTTGAAGCTGATATTGATCGGCGATCCGACGTCTTCGATCGAGTCAGGATTGCGAAGCGAAAGATGCAGACTGCCTTTACTTTGGGCCAGATTCAGTCGTGCCGCCTGTTCCGGAGCCACAAGCAGGGTGACATATTCAACTCTTGATTTCTTACTGGAAGATCGACGCTCGCTGTCTTCCGTGTCTTCGCGAACATAGTCCTGGTTGACAGTCAGAACCTCGATGTTCTGCAACAGCGTCATCGTCTGGCCTCCGCCTGTGACGTCGTCGCGTGACCGGGACTGAACGGTGAGCAGCACATCCACTCGATCCTCAGGAGACACGAGTCCGGCTACTCCAGATGCGTTTGAGGCCTGAATTGTAAAAGCTCGCATTCCAGTGGGGATCAAAGATGGCAGTCCCTGCTTCTGGTCGGCTGAGGCGAGCGCTGCTTCGAGAATAGTGCCTGGCGGCAGACCGCCATCGATCGTCACCAGACGTCCTACGACTTTTTCGGCGTCAGCCACAGCTCCCGGCGGAACGGCGGTCTTTGGAACAGTCTTCGTCTCGATCATGTCCGCTTCGATTTCTTTGCCGCGGTCAATGTGTGCCTTCGCAACAACAATCTGTTCCGTTTCCGGAGCTGCGGTGTTCTCGCTGTTCAGATTACTCAAGACGTTCATTCCCACCGTGATGGAGCCACCAAAGCCCAGTGCCAACACAAGTCGTTTCGCCCACATTTCGTTTCTCCTCGAATGATCGACTGTTCGTCGAAGTTTGGTTTGAGACTGAGATACTGGAGTTCGAGCACGTTCCGCTTAGTTCAATTGCAGCATGGCCTCGGCCAGCGTTCCCGCGAGTCCGAGGAACAACATGCATGCGAATGGGACCAGGTGTTTACGTCGATCTGCCTTCCTCGCGAGATCAGCAACTCTGACCACGGTGTCGCGGAGTGGATTCACATGGAACGCGACCTTACGCCGGATTTGCAGGATGACCGAGGTGATTCCCAGAGCAACTCCTGCCATCAGCAGCACGTGCAGGGTCAGAGCTGGACCCAGCCAGGCTCCGATACCAGCCATCAACTTCACGTCACCCGCGCCCATGCCGCCAACAGCGTAGAACAGGATCAATGCACCAAATCCCACGGCCGCACCAACCACTGACAACGACCATCCGGCACCAGCAAATGTGTGAAACAGAATGCCGAGAAGCAGCAGGGACACCGTCAGACGATTGCTGATTTTCAGCGCCCTAAGATCGTTGACAGCAGCCACTGTTGCGGCTGCACCTACGACCACAAAAGGTGTCCACTGTGTGATGATGTCTGTCATTGCTCTGGCCCTGTTCTTGAAGACCGATGTCTGACTCGCAGTACTGGTTGATTCGTGGTGATGCCGGCTGCGGACATCCCATCGTGCGTCTTTCTGGATATGGCGAGATTCCTCCTCGTTGGTGTGAGCGCACACGAAATCGGTGGCTGA
>CAYSJO010000913.1:0-8161 GCA_964431285.1 uncultured Planctomycetaceae bacterium
CTGCGGGTGTTGTGTGTCCGCGAGGTTCTGCGACCACATGTAGATCCACACGGCTGCCAACACCTTTGGCAAGCGACGCCTTCGTGATACGACGAGCCAGGTCGATGGAGTGATCGGTCCCCACCCGGCTGTCCTGATCTCCAATAATGATCCAGACGGCCCGACCAGCCAGCTTTGTGGCCTGCTCATTCACGGCGAGCGATCGCACCAGTTCATTCTTTTCGACTCCACGAAACTTCCGCAGCGCTCCCAGTTCGATCACCGGCGCGTACGCCGCCACACACTTCACACGCGCGTCGTGCGCAGCGAACTGCAATGCCAGATAACCACCTCGAGACGTACCGCATATGGCGACTCTGTCTGCATCCGTGTGGCCAGCTGTAATGAGATGATCGAGAACCTGAGCCAGACGTTTGTTCGTCTCGATCACAAAGTTGTCGCCGTGTTCGCAACGATGTCGCCAGCCAGGTGGTTCACCGGCCCGGTGCTGTTTGCCGTGACACGGCAGGTCTATCGACACCAGCAAATATCCGTCGCCACTGAGTTCATTGCCACACTGACGGAAGTAGGCGTCGCCCAACGTTCCGTCCAGCGTACTGGCCAGAACAAGAAGTGTTGGCGATGGTGCCGCGGGTAGAATTCCCCAGCTACCGAATTCCACGCCGGTCTCGGTTTCATGCACCTCGACATTCGGAGCCTTGTCGGCATCGTCAGCACGTACCTCCGACAGACAGACTGCGAAGACAAAGATGAACACGATTCCGGCAGCGCGCATCATAATTGCTCTTTCACTCACATGACCGGTGTCGACACCAGGCTGAAGCGGTGTGCAGAACTACTTCCACGTGTTGTCCGCAATCGGCTTACCGTTGGTCGTCAGGATTTGAAAATGGTGAAAGCCGGCCCGCATCCCTGAGTATCGCCACACAACTTTCTTGTCCCGAGTCACCTCGAACAGTTTCACCTGTTTTCCACTGCTGTGATAACTGGAGATGACCGTGTTCCCATTGGGCAATCTCTGAGCGCCACAGGCGTCGTTGAACAGGTCTTCGCCCAGATCTTCATTGTTGACATTCCAGATGATCTTTCCCTCACCATCAACTTCGATAATACGATTGCCGTTGGTGCAGGCGATCAGAGTGTTGCCATCTTTTAGGCGAATGGCGGTAAACGGCCAGTCGCGTTTTGCACGGCCACGATCATCCGTCGGGAAGGTCCGAACGACTTTTCCCGTGTCCGGTTCGTATTCCTTGACGGCAAAGTCAAACAGGTGCGGCGCGATGTAATTGCCGTTGGGCAGCACACGCAACATCCGTGTCTGCATGTGAGCGTTACTGGTCTGACATTGAAACGGAGTCGTCTGCAGAACCTTGCCCTGGCGGTCAATGACCAGCGCCCGGGGTTTCGGTCCCAGTTCAGCAACGAGAAACCGCCCGTCTGAAAGGGGTTGCACCGTGCTCGTTTCCTTTTGCTGACCTTTGTATTGAAAGACGATCTTCTTCGTCTCGCGGTCAACTTCCACAACGCCGCCGTTGGGGAAGTCCTTTGTTCCATAGAGCGCCAGCAATACATTACCACTGGGCAGGACCCATCCGTCGCTGGCCGGCATGTCGAACTTCCACTGGACCGTCCCATCTTCACCGACGATCACAGCCCGGTTCGCTTTTCCGACGCCAAGAAACGAGTGCGTGACCGCGGCTTCATCGTTGGCGGGCGCCGGTGCTCCCAACAGGACAGACAGCAACAGCCAGAGAATCGCCAGGAAAGCAATACCAGAAGGTGAAAGGGAACGGCGTTTCTCGTACGACGCAGCGATGGAACTTTGCATCACGCGTTGGCTCCTCGGGAATATGGGTGGGTTGTCCGACTGGCCGTCGTCGAACGTTGCTTCGCGGCCTTGTGCCACGTGCGGCATTCAAGCAGAAGTCCGCAAAGATCGCGAAGAACAGACCGAATGAGCCTGGACCAGCAGTGGTCATTGCCAATCTACAGCTAACCGGGCAGTAACTCCGTAATTGGCGAACCGTGTGCCAGCACGGGCACGGGACGACCCAGCGCATCGGTGGAGACTTCCGTGCTTGAAACGCCCAACTGGTGATACATCGTGGCCAGGATATCGTTGAAGTAAATCGGTCGGTCCAATGGAACATCGCCCGCGCGAGTGCTGGATCCGACCACGACGCCCGACTTAAGCCCTCCACCCGCCAGCATGACGGAAAAGACTTTGTCCCAGTGGTCGCGTCCGGCATTGGCGTTAATTCGAGGCGTGCGTCCGAACTCACCGAAAATAGCCACCAGCGTCGTGTCCAGCAATCCGCGCTCGTCTAAATCATCCAGTAGCGTACTGACCGCCAGGTCCATCGGCGGAAGCAACGTGTTTCGCATCAGGCCAAAATTATCAACATGCGTGTCCCAGTCCTGTCCCTTCACCTGATTGAGCGTGTAATTCATGAGCGTAAACGGGACACCGGCTTCGGCCAGACGGCGAGCCAGCACCGTCTGCTGACCCCACATGTGATTTCCATAACGCGCTCGCTGCGACGCGGGTTCCTGATTCAGGTCGAACGCCCGACCCGCTGCGTCACGCGTGAGCATGTCAGTGGCTTGGCGATGAAAGGCGTCCAGCGAATCAGCCCGTGTCTCACTTGAGGAGGACTGCAATGCACTGAGCAACCCAAGCCGTTCGTGGAGACGATCGGTAGAAAGCTGTGGATGAAGCCTCAGGTTTGGTGGGGCCGAGAAGGGCTGTTCGGCCGTATCGGGCAGCATGCCCGAGTCGAGCGGCTCAAATTCCGAGCCAAGCAGTCCGGCTGTCGCGTAATGCACACGCACACCCAGTTGCCCGGAGTGCGGGATGGTGACGTAGGGTGGCAATCCGGGTCGGGTGGGTCCGAGCGTGCTGGCCGCCACTGAACCGATGGATGGAAACGTTGCGTTACGATTCTTACCTTCGACCGATGCGCCCGGCAGGTCCCATCCCGTCAATGTCATATGGATCGCTACCGGATGGCTGGGCGAATCCACATACGCGCTGCGCACGACATTGAACAGGTGGGCTCGCGATGCCAGCATCGGCATGTGTTCGGAAAAGTGAACACCGGGCAGGCTCGTCGCAATCGAATTAAACTCGCCACGATAATCGCTGGGAGCAAGCGGTTTTGGATCGAAGCTCTCATAATGTGACAATCCACCTTGAAGGTAGATAACGATCGCCTGCTGTGCCGGCGCCGCAGAGTGGGCAGCACGAGCCCGTAATAACGATGGCCACAGTGTCGCACCTGCGGCGCCGCCCGTCTGTAACCAGCGTCGACGGGTCATCAAAGTGGATATGTTGTGACCTGTAAGCGAACTCAAAGCATCGTCTCCAGAGTGAGATGCGTGGCAATTACAACAGATTCTACATGATCGACCACATGATCTGAATTCCGGACTCGAATCATCCTGCCAGCTTTGTCCGTTATGAACTGGTCACGTCCATCTGAAGTTCAGACGAGTCTGGTTAATGTGCCCGTGCTGTCACCGAACTTATCGGATTCAACACCCCTCCATTGCATCATTGTCAGCAACACGTTGGACAGAGGTGTACTGTCTTCCTCGAATACCACTACCCGATAATCTTGGTGCATTATTCGCGCCCGCAGTCGCGATACGTCATTCACCGACGCAGTACAGAGCCTTGTCGCTTCTCAGCAGTAGTTGACCCTCATGGATGACCGGTGACGCATTGAATTGCGTGTCGTCTCCATCGATCACGTTGTGCGCGACCGGTTGCAGTTCACGAGTAGCCTGAGCAACAAACGTCCCATCGTAGCGACTGACGACGTAGATCTTCCCCCCGGCGACAATCGGCGACGCGTAGAGTTTTTGCCATTCAGCGCGGCCGTGCTTCACAAGTTCGCCCGACGTCGCGTCGAACACCGCGAGCTGGCCGTCTTTGAACCAGAAGAGATTTCCGCCGTAATAGACCGGCGAAACGACCGTCGAGTCGAAACGGGTGTTCCCATGCCAGACCTTGTGCGACTCCGACACATCCCCGCGGCCGCCGGAACGGACTGCCGAAAGTGTCGATCGACGATTCTGCGTGCCGTACAGAACCCCGTTGTGAAGAGTGGGCGTCACGCAGGCGTAATCTTCCGTATGTTGGCCGGCGTGGAATTCCCACAGAAACTCACCCGTCGCGGCGTCGAAACCCGTGAGTCCGGCCTTCGATGCCACCACGAGTTCATGCCCCCCACCAACGGGTACGATGAGGGGTGTTGTGTACGAGGCCTCAAGCTGTTTCTCAGTCCGCCATGCTTCACGACCGGTTGCTCGGTTGACCGCGATCAACGCTTTACATTTGACGCTGGCGTTAAAAATTACATTCTCGCCATGCACGACCGGCGATGCGCCACTGCCGAATCCGCTAACTTCCCGGCCGCAGTCGATACGCCACAACTCCTGGCCGTTCAAGTCGAATGCGTAACCGCCGGAGTTGCCGAAAAACGCAAACAGCCGCTGTCCGTCCGTGGTCAATGTGCTGGACGCATAGCCGTGCTGAGGCAGGAAGCTGATATAGTCGATCGTCAGCCGAGCGGGTGTGACGGGGGAATTCCAAACGATTCGTCCGTTCGCCCGATCAATCGCGAATACGTTGTATTTCAGGTTGCCAATTTCGCCCGGCGGACTTTCGGGAGACTGAGCGTAACCGGAATAGGCCGTCAGATAGATGCGGTCGCCCAACGTAATCGGACTGGAAGATCCGCTGCCAGGCATCGGAGTCTTCCACGCCATGTTTCGATTCTCATCCCACTCGGTCGGCGGGTTGGCTTCGGCGTAGACGCCAAATCCGGGCGTGCGAAACCCAATCGTGTCGCCGGCAGCGGTTTCCGCTGCCGGAGCGGCGGCAGGTAGATTCGCCGTGGGCAGATTTGATGTCGGTGGCGTGGGTCTCGGAGTCGGCGGATTCGGACGCGGAGTGGTCGGCGTTGTTGGCGGCGGATATGGAGTCTGCGTCGGAGTTCCTGCCACAAGCGGACCCGTCCCCGTCGGACTGGACTGACCGCCGAGCCTGTAGAATGTCAATTCTTCGTAGCGCACGACGGCGTTGTCGTCTCGCGCTTCTGACCCAATTCCGATCAGTGTTGGAATCTGCCAGTAAGTGTTGTCGAGCTCGCTGCCTGCTCCCGTCCAATCGAACAGCGGATTTCCATTCAACTGCGACTTGACCGACACGTTGTTACCACTCGTCCGTTTCGAGCAGGTAACTCTGTCCGGCATTAGTAGCGAATTCTTTGTGAGTCGGATTCTGAGTATCAAAGACCGGCCTGCCGTTCACAGTTGACAGTCCGTGTACGTCGTTGCCTTTGCTGTTCACAACAACCACAAAGCGTCTGCCGGCTGCTTTCAGCGCCAGCATGATCTGCTGATCCCCCTCGCGCGCAAACTTCATTCGCACGCGATAATCACCGTCGATTTGAACGGGAATCTTCATCTTCGCCGAACCGATACTGTGTACCTCAGTTCCACGTTGTTCCCAGCGTCCGCCCAGTGAATCGCCTTGAGGATCGATGTTCGCCAGCAGATCGATAATTCCATTAGTCGCGACTGGTCCCGGCGCGGCCGCGGACGTGCCGGTTTGTGTTCCCGCACGGGACGCCGCGCCAGCAATGGGTCCTGAATCAGACGGGCCAGTCGGCGTTCCGGGCGACGTGTTTGTGACCTGATTCGGCGACGGTGCAGGAGCCGGGCCATCGCCACGCGGCATGATCAGCCAGGCCAGCAGCATACCTGCAGCAACCAGTCCACCCACGCCCAGTCCGACGAGCAACGGATTATTCTGTACATCAATCGCTGGTCCGCCGCGTTTCTTTGCCGGTGACTGTCGTGACGCTCCCCGCTTCAGGACTGGCTGCTTGCTCGAAGGGCGTGAATCAACGCCTCGGGCATCCAGATCGACATCGTAAGAGTCTCCATGGGAATCCTCGACCAGCACGAACGGAATCTGGCACTTCGGGCACGGTCGTTCCTTTCCCAGAACCGACCGGTTCTTCAGTTTCAGTTTCGCCCCGCACTCGGGACACGTGACAGTGATAGAAATGCTCAAGTGATCTTCACTCGATTCCGTGGAACTGGACAACGCGGGCACAACCGACCACGAACGTTGTTTGACGCAAATGCCGACGAGGCTGTGGCTTGATCGAGCCTACTTTGTCTGAAACGCACTCGTTTGCACGATCCCGTGGACGAGACTTCGTATCGTGTGGTTGTTGAGTTGCATCTGATCAACGAGCTCAACGACCGTGGGTCGGTCGCTGGCTTCAAGTGTGCGGCCGAGCGCGTACATCAACAGTTTCTCGGCAAGCGCACGTTCGAATCGTTCGGACTGAGCTACCATAGCCTCTTTGAATTCAGTGAATGACGAATACGACGAACCGTTGGGCAACGTACCAGTGCAATCGATGTCGGGACGATTGTTGCCCCAGTGTTCGATTGCCTTTTCACCGTCGAGCTTGTCGCGCCACTGACCAATGACGTTGAAGTTTTCCAGCGCCAGACCGTACGGGTCGATTCGTCGATGACAGTTCCGGCAGGTCGACACGTGGCGGTGTTTTTCGAGTCGCTCACGAACGGTCAGGATTTCACCCGCGAGATTAGGTTCCGCTTCGCCAGCGTTGGGCGGTGGTGGTGGCGGTGGATCGTTGAAGATCACATCGAGGATGTACTTGCCGCGTTCCACTGGTTTGGTGCGACTTCCGTCGCTGCCCCACTTGGCCACACCGGCCATTGTTAGCAAACCACCACGCGGGCTGTCAGCAGGAAACGAAACGCGCTGAAACTCTTTACCTTTGACTCCCTCGATACCGTACCACGCGGCGAGTTTCTCGTTGGCCATCGTCCAGTCGCAGTCCAGGAAGCTGAGCACACTGAGGTCGTTGCGCAGAATCTCCCGGAAGAATGCGAGTGGCTCACGCCGCATGTCCTCACCGAGTCCCGCAAACCGCGTCGCTTAGTACTCTCGAAAGATGCGTTCGTCCGGCTGGAACTTGTCGAATTCCGCGATCTTCAACCATTGCGTTGCAAAGTCGTCTACCAATGCGTCAGACCGGTGATCGTCGAGCAAACGGTCGACCTGACTGGTGAGAACGTCCGGTTGTCGAAGTCGCCCTGCTGCCGCCAGTTCGGACAAATCAGCGTCAGGCATGCTGGACCACAGAAAGTACGACAGCCGAGATGCGAGTTCCGTGTCGGTGAGTTGTCGTTGGTCTGATTGTGTGGCGGAATCGGCCGGTTCAAACAGGTACAGAAAATCAGGCGAGCAGAGCATCGCGACCAGTCCTGTCTTCAGCGCTTCCTCAATCGTTTTCTCGTTTCGACTTTCTTCCTCGACCACAGCAACGACTGCGTCAGTCTCCGCGTCGGTCACAGGTCGACGGAACCCGCGAGGAAGGAATGCCGCGATTACTTTGCGAGCGGCATTTCGAGCGTTGTCGGCGCGGGCCGGCTCGTACTCTTCACCAGGTGCGGGCCGTTCGCGACCCAGAGGTGCGTAGATCTGTGCGCGGCTCGGCGGTGGCCAGCGACCACTGACTGGTCCCTCAAGCTCGATGTAATCGACAAACAACTTCGGCAGTTTGCTGAGATCCAGAGCGTCTTTCGTAAACTGGTTACGTCGGTAACTGACACTGTAAACACTTTCAGCGCGGCCTCGCGCCCGGAGCTGGCTGGCGAGTTTTTTGTCACCGGCCTCGAACGCTTTGTCGGCAGTCTCACCAAGTACCAGACCTACGAAATCCGGATCGGTAAACCTGGTGCCGTTTACAATTGCGACATTCAGTTCGCCGCCGAGCGCGGCACTGAGGACTGCCCTGGCTTCATAGACTTGCGGCTGTTCAATCGTCGCATCGACACGGACACGTCCAAGCAGACCGTTCGCGCCCTTCGTGATATCCATGTAAACCGGCTCACCATTGTCTCCCGGCGCCGCACCGGCCCGAACTCTGACAATGTACTCACCATCGACGGGCGTCTGCTTGTTATTAAGGTTCGTCGCCGGAATGTGTTGGTGAAAGCGGTCTGTTTGCAGTCGGCCGGGCGGAGCCGGCCTGAGTCGAACGAGGTACGAATCACCTCAAGAAGAGGAAGGAGAGCATACCGCGACGGTTCGGGGAATGATGGTGCT
>CAYSJO010000914.1:0-7252 GCA_964431285.1 uncultured Planctomycetaceae bacterium
GCCCCGGACAGCTATACGTGCCTCAGTTATTACAACCAGATCGTGCTGGAATGGTTGTTACCCGGATCCGAGCATCGCCTGTTCCGATTGCGACTCATGCCCGTCAACAGTTCGACTGACGGTGAAGGGCTTCCTGACATCAGGGGCCTGCAGTCCTTTTCCAATACGGAGAGGTCGTCGACGGAAACACGTGAAAGGGACTATCTCCAGCAGGAATTGCAGAAGAAACTGGCTCGCGGTGAGAGACCTGAGTTTGAACTTCAAGCTCAGTTTCATGATCCCGATCCTGACGACTCGCTTGACTGGTACGATGCGTCAATGGAATGGGATGAGCGAGACAATCCAAGGATCTCACTGGGAAGCCTCGTGTTCGATACGCCCATGGATAGAGAGAGCTGTGATGCGCTGTGGATCAATCCATCGAACGTTCCTGGGGCAATACGCATACCCAACCCCGATCGCATCACCGACTACAGTGATCCTCGATCCCTCGACGTAGCCCAGTTTCACATTGCAAGTGTGGTGGGGTGGATTCGCACCTGGCGACGACGCCCAGCGAGGAAGCGATAGCTGGCAGGCGATCGGGCTTTGCAGTTTGTTCGAATACTTGATTCCAGAGAGTTAATGATGAGCGTGACGAAGCGTGGGCTGCTGCCCACTCCCTCACTTTTTCACCTGCCACAGAACGTGTCGGAAGACAGGCAGCGTGCCCGTCAGGTCAGCATCGCCCTCAACAGGGAGCGGTACCCACAGGTCGTTGACGTGGCCCTGGATGATGATCCGGAGGCTGAGCTGCCGGAAGCGACCGGTGCCTGGCCGGGTGCCAGTCGCACAAGGAAATGGCTGACAAGGCTTGTCGGAGCTCTGCCTCCTAAAGAGATATTCCTGTCGGAGTTGCACCGGAGGCACGCTTCACTCGACCCAAGTTCTTCCGACACGCCACACATTCGGGAAGCATGGTGCTCCGACAGGCATGGGCTCGAGCCACAAATTTCGACTTCCAAACCCGATCGGAAGGCGCGTTCTCACGTTTGATGGGGACAATTCCACCACCACGAATTCAAAAGAACTGGAAAGAAGATCGCGAATTCGCCCGCCAGCGACTGGCCGGTGTGAATCCTTTGCAGATTCACCGGTGTAGTAGCGTGCCCAGTGATGCGATCGCGAAAGCCGCGGAAAAATGTCTCGCTCAACGGTACTCGTCGACTTTTAATCAGGCTCTGGATTCCGGGCGACTTTACTGGACCGAATATCCATTGCTGTCACAGCCGGCCGTGCAACAGGAGGTTCGAAAGGGAGCGTTTCTGGCTGTTCCGACCTGCCTGTTTTATGTCGATGACACGAACACGTTGATGCCACTGGCAATTCAACTGAAGCCACGTGACTCAAGAGAGGGGAATCCCGTATTCACACCGCTGAATGAATTCTGGGACTGGCGAGTCGCTCGTGCGCACGTGCAGGCTTCCGATTCACATTATCACGAGTCAATCTCTCACTTGCTGGAAACGCATCTTGTCAGCGAGGTGTTTGCACTCGCAACGAACCGGCAATTACATGGAGACCATCCACTCGCCCAACTGCTGATTCCGCATTTCGAACATACACTGGCCATCAACGAGCAGGCACGGAAGAACCTGCTTGCGGATCACGGTGAAATCGCCCGTAGCATGGCGGCGAAACATACGGGCAACATCAACCTGGTGCGTCTCGCCTGGAAGGACTGGCAATACCAGGACCATCACTTGAATAACGACCTGCAGATCCGCGACGTGAATGATCTGCCCGGTTATCTGTACCGCGACGATTCGAGAGAAGTGTTTCAGGCGATCGATGACTACGCTCGCGGCATCCTGAGCATCTGGTATGTCAAGGACAAAGACGTTCGCCTCGACAACGAGTTGCAATCATGGGCCCAGGAGATCAGCGATCCCAACGGAGGACGAATCCACGGTTTCCCCGCAACCATCAAGACTCGTGAAGAGTTGTTTGTCATCGCAACGTCGATCATTTTTCGCGCCAGCGCGCAGCATGCCGCAGTGAACAATGGACAATTCGGGACGTACGGCTGGATTCCCAACGCCCCGGTTGCATTTTATCAAAGTCTGCCTGACAGCCTGCCCGAGAGCGGTTCGGCACTCTTTACGGAGCGCGATTACTATGCGGCCATGCCGGATCGCGAACGGACCTTTGGACAGGCCGGCATGGTGTGGTTGCTCAGCGAGCCGACGATGAGTTCTCTGTTGCGTGCCGGTGAGCAGCCTGCGTTCTCTCGCGAAAACTGCTTCGAAGCGTGGCAGGTGGTGGGACGCTTCCGTCGGCGGTTGAAAGAAATCTCCGACGCCATCGATGCTCGCAACGATCTGATTGGCTTCGAGTACAACTACCTGAAGCCGCAGAACATCGACCGCTCGATCGCGATTTGAATCTTCCAGCTGTCGATGGGCATTTGCGAAACGTCGCGTGTCGCCCGTCAGCTGCCCGTTCCTCGGGTCGATCCGGGCGGGCCGCAGAACGCGTGACGTTGCATGCGGCGGGCGAGATCCACAAGCTTCCGGTTTTCGTCGTCCTACGATGAGGCCACGCCAATGGATGCACCCACTCTGAAAGAAAAACTGGCCAGCGGTGAGACTGTCTACGGCACACTGATTCAGCACACCGTAACGCCCGCGATTGTCGATTTCATCCCGCCCGACTCGCTCGACTTCGTCATCGTCACGGCCGAACACAACGCTCTGGGTCTCGCCGAGTTTCTGCCGTTGCAATACGCCCTGAAGTCGAAGGGGATTGCCTGTCTGGCTCGCACGCACAGCCGCGATCCGGCAGACATTGCGAAGGTCTGCGACTCTTTCGATGGTGTCGTCGTGCCGTATGTGGAAGATGTTGAGCAGGCAAAGCGACTGGCTGCGGCAGCTGTCTATCGACCACTCAAGGGGAGTATGCTGAAGCGGGCCATCCAGCAGGGCAAATGGCCCAGCCGGAAGTCGGCCGAGTTCATCGCCGACAAAAACGCGAACACGGTCTTCATCCCGATGATTGAGTCCGTTCCGGCTATCGAGAATCTCGACGAGATTTGCTCCATCCCAGGGATTGATGCTCTGTTCGTTGGCCCGGGCGACCTGACCGTCAACATGGGCATCCCGAAGGAGTACGATCACCCCGATCTGATTGAAATGCTCCAACGGGTCATCAAGACGGCGGACCGACACAAGATCGCGGCCGGGTGCTGGTTCGGTGAACGCCATCAGGCCGTCCGCACGATTCGGCAGGGCGCTCGACTTGTCGTCTATTCAAATGATTCTTCCATGCTGCGAGATGCCATGGACAGCGCGTTTTCGGAATTGAGGGAAGGCTGACAACGACTGATATCTGCGTCTTAGAGCATGTCGCAGTCAGGCTAGGTTTCGCGATTCTTTGACCGAAGCTCGCAAAGGTCGCGAAGGAACAGCGGTCATTTTCCTTCGCGTCCTTTGCGATCTTCTGTGACACGATTCAGTTAATGCGATGGTGAGATGGAATCCATGACAAGAATCAAACGCTGCGATGCAGTTGTCCCTATCCTGGCCCTGGTCGTGACGTGGAGTCTGGGTTTGCCGTCACATGCGGCCGACACCTGGCCGCAGTTCCAAGGCGATGCATTGCGGTCGGGAAACGCTCCCGACGCTTCACTGACCATGCCGCTGGGCCTGGTGGGATCTGTTCCGTTGCCCGACGGCATCTACGCGGCGCCGGTTGTCAGTCACGGAAAGGTGATCGCGATCGATGGAGCAGGCGTCGTGTTTGCCATCGACGCGGAGACTCTGAAAGTGGTGTGGCGATTCGCGACGCGAGGCGGAGCGGGCAACTGCAACAATGTGGCATCACCCGCCGTCGTTGGTGACTACGTCCATGTGGGGACTACGGCTGGTCTGTACTACGTGCTGAATCGGGAGACGGGTGCTGTCGTTCGAGAAATTGATTGCCAGGAACCACTGTTCTCGGCACCGGCTGTCGGAGCAGATCGCGTCTACTTCGCGACACTGGGCGCTCAGGTCTACGCCGTCGAGTTTAATGGCGAAACTGCATGGACGTGGGACTTCGTGAAGGACGTTGTCGAGTTCGAGGGCGATCGCTGGAGTGGTGAAGACTGGGTGAAGCACCGCAAGGACCGTGTGACGTGGCGAGACCATTTTGTGTGCTCCCGCGACATCTGTCTGGTGGGAAAGACTGTCGTGATTCCCGCCGGCGGGCGGACGGTTTTCCTGGACGATGCAGGTAATGCTCCCCGGCTGCGAGCCGTTGGCGAAATCCCTCGCTATGCCGGTTCGGAGTATCCCGCAACACTCGGCCAAAGCGCCGACGCGGAAGGCAACGTGTACGTTCAGTGGCACCGACGCGACAACGCGGGACGTGTCGAAGTCCTTCACCTGGACGGCGACGAAGTGAAGACCGACTTCGTGAAGAGCACAGAGACATCCATTCGTATTCCCGGTCTGCTGAGTTTCTCACCCGTCAGTGTACGCGACAAAGACGTGTACCGTGTCCGACCCGAACAGGGACTGGGCCTGTGTCGTCACTCTCCCGGTCAGGAGAAGCCGGAAGTCCTGTGTCCGGCCGCTTCCATTTGTCCGCCTGTTCTGACACGCGACCATGCCGTTTTCGGCGGACTCGACAGCAGGCTTTATGTCGTGCCCCTGGAGGGCGGTGAACCGACATCATTCCCGACAGCATTCAGTTCCCCGATCACAGCCCCCATCGCCGTTGCTGATGAACGCATCTACGCATGTTGCGAAGACGGCTATCTGTACGTGTTCGGTGCAAACGGCAAAGCGTCTCTGCCAGAACAGGATCTGCAGGTGTCGAAGGTCCGCAGCCCTTTGACCGACACCTTTGCCGATCCGCAATACGACTGGTACACAAACTACGGCGACTTTGGCGGAACGAATGCGAACGATCAGGGACTGGCACCGCCGTTGCGGATGCGATGGGCGCGGCGGCTGGAGGGTACGGTCAAGCACCTGCCAGTGTGTGGAGGCGGGCGTCTTTACACACAGACAGCCGAGGGGCAGATCATCGCCGTTGAACAGGACACCGGTCGCCTGTTGTGGCGTCGTCACTGGCCCGACGTGTATCTGTCATTCGTCTCGCCGCTTTACATTTCCGGCAAACTGATTGTGCCGCAGGCAGGGATCAAACGCTCATTGATGCGCTGTTTGGATGCCGCGACCGGCGACCTGTTGTGGGAAGCCCCCTTCACAGGCTCACCAAGCTGGAGTCGCCAGTTCCCACCCGTCGTCCACGGAAACATCGCCATCTACGCCTCAGGATCCGGTGAGTATGCCGCTCAGGGTTCCGAAAAATACTTCACGTTCGGAGGGACGCCCAGGGAGGCTGGTGGTCGCGAGGTCATGAGCTGGATCTACTCCAACGACAACCCCTACTACCCAAAAGATCATCGACCTCGACTGTGGGCCTGGAATCTGGATACGGGTAAAGTCATGTGGGAGAAGGACTTCTCCGAGTACGGACGCGGTGGCAACGACTGCGGTATCTGTCTGCTGGATGGCAAGCTGTTCTATTCCACGTTCTTCGGCTACGCGGCGAGTCAGCGAAAACGTCGAGGTTTGCCCGAAGCGAACAACGGCCTGACCGCCTGTCTCGAACCAGAGACGGGCAAAGTCATCTGGCACACCCATAAATACTATGTGACATCGAAATGTACGCTGAGCGCTCGAGACGGCCACATTTACATTGGTGGTTACAACCGTGCGAAGGAAGGCACGGACGACCGCTTTGTCTGGTGCCTGAACGCGAAGGACGGAACACTTGCCTGGCAGTCGGAGCCAGTCACATCAGCATTGAACGTCGTCACTGTCGGCAAACGATTCATTTTCTCAAACGCCCTGCGGGGTAAAGGCAATGTGTTTGACCGACAGTCTGGAAAGGTCGTCAGCAGCATCGGACATAATTATGCCTGCTGCCGCTTCACTCTGTCCGAACCGTATGTCCTGGGCGCGAACATGGACATGATTGACTTGTCTGACAATGGCAAGCTGGTGTCGACGGGTCCGGCAATTGACTCTCGAGAGTGTCTGGGAGCCGTCGTTTCCAACGGTCGCATCTTTTACACATCGCAGGCCAGTGGTTTCGTTGTCTCGCAGACATATGGCCCGGCCTCACAGAAACTGCCGGCCGTGTGGGACAGACCATGATGTGATTGAGGGTCGTCTCGCACTAGCCGCGATCGACTTCCGGCCACAACCTCAATCAAGTCGTCTCGTAATGCTGTACCTGCTGCTGAACGTCATCTTCGCGTCGACCTTTACACTCATCATCAAGTGGGTGCAGGTGCGTGGTCGGGAAGACATCATGACGGTGGGGGCGGTGAACTACATCGTCGCTGCCGTCTGGGTTCTGCCCGAGATTCTGCAGACACAGATTTCAGGCGATGCCACAAACGCCATGCTCACGGGTGGCACAATGGGTACCTGCTACTTTGTGGCCTTCTTTTTCGTCGTCCATGCAATCAGATGGGTCGGCGCTGCCAGCGCGACAGTGATTGGCGTCCTCTCGATACTGCTCCCTATTGGCTGTGGCATCTTCATCTGGAAAGAGCAGCCGGACAGCTACCAGGCAGTTGGTGTCGCCCTCGCATTGCTGTCTCTGTTGCTGATCAGCGGCAAACGCAAACCGCTGCCGCTGGAATCCCCGAATCCGTCATCGCGTGCGTGGGTCACGCCCGTCATTCTGATTTCATTCTTTCTGCTGGCAGGTCTGAGTCGCCTGTCACAGGAGGCATTCAAGCACGAGAGCATTCCTGATCACCGTCCCGTGTTCCTGTTTACGGCGTTTGCAGTGACTGCAGTTCCGTCGGTGGTAATGTTGATCGTTCGCAGGCGAAGCTTGGCGTGGACTGAATTTGCGCTGGGCTTCGCCATGGGAGCATCGAACATTCTGCAGACACATTTCATTCTGAAGGCACTGAAGGAGTTTGAGGGATTCGTCGTGTTTCCCGTCAGCAGTGCTGGAGGCCTGTTGCTGACAACGCTTGTTGCAACCGGTCTGCTCGGTGAACGTCTTACTCGTCGCACCTGGTGGGGAATCGCAATTGCAGTCGTGGCTCTGATATTATTGAACTAGGCTCTGTTTGAAAACGACGCGTATTAGAAAATGGCTCGCATGTACCGCTGAATGAACGCCAGGCGAACGATACCACCGAAGTTCAATGCGGTCTTTTCATACCGTGAAAACACACGCCGGAACTCCTTGAGCCAGC
>CAYSJO010000915.1:0-4260 GCA_964431285.1 uncultured Planctomycetaceae bacterium
AGCACCATCATTCCCCGAACCGTCGCGGTATGCTCTCCTTCCTCTTCTTGAGGTGATTCGTACCTCGTTCGACTCAGGCCCGCTCCGCCCGGCCGACTGCAAACAGACCGCTTTCACCAACACATTCCGGCGACGAACCGGAAAGATATGCGTCACTTTTCGGGCACGTACGAAGTTTCATCGAAGTACCCCACGAACCTGCCCGGTGAATTCGTAACGATTGGAATAACCGTACCATCGGCGGGACATCGAACGTGCGGATGTCGGAGGCTCAATACGACGCAGCAGCCAGTTCGCCCGCATTGGGCGAATGCAGGCAATCTGGCATATAAGGCGAGCTGCAGATTGACCGATTGCCTTCTCGATGGTCGAGTACCGATTCGTATTCCGATGATAGGCTGCAAAGGAGCTGACGAACGATGCTCTTGAGAAAACAACTTGCGGCTTTGGCGATTGTCGCAGCCTCAACACCCGACATGGATTCGCAGTGCGTGGAAGTTGCCGCGGCTGAACCCGCTTTTCCGGCCCGCGATATCGGCGACACCGAACCAGCGCCCAGGCGGCCGTGGGATCCAGAGAGGGATTTCCCACCACACGTTTCGACGGACGAGTCCGTGACTTTCGATTATCCGATCGTCTATGTCCGCGTGCCTCGCCCGTATCCAAAAGCGTATTACGGCATCAACCATCTGAATCAGGCGGGGCTGCATCAGACGAATGCTCCAAGTGCCGAATTGCGTCTGTTACATCCGGATGGTCGCGACGAACTGCTGGTTCCGGTGGCGGAGAACGAATCCATCACCGACCCGACTGTGTCATTCGATGGGCAGTGGGTTTATTACGCGAGGTTTCATCACATGGCTGTCCGCCATCATCACATGACGAGGTTGCGCAGCGCGAACGGTGCGGACATTTTTAAGATACACGTAACAACTCGCGAGATCGTGCAGCTCACACATCAGGAACGTACGCCCAATACGGGAGCCGTTTCGCCCGACACGGAATCTCATCCAAACGGTGTACACAATCTGGCTCCGTGTCCGGTTGCGGGCGGCAAGGTCGTCTTCTGCAGTGATCGGAATGGTTACCGCGGAGTTCGAGAACAGACGCAGCCCGCGTTGCAATTGTTTGTCATGGACGACGACGGCAGCAACGTCGAGTTGATCGGACCATTGAACCTCGGCACGGCCCTGCATCCCGTCGCCATGAAAGACGGGCGCGTGATGTTCAGTTCGCTCGAGACGCAGGGCATCCGCGGTAACGAGAAGTGGGGCATCTGGGCCATTCATCCGGATGGAACCAACTGGACCCCGCTGACCAGTGCGCTCGGTTCGCCCTTTGGCCAGGCTGTTCACTTTCAGGCACAACTTGCCGACGAAAGCATTGTGGTCGAATCGTATTACCAGACCGGATCGACCGACGGGTTCGGAACTTATTGGAAATTCCCGCTGCATCGTCCGCCAGGGCAGCCGGCATTCCTGTCCGGTGCAATGAAGTTTGCGCCGTATGGTCTTGTCGATTTGACGTTGTTCGCGTCGTTCGGCGACCTGCGTCCAAACTTCGGAGTCCGTGACTACAGCAATCGCATGGTGCGAGGCCTCGTTACCCAGCCGTCGGGCGCGCCGGACGGTCACATGCTGACCACATGGTCTTTGCCGTTTGACGCTCAGGATCAATCGCTGCCAACGTACGATGCCGGCATCTACCTGCTCAAGTCAGGCCTGGCGATCAATCATCCCTCGAAGATGCGATTGATTAAGAACGCCCCCGGATACCAGGAACTGTGGCCGCGGGCACTCGTGCCGTACAAACGGACGTACGACATCGAGGAACCACCCCGTTTAACCCACCACAACGATGGTCAGACGTCGCCGCACCTGCCTGCCGGCACTCCGTTCGGACTAGTTGGGACATCGAGTCTCTACAAGCGCGAAAGTTACCCGCGGGGCGTCGTCCCGGAAGGCTCGGTGACCGCAGTTTCGGAAAGACCGGACGATCGCAAATGGATGTGGCGTGAACTGGCGCCTCGGCTTGGCAACTGGAGTCAGCAGGGCGCCGACGCCGGACTGTATTCCAACAGCGACATCTGGGGGGTCCGCATTGTGATCCTCGAACCAGTCAGCGCCGTGGTCTCGAAACAACGCCGACATTACGCGCTTGGAAGCAACGGTGAAGAGCGCCTCCGCATCCTTGGTGAATTCCCCGTGCGGAAGTTCAACAGTGGCCCGGTTTCGAAGAACGAGGCTACGAAAGACGGACAGCTGCTCGACCCGGACGGCAATCCTGACACGAGCTTCCTGGCCAGGATTCCCGCCGACGTGGCCTGGACGTTTCAGACTCTGGACAACAACGGCATGGTCCTGAACATGGCTCAGACCTGGCATCAGGTTCGGCCCGGTGAAATTCGAAACGACTGCGGTGGCTGTCACGCTCACAGCCAGAAACCAACGCCGTTCAAACTGACCGTCGCAGCCAGGCCCGAGTACAAGGTCTGGGATCTGACATCAAGAACACCACTGTTTACTACAAAAGCCAACGACCAGTCGGACCGGAAATGGGACACCCAAAACAGCAACGGTTTGCACTGGTCTGATTCCGTCAGGGACGTCGAATACTATCGTGACGTCAGACCGATCCTGGACCGCAGTTGTGTTGCCTGTCACAGCACGAAGCACGAGCAACCGGCCGGTGGTCTGGTTCTGGATGATGATCGTCCACTCGAAAAACAGGGGTGGGTCACGTGGTCCGGTTTCCAGACGTTGCCACAGAATGTGCCTCGGACCTATGCCCGCCTGGCCCAGTATTCCCCGCCATTCCAGTCGCGGCGCAGCCCGCGCATCTGGAAAGTGTACGGCCGGCGTCTGGACGGTTTTCACAACGAAGACATCGACAGCCCGAAGCTGGACTACGACGACGACCAGCACATCCGCAACTGGGGCCACCACAGCCACCGCGCGCAAATGGACGTCGACTACACCGGTAGCATCATGCCCCCGCCGCAGGCCGTCACCGGGACATATCAGGGCCCTGATGGAAAGAGTGTCAAAGTCGCACCACTCAGCGACGAAGACAAACTGACGCTGGTCCGCTGGATCGACCTTGGCTCGTCCATCGACTATCGCCAGCCACCGAAAGCGGAACAACAAGGACCGGGCTGGCTGCTGGATGAAGGCCGCCCGACGTTAACACTCACACACCCGCAGTCCGGCACGATTATAAAACCGCTATCGAGCATCCTGATTGGCATGCACGACTACTACACCGGTCTGGACATGACGTACTTCCAGGTGACAGCCAGTTTCAACATCGACGGCGCCGCCGCTGGTCACAACGTTGCATCACGCTTCCAGAAGGTGAGTGAGGGCGTCTGGGAACTGAAACTCTCCAATCCAGTCGACCGACTGCTGGATGGATCATTGACTGTCTCGATCAAAGATCGGCAGGGAAACATTTCCCGCATCGAACGTCGTTTCTCCGTCAATCCAGGGCCTCTTTAATCACAGGAAGTCTTCGTGTCACAACCCACAGATCACGGCCAGCAAGGAAAACAGCCATCAGTCCCCGCGAAGTAATCACAAGAACGGCAGGCATTGTCCTTGCCTGTCTGGCAACACTCAGTCTGGCAACGCCGTGTTCGGTGGCTGACGAAGCAATAACGATCTGGACCACCGGTCGGGCGTTGATGCCAGGTTGGGGATTGAATCCCAACGGAACCAGATATGGTGGAAGCGAGGTACTGGGGAAACAGGCCGCCTGGGGAACAGGGCATTTGACGTGGGTCGCACCCGTTCCGGCAGCCGGAATCTGGCACGTGTGGGTGCGGCATTATGGTGGCTACGGCAGCGTGGGTGTGTCGGTCAACGAACGCGGCGTCACGGACGGGAGAGGTGGTGAAGGCGGAGCTCGCTACGTGTGGCGACACCTGGGCAAACTGCCGATCGCATCGGGCGACCATCATCTGGATGTCACGGTCAACGGGACCATGTTCGATGCAGTCCTGCTCACAACAGGCGAAGACTTCCAGCCGGAGAATGACCCTCTTCCGAACCCGATCACGAATCCGATCCTGCGTGCCCGCCGCTCTTACCGCAACGACGCAGCGCTAAAAGAACCATCCGGCAACCACGGCTTCGTCGTGGCAGCCGCCAGTTCCTATCGTGAGTACCTGAACGATTTCGTGCCTGCTTGCGACGATCTACTGCGGACAGTCAAGCTCTGGGGGGCGGCCAATCAGTTTTGCCACACGACTTTCGCCGTACG
>CAYSJO010000916.1:0-5419 GCA_964431285.1 uncultured Planctomycetaceae bacterium
GCAGCCGATACCGCCGGAAGAAGAACAGTCCCGCCGCTGAGAGCTCGTCACCGGTCGCGGACTCGATCACTTCCACATTCGTAATGGAGGGGATTACGTTCGGCTGGCGATACACGAGTAGCGTGGATTCAACCATGTCCCCATCAATAATTCTGGCAAGTGGCATGGGAAAGGTCTGACCGGGCGGCACTACCTGTCGACCCTGTATGACGACATTCTGAATGCCTGTGGTCTGGTCGCGAAGATGGAGGAACAACAGATCGCCAGACTGATCCCAGTGGCTCAGTCGTTCCACGCCTTCTTCCTGCACGGACACGAATTCGACTTCAAGCTCTGGTGGCACATGGAGCCGGTGCTGAAACGCACGCCCCTGTGTCGTGTCAATTTCTGCCGCGATCGTCCAGTCGATCGCCTTCTGCGAAACTCGCGCGGCCTGTCTTTGTCGCACCTGTCGGCGTGTTTCGGTTGGGACGGCGAGGGGAGGGAAACTAATGTCCTCGGTCACGCGAATCGCCAGACGTGGTGTGCGGGGACGGTCTGTCCCCGGCCAGAGTTCGAGATAGTCGTCGATGTCCGCCATAGACGACTCGGCAGCGACCACCAGGTCCGCGTCTGGCTCAAGACCGGGTCCAGAGGTGAGACCGGCCAGATGCCTGCTGATCGGAACTGCCATTTCTGGTTGGCCGGGCACAACCGGTACGGGCCATGCCAGCGAACTCCGCTGAGTCTCCGACGCCAGCATCTGTTGCCATTCCATCTGCAGCACGAAGTCACTCGTGGCAGGTGGATTCAGTTCGACAGTAACGAGAACGCCACTTCCTGATTCTCGAATGTCCACTTCAGACAGTTGCGGTGTGCGAATCTGGCGGCGAGTAATCCGGGCACCAGGTGGCAGCCGCCACGCGACTGAGCGCACAGAGGATTCACCAGTTTCGTAACTGGCGAGCGTACGTCGTTGCAGCCAGTTGGTGTGCAGCTCTACGGCGGACCGGATCTCGACACCCGGCTGTGGACGGTCAGCATCGTCGATCAGATGATTGGCCCATTCGATCGCCAGGTTCGCTTCGGGTCCGGTCCGCAGATTGAGCGTCCCGTTCGCATCCAGAGCCCACTCGATTGATCGGCCGAGACTGGAAAGTGCGGCTGGTTGAACGGGAAATTGGAGCGACACATGATTCTGTGCGACAGCCACGGCGGGCAGGTTCAGTTGACGGCCCTCCGCGACACTGTGCGTCCGGGGTTGCAGATCGAGCTGGACAACGTGACGCCTCCAGTCGCCTTCGGCTCGACCAGCCGGGCCGGTCGGTGTCGAGTCGGTCATTGGGCTGGTCGCGGGAAGGTCGATCCGAATCTTTGTGCCATGCGTCAGCAGGATCGCAGCTGGCATGCCATCGATGCGGGCTGCGCGACCAACTGGCAGCAGGCTGGCAGAAATCGGCAATTCAAGCGAGCTGTTTGCGTCGGGGGGCACCATGACCGTCATCGTAAGTGTCAGGCTGACTCGCCCGGCGTCGTCGACAGTGCCCGCCCAACGGGCAAGGTTGATCAGTGGGCCTGGTCCGTGCTCGGCGTGAGCTTCGGCGGCGGCGACCAGAGTTGCCAATGTCCGGCTGCGAATAAAAACCGTATCGGAAATGTTCTCAGGTCGAAAAGCGTCGCCACTGTAGGGAATCAGAATCGAGAGCGTCGCAGGCAACTCGATTGAGTCGCCAGTCTGACTATTGGCATTCGTCTGCACGCCGCCAGTCTGTGCATCGACTGGAGGGGACCCGACCATCAGACAGAGCAGAATGCCAATCGGCATACGTTGCAAAGTGACTGTCGAGGGCATCCGGCCCTGCGCAAACGCTTCGCGACGGATCAATCTGCGGGGAATCAATGTTGCGATGCAGATTCCCAGGACGGATGCCCCGGCCAGTTCGGCGATCGGCAATGGAAGCATCGCGCCAGTGCTGCCACCGGCGAGGACAACAATCAACCCGATTCGATTCCTGCCGGGAAACTCAATCGCACGCAGGAGAACACCGATCAGCAGACACGCGGCCAATGTAAACCAGGCGAGTGCCCTGAGACGCAGGACGTGTCCGACCCGAACCCGTAACTTTATGGGAACGGCCCCCGCAGATGTGTTGACCGTTCGCCAGTCCGACAGCTCCGTTGCTGTTTCGTCCACGGCGTTCGGCCCGGACTCGATCGACGTTGCTGCGAGTGATAGCCAATCGTCCATACGGAATGGATCGAACGGTCCACCTGGAGACTGGCGGGCCAGCGTGCCGAACAGCCAATGCAAACCACCAGTCGACTGCGAGTGTTGAAAATGACCGCCATCGAACGACAGCACTTCGAATTCTTTCGGAGTGCTCACCGACCATTCGAAGCCAATCGGAATCACCTCTGCCCGTGGAATTGCGAATCGTAATTCACCGACGATGGCAATCTGAGGCGACGGAAGGGTGTACTCGACAGACAGCGTGTCACCAGGCTGGGCAGCTGGAATGGCGACTGACTGGCCAGTATCCGACGTGGTTTCGAGAGGATCGTCGTTCCAGTTAATGGAAAGAATGTGACAGCCCGATGGAAGCTCAAAGTTGAAAGTCTCTTGAGCAGACGCATACAGGAATTGCCACATGACGAGGTGACGCTCGCGTCCGGGACTGCCGGGATTGGTGCGTGTCTGCACGGTCATCGTGACGACTGGCAAGCCTGCAGCGCCCGCTGCTGTTTCTGTCAGCGCTTCAGAGGCGTCGTCGGCATCTGTTCCGTCCCTCACGGAACGAGGATTTCCGTTCTCCGCCGATCCCTCCGCGCCGGGGTCACCATTCATGACCGAAAATCTCGCCCTCAGGAGGTCTTCGGGGCGACCTCCGTAACTGCCCTGCCACAGGTCCCAGTCACCCGCATCCTCTGTTTGAAAGAGGCTCGACCACACCGCGCGGTCCGCCGATGCAGCCGCCGACAAAGCGGACACTTCTGGCAAACCTGGTCCATTCAGACGTGGGCCATCGCTATTTGTGACCGCGACAACGACGTCTGCGGAACGAACAGCGACCGGAAGAATGGCCGGCAGTACGAAATTCGACACATCCTCATCCGAGTAGTGACCCCTGATTCGAAACCGGATCCCATCTTCGGGGAGGCTATCGGGAACGGAAATCACAAGTCGGTCGTGTGAGGCCGAGTCCGGAAGTACTGTCCAGTTGAGTCGTTCTTTGTTGTCCCTGCCAATGTGCTCGACGGCGGTGATTTCAACACCTCGTGGTGCGTAATTCTCGACCGAGAAGACGCCCTGATACTGAGGTGTCAGTTCCAGTTCGGCCGTCAGGACGGGAGGGACTGTTGTCAGGTCGAGCAGCGAAAATGCGCGAGCATTCACATCCTGAGTTCGCGGGCGCCCAATCGGACTGATCCGCAGACCGAGCGTTGCCGGACTCTTAAACTGTTCAAACGAAATCTGATGGCGATCGTCGGTAAGCGAAACCGATGTCTGGCGCAGGCCCGCAGACGTATAACTTTGAATGCGGTCCGGACCATCCACCGCAACGGTCAGACGACCATGCAGCAGCACGGCGTCTTCAGCACGAGGAGCACGCAGATTCGCCAACCCCGTTGGAGGCAAGTCTGCGACAAACCGGATGATGAAATCGCGGTCGCCGTGGGAGCCTTCCATCAAAGGGATCAGAAGCCGCTGCCCGTCCGCGGAACCAGGCGAACCAACGCTCCACTCAACAAATCCGCCCGTTGCCTGTTCGACCGATTCGATCTGTAACTCATCGGATAAGATCAGAGCCAGCTCGTTCGTGCCCGGCGCAATGGCGGAAAAGCCAGCTTCACACACGCCACTGACATGAGCCGTGCGGAATGAATACCGCGATGACAGGCGACAGGCCATGTGTCCTGCACTGGCTTGCCCTGGTTCGCCACCAGGTTCAAGCAGTCGTAATCGGAATTCGTTGCGAATGCCCGGTTCCACAATAAAGATCGTGTGATCTCCTGCGAGCTCGCGCGACACGAGGCCCGTATCGGAGGTCACAACCCAGCTGGACGGCACTCTAAGCGCGACAGTGGACACAACAGCTGGTGGCAGACGGACATGGAACTCCATCCCGTTCAGGCGTTGCCGACCCATGAGCGACCAGTCGACTTCCAGGGTCGTGGCATTATCCGGCACGAACAGGCGCTGTCTTGCATGGCGATCCGTGCCCAGCAAAGTAGAGCGCTCTGCGTTACCGGCCCATCGTACTCGGGACACCGCAAGATTGAGCGGGTCCATGTCCACAATCCCGCTGTGTGCTGAACGCCTCAGGAATGTGCCTGTCAGCCGCGCTGTGCCCTCGACGAGCCGTCCGGTCACTGGATCAAATCGCGCGGTGTACTCGGCCCGATCAAACGGAATTGTGGAATCGTCCGAAACCTGTCGGTCGACACTCCGGAGTAACGCGTTGAGTTCGTCTTGTTGAATTGGGACCCAGTCGGCCTCTCGACCACCTGGCCACAGACTGGTACGTCCGGCGGGTACAAACGTCCGCTCGATCGTGACTGGCGACGGCTCAGCGGCAAATGCGAGTGTGCAGGAGTCCCAGGGCCCGGTCTGCGCAGCCGTCATCCACACCGCAGTCAGAACTGCAGACTGCACGAGCCAGCGGACCAGGGGAATTTGTGGTGTCATCGGGCCTTCAAACAATTGCGGCTTCTGACGGTTCGGACGTTTCCGGACGCAGTTCAACGCGTGATGAGCCCGGACCAACCGGTAGAAAATCGCCTGGTGCAGAATGTGTCAGGCCATCGACGGACGGCTCGCGTTTTCGCCAGCCATCGATGGCCGATGCGATTCCCGCGAGGCCCAGACCCAACAGCGCTGGCTGAATCAGCAATTGAACCGCTTCCATGTGCCAGAGTCCGGCCAGTGCCGTGCCGAATGCCAGAACAACGAACGACAGCAAATGCCGGGTCGCCGGGATCCGCAGCAGGACCAGGCCAACGATGAGTGACAGACCCGTTCCCCGAAGCGCGATAGCCGGATGATTCAGGGTTCGCACCCTCAGATGGTTCTGATGCCCGAACGCGCTGAAGCGATAGGAATTGGAGCCTGCGACCTCGGCGAGTGGATCGAAAGGTAACTGACTGAGCGCGTCGTCGAGCATCGTCGGTCGTTCCCGATTCGAATATGTCTTGTCACGGCTGGCCGGCAACCAGTCCGAGGTCGACAGATCGGCGATCGAGGTTTGGCGACTCCAGATGAAGGCGTTTCTTACCCATTTAAATCGCGGGGCGTAGTCATCCGGGTAGATGAATTTGTGGTGGTACGGGGGCTGGGTCACGGTCCAGAGAGTCTCAGCCAGCCAGACGTCGGACGCGAATTCCGGGGCAAGAAGCGTGAAGTCATTGGCAGCCTCGAACCGGGTTGTCCGGGGAACCTGAA
>CAYSJO010000917.1:0-7128 GCA_964431285.1 uncultured Planctomycetaceae bacterium
CCGTTGCCGCAGACGATGACCTGCGTTTTGCCATCTGGGTGCGGCAGGACTGCGTGGGGACCGTGTTCTCCCGATCCGTTCAGTTTGCGAAGCGTCTCGACGGAATCAAGCTGGTCGTCTCCGTCGGTATCGCGCACACGGTACAAACCACCGTCGTACCTCTTTCCGCGATTGACGCTGACGTAAAGGCTGTCGAACGCCCACAGCAGACCTTGCGCCTCACCGATGTCGACGTTGATCGCTTCCACCTGCAGTTCTTTGGCGTCTAGGATGCCAGGTGGAGTCAGGCGATACAGCGAACCGTACTGGTCCGAGACGATCAGTCGGCCTTTGGGATCGACGCACATGTTGACCCAGGACCCTTCAACACCCTTCGGCACGGAATAGAGAAGTTCAGCTTCGAATCCCTTCGCAAGTTTGAGGGATTCGGCAGGCGTGGCCGTCGGTGCCCGCAATGGCGCAATAGCAGCCAGAGTTGCAGCCGTAATCGTCTTCGCCCACGGACCAGCGCCTAATGCGGCAACGATCTTCGGCTTATGCCAGTCTTTGGCGTCATAGCCGGTTTTCTTCCAGCCCAGAGTGGGCTTTGTCGTGGCTTGCCACGACTGGTCACTGACCAGCGACCAGGCAGTTCGCCAGCCAGACTCGAAGTCCAGCTTCACGAGTAATCCCGCCGGACCGTCGGCATTTTCGGCTTCAATCGCGATGACATGGTTCTTCTGCGGAGACTCGACATCGATGTGCTGCGACAAATCCATGAACACTGGCTTTGACGCACCGGCGTGTTCCAGCACCTTCTGGCCATCAACGAATACTGTCATGCGGTCATCACACGCGGCATACAGTCGGCAGGCTCCCACGCCACCCGAACTGACATCGTGCCGAAAGTAAACTTTTCTGGCTGGTTCATCGTCTGAATTCAGCCAGATCCAGTTCGGTTTCGCCTGTTCGGGACGCGGTCGATCCGCAGCAGTTATCTTCTTCGCCGCTGGCTGCGGCATTGGCTTTAGTCTCTTTGACCGTCCAAACCTCTTTCTGATTTGTGACGCACTTGCACTCGTTGCGGACTGCCTCCGACCGTTGCCGGCTTCCAGAATTCCCGTCAGGTCACGCAGCCGCACATTCCTGAACTGAACTTTCATCGCCGGACCTCGGTGAACCTGTAGCGAGATGATCTCCTTCAGTTCGCGCTCCGACTCCTGATCATCCGTAATGTCGGCCACAACTTTGCCGTCCAGCAGATGCAGAATGCGCCGGCCGACCGCCGCAATCGCGAGTTCATGCCATTCCGTCAGGTCCAGCTTCTCCACGGGCACGTCGAGCTTTGATGTGTCTTTCTTTCCGTCCGCACCGATAACGACCTTCTTACCACGCTTGCACAGGATGCCCCGCCCCTTTTCGTCATAGAGCATTCCACTGAATGGCGGGTTAGCGTGAATGTCGGCCTGATAACCGACGACAACCCAGTCGCCACGTTTCTTATCGTGCCGGCTGCGATATTGGACTCCCAAGTTGTTGCTGCCTTCGATTCGGAATTCGCACCGGAATTCAAAATCACCGACTTCAACGCCATCCAGAATCAGAAATTTGTTGTACTTGAGATGTTTCGGTCCGTTTGTCTTCCCCGTGATGCAGCCGTCCTCGACAGACCACAACTCTGAATCGCCAGTCCAGCCGGTCATCTCCTTGCCATTGAACAGGCTCTTGAAGCTTTCGTCATCCGCGGCGTGTACAGTCAGGACGGATGTCAATACGGCGACGGTCAGCGTCAACATGCGAATCACGATAGTGCTCCAGTCAGTCCTGCTGGCGAGTGCCCGCGAATATCGAGACGATCGACCCGAGTACTGCGGCGACAGACTGCATCGTGACGGTGTTGTCAGCCAATTCAAGTATCCCAATTCCTCGCACACCGCATCCCGGGTGGAGGAAACTGGAAGTCCTCAAGGTTCTTGGGCTCGCGTGCCCGCAGCATTCATCCGGCGATCGGTCACGTGGCAGAGCATCGACCAGTCAGCGACAGTTCGATCGTGGAATTGCTGGATGATCGATCGTGATACGCTGACAGGCTTCGGACGTCGTCTTCGTCGAAGTCGCGCACAGACTCCGCCGACTGCGATGCTATGCGGCCCGACTTTCGGGCATATCGAACGAGTAGGTCACCTGGCGGTTTGCCTTCGTACGACCCAGGGCGACCGCGATGCCGTGAACGACCCGCTCCTGATGCGACAAAGGAAGTTCGGCGTAAATCGGCAGCGACATCACTTCGGAGGCGGCCTTTTCGGATTCGGGGAACTGTCCCACCTGGCCGCCCAACTCGGCAAAGCACTCCTGCAGGTGCAGCGGCTGCGGGTAATAGATAGTGCAGCCAATCTGGTTGGCCCTCAGTGACTGCAGCACATCGTCGCGACGGTTGTCGTGGACCCGAATCGAGAACTGATTGTAAATGTGCCGCAACTCGGACACTTCCTGGGGAAGTGTGATGACATCGTCCAGATCGTACTGAGAGAACAGTTCCCGATATCGCGCAGCGTTCGCGCGGCGTGCTTCGGACCACTCGTCCAGGTAAGTCAACTTAACACGTAACACTGCCGCCTGAAGAGCGTCGAGTCGGCTGTTGAAACCGACCTCACGATGCGAATACCCACCGACATCACCATGCACGCGGAGCTGGGACATGCGTGACGCCAGCTCACGGTCATCGGTCGTCATGAATCCAGCGTCACCGGCAGCTCCAAGATTCTTGGTTGGGAAGCAACTGAAGCAACCGACACGGCCGAGCACGCCGGCCTTGCGTCCATGATACGTCGCGCCAATCGCCTGGCAGGCATCTTCGATGATGGTCAGTCCATGCTGTGTGGTCGTTCGCCAGATCGGATCCATGTCGGCGCATTGTCCGAACAAATGCACTGGCATGATCGCGCTGGTCTTCGGAGTGACCGCGGCCTCAATGGCCTGCGGGTCGATATTGAAAGTGTCCGGCAGAATGTCTGCGAATATCGGGGTTGCCCTCGCGCGACAGATCGCTCCCGCGGTCGCAAAGAACGTAAATGGAGACGTGATCACCTCGTCGCCCGGCCCAATATCCAGTCCCAGCAGCGCAAGCAACAAAGCATCCGATCCTGAAGCGCAACCAACCGCTGTCAGTGAGTCGCAGTATTGAGCCGTCTCGTTTTCAAAACTGGAGACTTCGTCACCGAGGATAAACCCCTGAGACTCAAAGACACGCTGTACCGCCTGATCGATCTCGCTCCGGATCGTCTGGTACTGGGCCTTCAAATCGATGAATGGGACGGGCTCGGCAGGCCTGGCTTCTGAGGTAAGAACCTCGGTCATCAGCGACTCCATTCGCACACAAAGGCAAGGGCCGATCAGAATCGGGGCTGGATAATTTACGAGCACTTACGAAATCGTGTCAATATGGTTGAATTTGACTTAAGCCACTACTCAGCAAGAGGTTCCAGCAACTCGCCAGCATCTTTCTTGCAAAGTTTCGTGTGGCGCATTCCTTAATATCGGCATTCCCGTCACATCTCCCGCAGTCAGTTCGAACGCAATCTGCAATCAGAGAGAATGCCAGCATCGCGGAAGCTGAAGGCTGCGCGTTCGCGCCAACAATCACATATTGCCGCGGTTGAAAGGATTGCCCTATAAGCTCGTGGAAGACGGAACTGAACCGGGGGGTTTATGCTGGGGTTTCAGAAACCGCCACTCGAACAACTGAACCCGCGACGGGTCTTACTCATCAAGCCCAGTGCGCTGGGAGATGTTGTGCAGACATTGCCGTTCCTGACAGCGCTGCGCGAACGCTGGCCGGAATCGCATATCTCCTGGGTCATCAAGAAGTCTCTGGCTGATCTGCTGATCGGCCATCCTCACTTGAACGAAATCGTCACGTACGATGACAGTACTCGTGGGATGCGGTATGCGTTGACACTCGCCGGGCTCTGGCTTCGTCTCAGACGTACGCCGTATGACCTTGCGATCGACATGCAGGGGTTGCTTCGCAGCGGCGGAATGGCCGTTGCCAGTCGAGCTCCCAGACGAGTTGGGTATTCGATTGCGAGAGAAGGCGCACGGCACGCGTATTCCGACTCAATCGAAGTACCGACTTTGCAGATGCCTGCCATCTCACGGTACTGGCTGATCGCGAAAGCACTGGGAATTGACTCTGGTATCGCTCAGGCGGAGCTGGGACTGATCGATGAGCAGCGTCAATGGGCGAGCGAACAACTCCGAGATCTGCCGCGGCCGATTCTCGCGGTACATCCTGGAGCCAAGTGGCAGACGAAACGCTGGCCAGCTGAGCATTTCGAGGAGTTGTGCCACCGAGCAGTACAGACGCACGGAGCGGGCGTCGTTTTGCTGGGTGGACCCGAAACGGCACCCGAGTGTGACAGAATTGAGGCGTCTTTGGGTGAACGAGTCGTCAACCTCGCCGGACGTACGACACTGCGCGAACTCGCGTCATTGAGTGCCGCGGCTGATGCTTTCCTGTCCTGCGACAGCGGACCAATGCACCTCGCCGCGGCCGTCGGTACGCCTGTCGTGAGTGTGTTTACATGTACCAGCACTCTGCGAGCAGCACCGCACGGTGATTCGCATCGCGCCGTGGCCACCACTGTCGACTGTGCCGCCAGTTACCTGCGCACGTGTCCGCATCTCAAATGCATGAACGAGCTGACTCCAGATCGAGTCTGGCCGGCGCTGGACAGCACTTTGAACGAAGCCATGCAGTCGCCAGCCGACGCGGCCTGAATTCCGTCCGCAACGTAACGGCGACAGCAGTAATGAAACGTGAACAAAAACAAAGTAGTCGGTACGGTCGTCCGCGCAAAAAATAGCGTCGCGGATGACAAGTCATCCGCGACGCTATGACCGACGATGACAAGTGCGGGCCAACGCCTGCCACCGTACGACTCCCGTTGTGCACGCTGCGTGCCAAAGGGGGCGAATCTTTGAGATTGACCATTTCGTGCTTGTTTCAAAGGTGTTTTCCAGAGCCGTGGCAGAAAAGCACATGTAGTTGCACTGTTGCATTGTGCAACAGCCTGTAGCAGAGTGGGCATCGCTGGAGCAGGTTTCCCGATTTGGAATCGCCGTTTGGCGCCTCAATACCCGTCACGATCCAATCGGATCGTCATTCGCCTTTTGCCACATCCGAAGTTGCTGCTTGAGCTTATCCGTCACCTTCCGCGAGCCTGGATCGTCGATCAGGTTTCTCAGTTCGTTCGGATCGGCCTGTAAGTCAAACAGCTGCTGCCGACCCACTTCCGGGTATTCGATGAATTTCCACATGGGTGTCCGGATCATGCGCTGAAAACTGCGGAAATATCCGACGACGAACGGTCGAATCTGCTCGGTCTGGCCATCAATTACCGGTTTCAGGCTGAGCCCGTCCACGCGGGTTCCAGGTTCGGCAACTCCCGTCAGTGCGCACAAAGTGGGGAACAGATCGCGCAGCACACATTCTGCTTTCAGTCGACGTCCGGCGGGAATACCGGGACCGCGCATCAACAGTGGTACTCCGATCGTGTGCTCGTACATGCTCTGCTTGCCTCGCAGGCCATGACTGCCGACGCCCAGTCCGTGATCGCTGGCAAAGACGATGAGTGTATTTTCGAGCTTCCCGGCCTCGTCGATCGATTTCACGATTCGGCCGATCTGCTCGTCCATGTGCGAGATCACTGAGTAATACGCGGCGAGTTCCCCACGTGTCTCATCTTGTGTTCGCGGCCAGCGAAACAGTTTTTCGTCACGTCCTGCGAAGTTGCCGTGATCGAATGGATGCTCGGCGAGAAAGTTGGCCGGCAACGGTATCTTCTTCGGATCGTACGCGTCCCTGTATTCAGTCGGCAGAAACAAAGGGTCATGTGGGGCGGTGAAGTTCACGTGCAGGAAGAACGGTTTGTCAGTCGGCGTTTTGATCAACTCGATCGCTGCGTCGGCGAACAGTCCGCTGATGTCGGGAGTGAGCCCAACACCTCGTTCGGGGAACTTCGTCCCGTCGTCCGACTGAAACAGCCAGCCGCGATATCCCGTCACCGGCCGTCCCGTCCAGTCGGTCTGTGGCTTGTACCAATTCCCGCCGCCACCGCGGTAAAGACCGTTGGTCCGCTCGTACCCACGCTCGGTCGGGGCACCGTCGTTGTGCCACTTGCCGACATACCACGTGTCATACCCGGCATCACCAAACCACCGAGCCATAAGCGGAACATCCGGATCGATCTTTCGGCCGAAGTCATGTACGCCATTACGAAAGCTCGTGCAGCCCGTCAGAATCTCAGCTCGACTCGGCGTGCAGATGGGATTCGCACACGTCGCGCGAGTGAATGCGCACCCTTCGCGTACCAGCTGATCCAGATTCGGTGTCCGAATCAGGTCGTTCCCCAGCTCATGAATCGTATCCGGCCGCTGGTCGTCACTCACAAGAAGCAGGACGTTTGGACGTTCGTCTGCGAAACCGACAGACGCCCACCACGACGCCAGAAATATCAGGAGCGCGGAGAGAAGAGTTTGATCAGTCATCACGATGCTCCTCAATGACGCTGACAATTGCCTGCCGGTTTACAGTGCCGCCCCGTGAAGTGGTACTCAGATCGATCTAACAACCGGGCGCGACGAACCCATGTTCGGATTCCTGAAGCCTGCGTTTCGTGACACGAAATACCGGCAGGCCTACTCGAGATGCTGCAGTATGCAGCATCTCGAGTTTGGCGTCAGCTCGCTGCCGTTCCTGAGCTACGAGTCCGTGCTCCTTTACTTGTTAACTACTGGGTGCGGGCTGAATCCGGGCCCACCCGAAACGACCCCAACGTGCTGCCGATTACGAACGTCGCGACTGCATCGCGAAGAACCCGATTCACGGTTCGCGCAGTTCAGTGCTGCATTCGAGGTTTTGCTGGGGCTGATCAAACTCGACGATGATGTCCGCGACGAGGGCCGTCTGATTTCGCGGTTGGCTCACTGGGCGCTGTCCCGTAAGCACACCGCCGTCCATCGAGTTTTCACGTCGATCGATGACAGTTTCTCGGATCGCGTTGCCGAATTGATCGAAGAGCATCTTGAACTCGAGCGGAACTGGTGCCAGCGTCGCGTCTCACTGTCGGAGTACGCGGAACCGACGGC
>CAYSJO010000918.1:0-12639 GCA_964431285.1 uncultured Planctomycetaceae bacterium
GCCGCCGGATATGTTCTGAAGACCGATTCACTGGCCAGTCTGCTCACGGGAATTCAGACGGTCGCCAACGGAGATTCCTATTTTTCGGAGGTCATCCGCGAGCAGTTGTCTCTTGATCCTGTCTCGGGGCAGTTGAGTGGCCGATTTGAGAGTCGCCTCTCGAAGCTCAGTGATCGCCAGATCGAAGTGCTACGCAACCTTACATTTGGGCTCAGCGTCAAAGATGTCGCGCGCCGGATGCATATCTCGGTCAAGTCCGTCGACAGCCACAAGTACCGAATCATGCAGTCGCTGGGCATCCATGATCGCGTCGATCTGGCGCGTTACGCGATCCGCGAAGGTCTCGTTTGTCCGTGAGCTGTCCGCGTGATTCCCGCGGTATTATTTCAGTCCATCGAAACCTGCCCGAGGGGCTCGGTTATGAATCAGCGACACGACTACTGCACGATCTGTCCGAACTGCGAATCCCGTGTTCCATTGACGCTCTCAGCTCAACTTCAGGCGGGCCGCAACGGAACGAGTTGCGTGTGTCCATCGTCACATTGCGGACACGAATGGGTCTGCATTCAGGAGTGGGTCTTCCGAGACGGCCCGGCGGCACAGGCCATCGCTATTCGACAACCGGAATCGATTGCCCTGCAACCGCCACCGGCCAGAATGACACCGACGCAACGGCCTCTGCCAACATATCAACCACCTCAACCAGCCCCACAGCAGATGCCATCGGCCGTTCCCATCGCCGACTCCGTACAACAGCCATCAGTGCCAGCTCCGCACGCGTGGAGCTGGGAACGAATCGCGCAGCAGCAAGTCCTGCGATCGGACCACAACGTGTTCGGCTCGTAACGGCGGATTCACGCCGCGAGATGCCAACAAAGCAATCGCCCGACTTGACAGGTGCCACCTTCAACCGTTTTCCTCCGTGAATCCTGACCCGATTCTGCTGGAGGATTCGCGCGATGATGCGTTCTCGACTGCTGCTGGTATTGACTGTTCTGCTGGCGATACGCCATAGCATTGACGCGGCCGATCTTGCCGGGACTCCACAGAGCCGGCTGTTGAACGACGTCAAGTACCTAGCCGACGACAAGCTGGAAGGCCGCGGCGTCGGAACCGATGGACTCGACGAAGCCGCAAAGTTCGTTCGCGATGAATTTAAGAAGGCCGGTCTCGATGTGACCGCCGTCAACGGCGACGCGTTTCAGACCTTCACGATGGTTACCGGATCCGAACTGCTCGAAAAGAACACGCTGAAGTTCTCTGGACCGGAAGGCAAACAGATCACGTTTGAGGTCGGCAAGGACGTCAACGTGTGCTCGTTCGGTGGCAGTGGCGAGTTCTCCGGAGAAATCGTGTTCGGCGGTTACGGCATCAACGCGAAGGATGTCCCGTATCAAGACTTCGAAGGCGTCGACCTGAAGGGCAAGACCGTCATCGTCATGCGACGGAATCCTCAGCAGGGCAACACGAAGAGTAAATTCGCCGTCGCACATGGCATATCACGTCACGCGGACCTGAAATCGAAAGTCAGTGTGTGCCGTTCGGCAGGTGCCGCCGCGATCATCTTCGTCAGCGATCCGCACACCGCACATTCCGAAGCCGAGAAGGCGATCGACCGAGCTACCACGGCTGTCGTCAAAGCTGCACGCGAGGTCGCAAAACTCGAAGCAACCGACGAAGGCTACGCGGATGCACGCGAGTCTTTGAATAAAGGTCTCGATCGAGTCAACAAGGCGCACGGGGACGCGCACACTGGCGGCTTCGATCCGCTGATGAAATTCGGCTACGCCGGTAACGGGAAAGACCATTCTCCGCCGATCATGCACCTGACACAGGCGAAGTGCAACGAGCTGCTGAAGGCAGCCCTCAACAAGACACTGAGCGACCTGGAAGCGGAAATCGACTCGGACCTGAAGCCGCGAACTCAGACGCTCAAGGACTGGACTGTCAGCGGTCAGACGAGCATCCAGCGCATCCGCACGGACGTCAGCAACGTCATTGCCGTCCTGGAAGGCGAGGGTCCGTTGGCGGACGAGACGATCGTTGTCGGAGCGCATTACGACCATGTCGGTCTCGGCGGAAGCGGCTCACTGTCACCGGGTTCAACTGATGTGCACAACGGTGCTGACGACAATGGTTCCGGGACAGTCGCATTGCTGGAAGTCGCACGGCAACTCGCCGCTCGCGAACAGCCGCTGCCTCGCCGAGTGGTCTTCATCGCGTTCACCGCCGAGGAACTTGGCCTGATCGGTTCCGCGAAGTACGTTGCCGAGCCCGTCTTCCCGCTCGAGAAGACCATCGCCATGTACAACATGGACATGGTCGGCCGGCTGCGCGAGAACAAACTGACCATCTTTGGAGTCGGGACAGCTCCGACCTTCAAAGCCGATGTCACTCGACTGGGAGAAGCCCGCGAATTCAAACTTTCACTGAAACCGGAAGGCTTTGGTCCGAGCGATCAGTCTTCGTTCTACGCCAAGAAAATCCCTGTGCTCCATTTCTTCACGGGCACGCACAGCGATTACCACCGACCGGGAGACGACTGGGACAAACTCAACGTCAACGGGATCAACCGCGTTGTCGGGCTGGTTGAAGACGTCGTCGTCCACACGGCGGAAACACAGAAGCCGCCCGAGTATCTGGAAGTCACCCGCCGCGCTGCCATGCAACGATCTGGCAGTCGACCGTACTTCGGCAGCATCCCGGACTTCGGCAGCGACAAAGATGGCTACGCGATTTCCGGCGTCGCCCCGAAAAGCCCCGCCCAAAAAGCCGGACTGCTGGGCGGCGACCACATCATCCAGTTCGGAAAGCACAAGGTCACCGACCTCAACGACTTCGACCTCGCCCTGCGAAACTTTGGTGCTGGAGACGAAGTTGAAGTCACCGTCATGCGGGACGGCGAGAAGGTCAAACTGAAGGTCACGCTGGCCAAGCCGAAGTAAACTGTGCAACCTGCGACAATCAGGAGTGGTCGTACTCCGACTGATATCGGATGTCGAAATCCTGTTGGGATCCCGCGCATTTCTGACGACTGTTGATTGAACTGTCAGCAATTGCATCCCGACGACGAAATCCGCTGACAAAGTGCGACAACAGCTCACCCTGACTCGATGATTTGCCAACGTGTTTTCGACATGGCTCCGGGCGGTTGTTGATCCGTAAACTGTTGCATATCATACGGTTCCTGCATCGAGGACATGATTCTCGACGCGCAGCACCGACGCCTTACTACTACTACTGTTTAAGATCTCTTAAGTAGAGAAAATGGAGCAACCGTCCGGGCTCTCCTCTCGCTTTCATGACCCGGTCGTTCGATTCTCAGGATCATGCCATGCAACTGAAATGTCATCGCCCGTCCCTTCTCAGTGCTCTCCAGATTGTCAGCGGTGTTGTCCCATCGCGTACACCACGTGAAATCCTTAAGAACGTGAAATTACAGCTTGAGGGTGGCAGGGCAACACTCATCGGAACTGACCAAGAAGTTGGGATTCGACATGAGGTCGAAAATGTTCAAACGGACTCAGCCGGCGAAGTCCTGCTCCCCACCAATCGCGTTATCTCGATTCTTCGCGAACTGCAGGATGATGAAGTCTCGCTGGAAGCAACGGACCGATCGGTTGTCGTCAAAGGCGGTCACAGTCAATTCGAACTGTCGACAGAAGATCCCGCCGAGTTCCCGCCCGTCGCCGCGTTCGAGGACGAGAACTACTTCACGGTTGCTGCGAACACCTTTCGTGAGATGATCAAGCGAACGATCTTTGCCACGGACGTCGAAAGTACACGGTACGCTCTTGGCGGAGTCCAGATGGAGCTGAACCCGGAGAAAGCGACACTGGCCGCCACGGACAGCCGTCGCCTGGCCGTTGTCAACGCACCTTGTCAGGCGGTTGGTGAAGTCAATGTCGAGACCACAAAGCCTGTGATTCCGTCCAAGGCGATGCAGCTCATTGAACGATCGCTACCGGATTCGGATGAGTCCGCGATGATCGCAATTCGCAACAACGACGTGCTCGTGAAGTGCGGTGGCTCGACGATTTACAGCCGGTTGGTTGAAGGTCGATTCCCGGATTACAACCGCGTGATTCCCGTGGATTCGAAGTCGCGCGTGGAACTTGTCGTCAGTCCCTTCTATTCCGCCGTCCGGCAGGCACAGATTGTGACCAACGAGGAAAGCCGTGGCGTTGACTTCACCTTCAAGGACGGGCTGCTCAGTCTGACGAGCCGTGCGGCTGATGTCGGACAGTCGAATGTCGAATTGCCTATCGCCTTTGACGCCGAACCGGTGACGATCACGTTCGACCCGAAATTCGTCGCCGATTTCCTGCGGATTCTGAACAGCGGAGATTCGATCCGGCTGAACCTGATTGATGCCGAGAGTCCTGCGGTGTTCGTCACGCAGGATGGTTACCGCTACGTGATCATGCCGCTGTCACGCGATCAGTAGGACGACGGGTACTCCGTCCGTCGTACGAAATTCGAGGAGTCTCTTAAGCGACCCGGATGTCCGAACCACAACACCTTTCCGCAGCTCTCTCCGAACTGATCGCGCGCCGCGGACTGGCTCGGGTCCAGGGCAACGCACAGCTCGCAGCTGCCTGGAATCGCGCTGCGGGGGAACGTATTGCGGGTCGCACAAAAGTTCTGGGTCTTAACCGCAGTGTGCTGGAGATCGGAGTTTCCAACGCAGCATTGATGAACGAACTTGTTTCGTTTCACGCTGCGACTCTGCTGGAGAAACTGCGGGACGAATACTCAGAGCAAAGCATTCGCGACCTGCGATTCCGTTTGAAAACGGATCTGCCGCAGACAGCGCGATCTTCATAAACGGCTGGCCGACAGAGGACCGGAATCACGGATGACTGGTCCCTTCCCGTGGACAGGATTAAGAATTTTATGAGCACAGACGGACAAACGGCAGCGACCGACGAGTACGGTGAAGAACAGATTCGAGCGCTCGAAGGTGTGGAGGGCATTCGTACCCGACCGGCAATGTACATCGGTGATACGACCGTCCGAGGTCTACATCACCTCGTGTATGAAGTGGTCGACAACAGCATCGACGAAGCAGTCAACAAGCACGCCACGACCATCTCGGTAAAGATCAACGCCGATGGTTCCGTCACATGCAGGGACGATGGTCGCGGGATTCCAGTCGGCCCAATGGCGGATATGGGCAACCGGCCTGCGCTCGAAGTTGTCCTGACAGAGATTCATGCCGGCGGAAAATTCGATCGATCGAGTGGTTACAAGACAGGTACGGGCGGTCTGCACGGTGTGGGAATTACAGCAGTCAACGCGTTGAGTGAGTGGCTTGAAGCAGAAGTGCGTCGTGAAGGTCATGTCTGGACAATGGACTTCGCGCGTGGAGTCGTCAGTACCAAGGGGCTTCACAAACTGGGTGCGAGTGACACGACCGGAACAAAGATCACGTTCAAACCGGACGGGCAGATCTTCCCGGATTCTTCGTTCAACTACGACACATTGGCTCGACGTATGCAGGAACTGGCGTTTCTGAATGCTGGCGTCCGCATCCGCATTCGCGACGAGCGTACTGACCAGAAAGATGAATACTTCTATGAGCAGGGCCTGATTGAGTTCGTGCAGCATCTCAATCGAACCGAGGACGCACTTTTTCCGCAGATCATTGATATTCAGGGGGCCATGCCCAGTGACGATGGCGAAGTCGAAGTCGATGTAGCTTTGCAATACACGGCCGGAACGACGGAGAACATTCGGACGTTTGCCAACAATATCACGAACCTTGAAGGCGGCGTGCATCTGAGCGGATTTCGTGGAGCATTAACGCGCGCGGTGAACACGTATGGAAAGAATTCAAACCTGTTCAAGGATTTCACACCGTCGGGCGATGATCTGCGTGAAGGACTGACAGCTATCATCGCCGTGCGTGTTCCAGACCCTCAATTTGAAGGCCAGACGAAAACGAAACTCGGTAACAGTGAAGTCGAAGGCATCGTGCTGTCTGTTGTTCACCAGGGATTGACGAAGTACTTCGAAGAGAATCCGCAGGTCGCGAAGCTGATTTGCCAGAAGGGCATCCTTGCAGCGGAAGCCCGCGAAGCGGCTCGCAAAGCCCGCGAACAGGTGCAGCGTAAAGGCGCTCTGACAACCGGTGGGCTGCCTGAGAAACTTCGAGATTGCCGCAGCCGCGAACTCGATATCACCGAGCTGTACCTGGTGGAAGGTGACTCGGCGGGTGGGTCTGCGGATACAGGACGCGATTCCAATACCCAGGCAATCATGCCGCTGCGTGGCAAGATTCTGAATGTTGAGAAGGCGCAGACGATAAAGGTTCTGGGCAACGCCGAGATTTCTAACATCTTCAAGGCGGTTGGTGTTCCACCTGGTGCGCAGCTCGAAGACGTCGAGAAACGGCGTTATGGCAAGATCATCCTGATGACAGATGCCGATGTGGATGGCAGCCACATCCGCACGCTGTTGTTGACGTTTCTATTTCGGCACATGCGTAAACTCGTCGAGCACGGCTGTGTCTACATTGCTCAGCCGCCGCTGTATCGCGTGCAAAAGAAGAAACAGAAGCGTTACGTCGACACACACGAAAGTATGATGAGCGAGCTGCTCGAACTCGGACTGAATGGTAGTAGTGTTCGAGCCCGAGAGGATGGCGCGGTCTTCGAAGGCGACAATATGCGGAAGCTTGCCGACCTGATCGGAGAACTCGAAGAGCCATTTGGAACGATGGAACGACGCGGCATCGATCTGCGCCGCCTGGCGAATACATGTTTGACCGACGAGGGACAGGTGCCTCGTTATCGAGTCTTCCTCGGACGCGACGAACATTGGTTCGCGACCAGCGAGGAACTCGACGCCTTCGTGTCTGCTGAAGAACAGAAGCGCGGCAGTGAATTGCAGGTGGCCGATGAAGGTGACTCGGATGCAACGACAGACGACGCGGCTGAGTCAACCGACGAACATCTCCAGGTTCAGGACCTGCACGAAGTCCGCGCGATTAATGATGCGCTCCGCCAGTTGAAAGACTACGGCGTCAAGATGAGCGACCTGGTTCCCGCGGGCAATCGCAACGGAGAACCATGGTTTCCATTCGAGATCAACAATGACGACGGGACATCGCGTATGAGCAGTCTGCGCGATCTGCTGCCAACACTCCGGAAGCTGGGTGAACGTGGCCTGCGCATCACGCGCTTCAAAGGTCTGGGCGAAATGGACCCCGACGAATTGTGGGAAACCAGTATGGATCCGGAGCAGCGACTGTTGCTTAAAGTGACAATGGAAGATGGCGCAGCAGCAGACGAAATCTTCCGCGTCCTGATGGGTGACCACGTCGAACCCCGACGTGAGTTCATTGAGAAACACGCATTAGACGTAACCGATCTCGATGTGTAACCGCATCTGTTTGGTGGGAGACACAAAGTCTGAGACTTGAGACAGAAACCCTGAGACTGTGAGACACAAAGCTTGAAACGGAATCAAGCTGCAAGGTCCGTAGATCAGAAGTTTCGCCCTACGATGAGTGGTCACGTCGAACCCAAACGCGAGTTCATCGAGAATCACGCGCTCGACGTCACGACTTGACTTTGATTCTGACGTTTGGTGTGGCGGGAGTCATAAAGTCTGGTAAAAGATGCAGAGAGGCTCAGTCGTCGGAGATCTACCGACTCGGAGAGAAGTCTCTCGCTCGCAACTGGCATCTGCCTGTTGACGCTGCGGCCGCAGTCGTGCCGGTCGCTCCGATCTCCAGCACCGAGTTTCCGTCCTGTCAGGCAGCCGGAAGAGGGCCTGTATCGGATCGAACGCGGTCATCTGACTCGATCAGGCCGTCTCGGAGACGGATGACTCTTCGGGCCCGGGCGGCGACTTCATCCTCGTGGGTAATCATTATGATCGTCTTACCGTCCGTGTTGAGATCCTCGAACAGATCGAGCACTTCGTCGGTTGTTGTGGAATCGAGGTTACCAGTGGCCTCGTCGGCAAGGATGAAATGTGGATCGTTCACGAGGCTGCGGGCGATCGCGACCCGTTGCTGTTGCCCGCCGGATAACTCAGTTGGCCGGTGAAACAGTCGCTCGCCCAGTCCAACCTTGATTGCCAGGCGGCGACACGTGTCATCGGCGTGTTTTCCAATCATCCCCTGATACTGCAACGGGACTTTGATGTTCTCAAGAACGTTCAACTGCTGAAGCAGGTTATACGACTGAAAAACAAAGCCGATGCTGCGGGCGCGGACTTCTGACAATGAGTCGTCATCCAGTGCAGCCACGTTCTGACCTGCGAGTTCGTAGCATCCTGACGTCGGTCGATCGAGACATCCCAGCACGTTCAGCAGAGTACTCTTGCCGGATCCGGACGGACCCATAATGGCGACATAGTCGCCAGCCAGAACTTCAAACGACACTCCGCGCAAGGCATGGACCGTTTCTCCCTGCATTTCGTAGCGTCGTGTCAGTTCGCTGACCTGGAACGCAATGTCTGAGCCGTTACTCCTCACGAGTTCCTCTTTCGGCACAAAACCACAAGGTGGCCAGTTGCCACGATTTGCCTCGACTGAAGAAACCAATGCCCTGGTCGATGGCAGCATGACCATGACCAGTCAAAAGCAGTAACCATCGACGTTAGGCGAATCGTGGACATGAAAAGTGCAGTTCGGTGTAAACCCGATGGTCCGTTTCGCGGCTGAACTCGCCAGGAAGTTCGGCAGCGGGGAAGTCAAAGCGTCCCTGCGATCCTCGTTGTTTCTCAGCTGAGGGTCTTCACGAGTTTCACTACGTGCGAGTCGCGCAGTTGCCAGGACGGCACAACTGTTCACGGCATCGTGGCTTTACTCGTGTCGCAGAGCTTCAATCGGGTCCATGTGCGCCGCCTGTCGAGCCGGATAGACGCCAAAGAGAATTCCGACACCCAGCGAGATAAACAGCGACAGGATAACAGACCAGGCGGCGATGCGTGGTTCGATCGTATGAACGATTGGCGGCAACAGGTCGGGGGAAGCCAGTGTCAGAACGTGTTTGGCGGTGCGAAAGATCGGGCCAATGGACAGACCGAACAGAACGCCCAGAAAACCTCCACTGCCGGTCAGCACAACGGTCTCGACAAGAAACTGAGTGATAATGTCGCGGCGTTTAGCTCCCAGGGCTCGTCGCACACCGATCTCTCGCGTCCGCTCCGTCACTGTCGCGAGCATGATGTTCATGATGCCGATACCTCCGACCAGTAACGAGATCCCGGCGATGACAACGAGTAATGCGTTAAACATTGCTTTGGTGCGCTCGGCCTGACGCAGAAGTTCACGCGGAACGACAACCGCATAGTCTTCCTTTTCGTGATACTTCTTCAGCAGGGTTTCAATGATCTGTGCTGTCTCATCAACCTGTTCGATATCAGTGACTTCGACCGTGATCTGACTGAGTTCGACCTTTTCACCCACAAAGTCGAATCCTGTTCCGCCACCGACTCGTTTCATCACCAGGTCACCGATGCGGCGGCGCAGTGTCTCCAGAGGGATATAGGCATCCAGATTGTAATCCCGGGAATCGAGACTTCCGCCAATCGCCGCAGAAGCGGTACGCGGCTTCGTCTGACCAATCACTTTGTAGAACTCACTGCCGACCCAGATTGTCCGCCCGATTGGGTTCTCGTAGGGAAAGAGCCGTTTCGCCGTCTCATCGGCAAGAACAATGACTTTCTCTCCTCTGTCGCGCTGTGACAGCCATCGACCGCGGGCAATTGAGAGTTGGTTCAGCTTGAGATAATCCTCAACGCAGCCCACCAGTTTGGCGTCCGCGGTGCGGTCTTCCAGTCGGAGTTCAAAGCGAAGTTCGCGCATCGGAATGGCGCGATTGATATTGGGTATGTTCTCAGTGATGCGTCGGTAGTCGGCGCGGAGCAACCCGTATGTCTTGACCCGCGTGTTTGCTTCCTGATCGCTTCCCGCGTTGGGTTCCTTTGTACGAACGATGACGTTCCGAGCGCCCAGTTCGAGAATCTGCTGTTGAGCGCGGTAGCTGACGCCTTCGCCCATCGCCACCAGCCAGATGACGGTCGAAGTGCCAATAAAGATTCCCAGCGCAGCAAGACCTGCGCGCATCTTTTGCACAAGTAGACTTTTGATACCGAGAGCGATTGTCTGGAGCAGTGGTGTTTGCACTACGATGACTCGAGCAATGGATGATTAATTCCGACTGACATCCCGTGTCGATTCTGAGAGTTCGGTTTCCTGCTCCGTGTCCTCTGTATCAGGGCCGTCATAGAAAGACGGGTTAAGGATGACCTGGTCTCCTTCCTGGAGCCCCTGCTCGACAATGGTGAAGACATCGTTGCTGTCACCGAGGCTGATCGCACGCCGTTCCACTCCAGTAGATGTTTTCACCCAGCAGTGGTGATGGTCTTCCTTCTCCACGATGGCCGCGACGGGAATTGTCAGCACGTCCCGATGTTCGGCGACAACGAGTTCCACTTCGGCACTCATGCCGGGCCGCAGGCCGTTCCGGGCAGGAAGCGCGATCAAGGTGTCGTATCTGACTTCGTTCGCTGTCCACCATCCGGCCGGCTTTGTGATGGATGCCACTTCTGACACCTTGCCGTCCAGCATTCCGTCGGCCAGTGTGATGCGAGCATGCTGCCCGACGTTGACTCGTTTGACCGCCGCCTCGTGAACCCCAATCTTCACCTGCATCTTTGAAAGATCAGGCATGAGCAGAAGCACCTGATCTTTGTGAACGTTGGTGCCTTCGGCGATCGGTCCGCTTTTCCATTTGGCTGCGTTCGGATGAATCACAAGCCCGCTGCGATCGGCCGTAACGACGCAGTGCTGAATCTCATCCTTTGCGCGGTCCCTCCGCGACGCGTCCGCCGTTGCCCGCTCGGCATTAGCTTCATGCCTTGCTCTGATTGACTTGAGGTTGCCAGTCAGGGTCTGCATCTGCTCCTTATGCTCGAATAGTCTCAGCACTTCGAGTCGTGTGCGTGTCAACTCCACGTTCAGTTCTGCCTGTCCGACTGCAAAATCCCTCTCCTCGACATCGAGTTCGCTGACGTACTCGCTCCTTGCCATAGCCCGTGTGTGTCTCAATCGAGACTGAGCGTTGCGCAACGTCGCTTCCGCGACGACGAGGTCCTTAGCGAGCGTCATTTCGTCAGCGACATATCGTCCCTTTTCGTATTCGGCAACGGCCAGTTCCGCTCTGGACACACTGGCAGCAGTCCGGTCGGCGGATGACTGCGACCAGTTCGCGTATTTCGAACGTTCGTCTATCTGTTCCTGAATGAATGCGGAATCCAGTCGAACCAGCTCGTCACCTTTTTCTACGAATGTGCCACTGTCGATGATCCACAGGACCGTGTTCCGGCCGCGGACCTTCGACTTGACCTCATAGTTCTCTTCGCTTTCGATCAGTCCCTGTTCGGTAATCGTGACGACAAGATTGTTTCGAGTGATTGTATGCGTCAGCCCCGGTGCGATGACCGGATCGGAAAACGCGCCGAGTGACATAGCCGCTGCGCCTGCCAGGCCGCAAACAATCGCGAGAAGTAGAAAGCGCCGAATCCAGACGTTGATCGCGATAAGGCGTCTCGCAGAGAGGCGCTGCGCGCTCTTAGCGGTGTCCCGCAGATTGTCAGGTTGTAGAAGAGTGTCGGTTGCCATGTCCTGATATTGCTACGATGGATTCAATGCGAAAGTGAAAGACTGCGGAAGAATTCGCACGATTCTGGTGTAGCGAAAGTCGTCAAGACATTCGGCCACATGGTTCCGACTCGCCCGAGTTACATTCTGTCTGCAATTGAAGTGGCCGCTTCGATCTGGGCTTCCTGGACATTGGCGAGCGGGTCGAGGACGACCTCTTCGCCTTCCGCAAGGCCGTCTTTAATGACAATAAACATGTCGTTGCTGTCTCCCAGCGCTAGTGCTCGCCGTACCGGAGCGTCACCTGTCATCACCCAGCAGGCGTGACCGTTTGTTGTCTCGATAACGGCTGAGGTTGGAATTGTCAGCACATCTTTGTGATGGGCGACGATGATCTCGACCTCGACGCTCATTCCAGGTTTCAGGCCCTCGACCGAGGGAAGCTGCACGATGCCGTCGTACTTAACGACGTTGCCTGTCCACCAGCCGGCCGGTGCGGCGACTGCTGCCACCGACGCCAGTTCGCCGTCCAATTGCCGCCGATTCAGCGTGACTCTGGTACTGAGGCCGGGACTGACCCGATCCACGACTGACTCGTGAATGCCCACCTTGACCTGCATCTCCGAGAGGTCCGGCATGAGCAGCAGCACCTGGTCTTTGTGGACCGTCGCACCATCCTCAACATCCGGCGCGTTCTTCCATTGTTCACCAGTGGGGTAGATCACCATGCCACCGCGATCTGCGACAATTTTGCAAAACTTCAGTTCTTCCTGAGCGCGTTCCAGCCGTTGCTGATCGGCAAAAGCTCTTTCGACGTCGGCTTCATGCGTCGCTTTGGCAGCGTTCAGCTCACCCTGCAGTCGAACCAGTTCTTCACGCTGTGTGAAGTCGTTTAATACGTCAATCTGTGTTTGACTCAGCTTGACAGTGAGCTGCGCCTGAGAAACCTCGAACTGTTTTTCTTCGACTTCCAGTTCACTGACGTATTCACTGCGGGCCATCATTTGCGAGTGGCTCAG
>CAYSJO010000919.1:0-6329 GCA_964431285.1 uncultured Planctomycetaceae bacterium
TCCCGCCAACTGTGGGGGAAATCGATTCGTTTATTAACGACCGATCCGATCGCGCGTACAAAACAGTCGTCGACCGGCTGCTTGAATCGCCCGGATTCGGAGACCACTGGGCTCGGCACTGGTTCGATCTGTCGTGTTACGCAGACCTCGCCGACATTCAGGGAAACGTGCTGCTCCGTGATGCGTGGCGTTATCGAGACTACGTCATCGGGGCGTTTAACTCAGACAAGCCACTGGATCGATTCATCCACGAGCAGATTGCCGGTGACCTGTTGCCGTATGAAAACGGCGAGCAGCAGCGAGAACAGATCATCGCGACTGGATACCTGGCCATCGGGCCGTGGACGCTTCAGGACTACATCAAGGGTCAACTGGCGGCGGATGTTGTGGACCATCAGATTGATCGCATCGGGCGCACGTTTCTTGGTCAGACGATTTCGTGCGCGCGGTGTCACGATCACAAGTTCGATCCGATTCCGACTGCGGACTATTACGCACTGGCGGGGATTTTTCACAGCACTCTCACCACCAGCTACGACGGTCCCGGTGTCTGGAGTCAGATCACTCATGTGACGCTACCAGAGCCACCAGGGGCTGCCGCGGAGTTCGAGCGACTTTCCCGGGAGATCAGCCAGCAACAGCAGAAACTTCGGGCCGCACTTGCAGACCTGCAGCTTCACGATCAGAAACGCAGGTTTACAAAGAAGGTCGTCAACGACCAGGCAAATGCACTCACTCTGAAATCAGGAATCAGCGCGAACGATGACGGTCGCGAATATCGAGTCTCTTTCGCCGCAGGTCCTTCAGTCTGGGCAGGAGCGAGCCAGGCAACCACCGAACAGGATGGTCTGCTACTGCAGATGTTACGCAAAGACGGGACGGTGCTTGTTTATCACGTCCATCGACCGCACGCCTGGTCTGGAAAGGCGGATGCTCAGCAGCTCAGCGCAGCGTCGTTTGTTTATACGGGGGATGGCTCAGGCGAAGTGAGGTTGCACATGACCACAAGCGACTACACCGGTCGCTTCGGTGGTGCAATCGATGACCTGACGATCGTCGAATCAGGCACATCGCAAGTTGTCTTCGCGGAAGATTTCGACAAGTGCCAGGTCGGCAACATCAAAGGAAAACAGGCCGGCACCGGGCTCCCCGTCTACGCAAGATGTGCCATTCCAGGTTGGACGGGTGGGGGGATTAATCATTCACACGTGGTTGATATCGGTAAGCAGGATAATCCGAATACTGCCCTCCAGGTGTTTAGCGGTCCGGCAGTCGTTTCTACCAACCCGCAGATCGCGAACATCAACCGCGAGCTGGAAAGCCTGGCCAAACGCCTGGAAATGGCGCGGCCCGATCAGGCACAGGCACTTGCCGTGAAAGACATCGAATCACCACGTGACGGCCCAATCTATCGGCGTGGTGACTTCCAATCGCTCGGAGACATCGTCCCGCGTGGTTTTGTGAATGCTGTTTCCGTGTCGAAGAGCCACGAAATCTCTCCGGGAACCAGCGGTCGAATGCAACTTGCCGAATGGCTGACCGACCCTTCAAACCCGCTCACTTCGCGAGTTCTTGTGAATCGCTTCTGGCACCACCTGTTCGGAAAGGGGCTTGTCCGCACTGTGGACTACTTCGGTGTCCACGGCGAAAGGCCCAGTCATCCGGAGTTGCTGGATTTTCTGGCCGTCCGAATGCGTGAGCAGGATCGATGGTCGCTCAAGACGACCGTGCGTCGCATGGTGATGTCGCGGGTCTACCGGATGGCATCATCACACAATGCCAGAGCTGCCAAACTTGATCCCAATAATCGTTTGCTCTGGCAGATGCCTCGTCGGCGACTGACAGCCGAATCGATTCGTGATGCGATGCTTGTGGCAAGTGGTCAGCTCGATCCCGGTCGCGGTGGGTCGTCACTCGGGCTGGAGTTGAAGGGCAACATTGTCGGTGCTGGGGGAAACGTGAATCCTGCTAACTGGGGCGGCAAGATTGCGCCTTACATTAAGAATCGACGCTCCGTCTACCTCCCGCTCAAGCGAGAACGGCCCGTTGGCGAACTTGAAATCCTCAGTGCCTTTGATTTTCCACACCCCAGCGAGATCACCGGTGCCCGCTCCAACACCACCGTCGCTACTCAGGCTCTCTTCCTGCTGAATGCGCCATTTGTGAAACATCAGGCCGTCAGATTGGCCGAGCGTCTGACGAGCGAAGAACGCGACAACGAACAGGGCCGCGTAAATGGACTCTATCTGCTGACTGTGAGTCGCCCGGCCGATGCGCAGGAAATCGAGACAGCGCTGACGTTCCTCGACCAATGCACCCAGGACCTTGCTTCGGGGTCCAACGCGGAAAACGCCAGGTCGTCAGCGTGGACTCAATTGTGCCATGCCGTACTCGGCTCCAACAGCTTTCTGTTTCGTGAGTAAGACAACCATGCAAACCCCCACTGACTCAACGATCCCGTCCCGGCGAGACTTTCTCCAAGCCACGAGTTGCGGGTTTGGTTCGGTTGCACTGAGCGCCATGCTTCAACAGCAAGCCACCGCGGTAATGAACAGGGATGTCGAGAAGTCGTCTTTGGCCGCCAGACAGTCGCACTTTCCACCCAGAGCAAAGCGAATCATCTTCCTCTTTATGTCCGGAGGCCCATCGCAGATGGATCTCTACGATTACAAACCGCACCTTGCGAAGGGCTCGGGCCAGCCGCTCCCTTACAAGTTGCCGGAAACTGAAGCGACGGTCGGTCTTGATAACACGCGACTTCTGGGACCAGTGTCCGGTTTCAGGCACCAGGGAGAATCCGGCCTCTACATGAGCGACCTGTTGTCGCATACCGCCCGACACGCCGACGACCTTTGTGTACTGCGAGCAGTGCAGGCCGACAGCCCCAACCATCCGGTAGCAATCCGGCAACTACACACGGGCAATCTCTTCGACACCGTTCCTTCGATGGGCTCGTGGCTGTCGTATGGCCTGGGCACCGAGAACCAGCAACTGCCATCCTACATCACAATCGTTCCGGCCGAAGGCGAGCGCAACTTCAGCAGCGCATTCCTGCCCGCCATTCACCAGGGCACTGCCATCCAGCACGTGGGATCCTCACCCGACAAAGCTCCTATCCGCCACTTGACCGACTCCCAAATCCCAGCGGGAGTCCAGCGTCGCCGCATCGATCTGATTCAATCCATGAACCGTCGGCAACTGGAGCGTCTTGAGACGGATCAACAGATGGAAGGTGTCGTCGAGTCTTTCGAACTCGCGTTCCGTATGCAGGCTGAGACTCCGAAGCTGGTTGATTTCTCCGGGGAATCGAAAGAGACACTGTCTCTTTATGGTATTGGCAACAAAACAACCGACGCGTTTGGCCGCCAGTGTTTATTAGCACGCCGCTTCGCCGAGGCAGGAGTGCGTTTCGTGCAGGTCTCGCTCGGCGGCTGGGACCATCACAACAAGATTGCAACTGGACTGCCGGATCGCTGTGCGGTCTCCGACAAACCGGTGGCCGGGCTGCTCACCGATCTGAAGGCCCGGGGGTTGCTCGCCGACACGCTGGTCCTGTGGGGCGGTGAGTTCGGCCGCACTCCGCACGCCCAGTTCGGCAACGGCCGCGAGCACAATCACCACGGCTTCACCATGTGGATGGCCGGAGGCGGTATCAAAGGCGGCGTCACGCACGGCGTCACCGATGACTTCGGCTACCACGGCGTTGAAGGACAGGTCCACATCAACGACCTGCACGCCACAATGCTCCACCTGATGGGCCTCGACCACGAACGACTGACGTTCGAGCACCACGGCCGCCCGTTCCGACTGACCGATGTCGCCGGGAGAGTTGTGAAAGAGATTCTTGCGTAGGGCGTCCGAACGCTTCGTTTCATTGGAGGCTTGGGAAAACGTGCACCGACTAAAGATGAGATGTCGCTGTTTTCAGTTGAACTCGCTGTTGCCGCTTTGTCTGGCTGCCTTTGTGACAGACTGTGGAGCCGCCGACGTTGTTCTACCTGAGGCCGGGCGGCTTGCGTTCCACAGTTACACGGCATACGACCTGGACGATGCTGGTAAGAGACATTTGGACGGACGAATTCACATCTGCGATTTCCCCGCAGTCTCGGCGCGAAGGCTTCCAGAAAGTGAACGCCATGTGCGTCACGCGATGAACCCCATCTTCTCCGCTGATGGAATGATGATGACGTTCATGGCTCTGCCCCTCGGCCCGGAATACAAAGCTGACTGGGTGACCGGACTTGACGTGCTCGTTTACGACTTTCGAACGGACACTTTGACGAACGTTTCGAAACGGGCCGGGCTGGTTCGTACGACCGATGAAGACCCGATTGTTTCTGCTCAGGGTGATGCGGTCATCTTCAAACGTGATCGAGCGGACCTTTGGCAGATCAACTTGACTTCGTATCGCGCCACTGCAATCACAACAGACGGGAAACATCGCGAAGAGTCAGGGCCACGGATTTCACCTGACGGCCAATGGATCGCTTATTGGCACAGTGGAGGCAAAACCGCGGACGTCTACCGAAAGCCGATCAATGGTGGGCAGGCTGAATTGCTGGCTGGCAAACATGGCATTCAGGAAATGTTCCCTGTCTATTTGAGCAAGCATCTTCTGGCATATACGCGATGGACGAACGAAGAGTGCCACGACGACGAAGTGTTTGTGCTGAACCTGACAATGGGAAAGCATCAGAGCTCTGCGTTCAACAGTACGAATGGAGCGAACGATTCCGATCCCTTCTCGATAGCGGGTCTCGTGGGGTTTTCGAGCGACCGACGGGAAAATGGAAAGGGCGGCTGGGATCTGTACCTGGGCGACCCCAATAAGCCGACCCCTGTCTTCCTGCGTAACCTCAGCACCACGCGTCACGATCTCGGCGGCACCTATACGCCGTACCTAGTGAATCCCCGAGCGGTGAATTCCGACTAAAGCAACAACGCCAGGAAGGACTACAACATCGGTGGTGATTGCTGGCACGAAAGTTCGCCGGGCGGGATCGCAACGCGAATTCGGATCGGCACGCGGTCTATGACAGAATCTCTTCGACGATGTTTCCGTGGACGTCGGTCAGTCGATAATGACGACCTTGGAATTTGAACGTCAGTTTCGTGTGGTCGATGCCCAGACAGTGCATCATGGTCGAATGCAGATCGTGAACATGGACGGGGTTCTCGGCAATGTTGTAGCTGTAATCGTCGGTCGTGCCGTAGGACATGCCGCCCTTGATGCCGCCGCCGGCCATCCAGATGCTGAAGCACCGCGGGTGGTGATCGCGGCCGTAGTCTTTCGCGGTCAGGCGTCCCTGGCAGTAGACCGTGCGACCAAATTCGCCGCCCCACACAACCAGTGTGTCTTCCAGCAGCCCTCGCTGTTTCAGGTCGAGTACCAGCGCCGCTGACGCCTGATCCGTGGCCTCGCATTGAGTGCGTATGGCCTCTGGCAATTTCAGATGCTGATCCCAGCCGCGGTGAAAGAGCTGCACGAAACGGACTCCCCGTTCCGCCATTCGCCGCGACAGTAGCGCGTTGTAGGCATACGTGCCCGGAGTCTTCGCGTCTTCACCGTACAGTTCGAAGATGTGCTCCGGCTCGTCTGACAGGTCGAGCAGTTCCGGCACTGAAGTCTGCATACGGTACGCCATTTCGTACTGCGCGATACGCGTCATGATCTCTGGATCGCCGAACTCTTCGAATCGCAGCTCGTTCAGCTTCTTCAAATCATCCAGCATGCGTCGGCGCGTTTCTCCATTGAGTCCTTTCGGATTTGAGAGAAACAACACTGGGTCGCCGACCGATCGGAACTAGACGCCCTGGTATCGCGATGGCAGGAATCCGCTGCCCCAAAGACGGTCGTACAGCGGCTGGCCACCACTGCCCGAGACCATGGCGACGAACGCCGGCAAGTCGTCGTTGTCGCTTCCGAGACCATACGACAGCCAGGCCCCAATACTCGGTCGGCCGGCAAGCTGAAAACCAGATTGAAAGAACGTGATAGCCGGATCGTGATTGATGGCCTCGGTGTGCATTGTCCGAATGAGGCACATCTCGTCAGCGACCTTCGCTGTGTGCGGCAGCAGTTCGCTGATGTTCTGACCGGACTCACCATGTCGCTTGAAACCGAACATCGTCGGCGCGACGGGGAAGCTTTCCTGCTTCGAAGTCATCCCGGTCAGCCGCTGTCCCTGACGAATCGAATCCGGAAGCTCGGTCGCCCGCAAGTCCGCCAGCATGGGCTTCTCGTCGAACAGGTCCATCTGCGACGGAGCACCAGATTGAAACAGGTAGATTACCCGTTTGGCTTTGACCGGCAGGTTGGGAAAACCAGA
>CAYSJO010000920.1:0-11574 GCA_964431285.1 uncultured Planctomycetaceae bacterium
CATGGACTGGACAATGCATTCGCCATAAACGCCGAGTACCGCGAGGATCCGAAACAGGGCCGCATCAGTTCCGCGGGAAACGAGTACCTGAAGAGTGCGTTTCCAAACCTCGACTACATCCAGCGAGCGAGTGTTGAGGAGACGGCCGCAGCGCGGTAAACAAGGAGTTTCCACTGGCTACGCGGCACTGAACTAAACGGGGAATCCGTCTTCTCGCAGCAAGTCGATAGCCTGCGCGTATGCCGCGACGGTTTGATCGATATCCGACTCATCATGAGCCAGCGATGTTGAGCCGCCCCAGCCCATCCAGTCGACTCCGCCCAGCAACAGGGCACAGCGGAATGCATGTGAGAGCGACTCATCGAACGGGCGATCGAGCTTTCGCCAGTCCCCGTCGAAGGGAACAAACTCGTTGCGGTCGGGCCGTGGGCCGTCATAGTCGGGAAGAATCTTGATCGCCGAAAAGTGACCGTAGGCAACAACGCGGGCGTCCTTTTCGGCGAAGACGCCATTCAGTTCGCGCCGCAGAGTTGCAGCCGTCGCGTTGCATATCGCACTGGGATCGCCGGTCGCGACAAGATTCAATGCGGCAATGCCGGCGGATGCGGACAGCGGGTTCGCGTTATACGTCCCCGGGTGCTTCATCTTCTTCCTAAGAGGATTGTCAAACGCAAGGACCTGGAGCAGGTCGGCACGACCGGCCAGGCAACCGCCTGGAAGGCCACCGGCCAGGACCTTAGCGAGAGTGGTCATGTCCGGAACGACGTCGCAGAACCCCTGAAAACTGTTCGGGTGGACGCGGAATCCCGTGATGACCTCATCGAGGATGAGGATGATACCGCGTTCTTCTGTGAGTCTCCGGACTCCGCGAAGGAACTCCGCACAGGCCGGAACGACGCCCCAGTGAGTGCCATTGCCCTCATGGATGACGCATGCGGGGTTGTGTTCGTCAAGTGCCTCTTCCAGTGTCGCCAGATCGTTTGGCGGGATGATGACCAGATCATCCGAGACTCCATCGGTTACGCCTGGGATGTCGTAGTCGCTTTCGTCGTGCGGCGGATGCGCGGCGTGCATCAGGTTGTCGTGCCAGCCATGAAAGTGTCCGGCGAATTTGATAACCTTCGATCGGCCGGACACGATTCGCGCCACGCGCAGCGCCATCAGCGTGGCTTCCGTTCCACTGTTCGTAAAGCGGACCAGTTCGGCCGACGGAACGAGCTGCTGCACCAGTTCGCCCCATTCGAGTTCGAGTTCATGGCACGCGCCCGGGTGCGTCGACCGAGCAACCTGCTGCTGGACAGCATCAACAATTGCCGCGTGGGAATGCCCCAACAGCATCGCTCCGTGACCGACCCAGTAGTCGATGATCTGGTGACCCTCGACACTGGTTTTGCGCGAGCCCTTCGCCGAATTCGCGTAGACGGGGAAAGGCTTCATGTACCGACCGTCGTGAGTCACTCCGCTCGGAAAAATCTGTTGAGCCCGACGGTAAAGGTCGGCTGACTTTGGAAAACGCTCAGTGAAGAGCTGTTCGATTCGCGATGCAGTTGCGACGGTCATACATCAACCCCGAGCCGCGAAGCGGCGGCAGGCGACAGCTTGGGGCATAAGCCCCAGGCGCGAGTTGTGAGCCAGAATCGAGAGCCGTGAAACGGCTTAACGTGCAGGTTCCGTCGTTACTCGGCAGCCAGGTTGAAGTCGCCATCCATGTTGCGCCAGATCGAGTGGACGTGGTTGGCGCTTTGCTGCGTGTTGTTGTACTCGATCAGGAACGTCGGTCCCTGAACGCGGTACTCGTGCCGTTCATTCAGTTCACTGCTACCCCACCAGCCGAAGTAGATGTTGTCCAGACCCGCTTTGTTAATTCTCTCGCGGCGTTCAGCCACGACATCGGCCGGCATGTTCTTCAGGTACTCGCCAAGCAGTTCCTGCAGCAGTTTCTTCTGATCATTGGACATCTTTGACGCGGGCAAACCCAGTGGCTTGCCAGTGTCGGGCTGTGGTGTGCCCCGACTGCGCAGGTCGTCCGGGGCTTCCCTGGAAATCCAGGCATGCTCCGACTGCTCGGGCGAGCAGGCTTTGAGAATCTGCCGGGCGATGTCTTCTTCTGCACCGAGCACTCGAATTTTACGGCCGGGACCAGCGTTGATCAGCCCGGGATTGGCACCGAAGAACTCGGGCGTGGTCGAAACCACCTTGCCGTCGACGACTGTGTAGTTCAGCGACAGGTGGTGACCTTCAATTCGCCAGCCCCACGATCCAGTGTTGGCAGGTGTCCCGAAGACGCTGATGTAGTACTTGCGGGGATCCCGCTTTGAGCGGCGGGTTTCACGGTCTCCACCTTCGAGCAGGTACAGGATTTCCTCAAGACTCATCACGTTAAGGGCCTGGTCATAACCCGCCTCTGACAGACCGCTGCGGAGCAGTGCCATTCCAGCCTTCAGCGGGGCGCCTTCCAGTTCATAGACCGGCACACCAAGACGATTGTCTTTGGGGATGTAGTGCCAGTTGATGCGTTCCTTGTCGTCGAATTCGAAGGTGGCCTGCTTCTTCTGGTCGGCGGTGAGCGAGCCCAGAAATTCGTTCGCCGCCTGGGTCATATTGGCGGCCGAGTTGACCTCTTCCTTCAGGTTGGCCGAGAGCAACGCTCCGGCGGTGACCATGACGATGACTGAGCAGATGATTGGGCGGGTTTTCATGGTGGGTACTCCCTGATCCGTGGGCGGGTGATGGAGGTTGGTTTGATTGTCTGGTGGACACTTACCGGGTGCCGTTCTGTACGAGGACGCCTCGTGTGTGGCAATGGACTTCTGTGGCGAAAAGGCAACATACCTGTTGTTGAAAGGCGACCTTTTCATAACGGATAGATTTCAGATTCAGCAGCAGCTCCTCGTGATGTCGTGAACTGATCAACTTACGAGGACAGTCTTTGCATCAACCGGGGGGCCACGTGAGTGCCCGACCACCGAGGACGTGAATGTGGATATGGTCCACGCTTTGCCCCCCATCGGCTCCGCAGTTGATAACCGTCCGATAGCCGCCTTCGAGACCAAGATCCGCGGCGACTTTCTGGACGACACAAAACAGGTGTCCCATCAGCCCGGCATCGCCGACTTCGAGATCATTCAGCGAGGCGATCTCTTTCTTCGGGATGACGAGAACGTGAGTGGGGGCCTGTGCATTGATATCGCGGAAAGCCAAGGCCTGATCGTCCTCATAGACGATGTCGGCAGGGATTTCCCTGTTGATGATCTTCGTGAAGATCGTCGGCATGAAGATTTCCGAGGCTGAACGAGTCCACTTTGCCGCGCGGCGACGTGTCGCGCGGCTTTCGGTCAATAGCGCGGGTGACGGTAGCAGATCACAGGAGTCGGCCAAACCGAATGCCCGGGTATCTGACTCGTTACGCGTCAGCCCACTCATCTCTGCGGCTGTGACACGTCGTTTCTCTGGCCAGGATCAAGCTCATGCGAACCGTGCTGCAAACACTGCGTCTGCGTGCTCAATCAGATCAGAAGTCCCGTTCCGGGAGTATCATCGCGCTGTCTGCCGGCATGATGGTTCTGGTGCTGGTCTTCGCGGCACTCACGATCGACGTGGGATTTCTGGCAGTTTCCAAACAACAACTGCAGTCGTCGGTCGATGCAACGACTCTGGCGGCCGTGACGGAACTCGACACGGCCGCTGATCAGTCGGTCGTGAAAACGAACGCGGAAAACGCGGCCGTGAGTCTGGCTGCTCTTAACACGGTCGGAAATACCGGTGGACTCGTGCTGACCCCCGGTACGGACATCGTCCTGGGGCATCTTGATTGGGACCCGATTGCTGAAGAGTTCAGCTACGACTGGGGCACCAGTCCCTACAACGTCGCCAAGATCACAGGCAGCGTCGATCTGCCGCTGTTCTTCGCGCCGGTGATCAATTGCGGGACTGGCGCCGGCGTTCACTTACAGACAAGCGCCATCGCCACGTATCAGCCACGAGACATCATCCTGGCCCTGGACTACTCCGGTTCGATGAACGACGACACTGAATTCAAGTCGCAGCCGAGCCTTGGGGCGACAGTCATCGACGCCGCGATCGACACGATGTGGGGCGAACTGGGCAACCCCGCCTACGGCGACATGCCCGATGCACCCACGTTCCTCACGATTGAAGGCGTCCCCGAGAACACAGAGTTGAACATCCCGCACGTGACCATCGAGTACCGCGGTGATGAGGTGTACGTGACGTCGACTCTGGATTTGGACAAGGTCGTCCTGAAGGACAGGTATGGGTATTTATTGACCTATTCAGATCTTTCTGGGACTTCAGGTGTATTCACCGACGATCGCAAGATCCGCGAGGTGTGGGTTGAGTCTGGTGACAACGACGACCTCTCTGCCGAGGGGGATGGCGAACACTTCAATCTGTACGACAGTGACATCGCCACGTACCTGGGCCTGGATACGGTGACGTACCCGCATCCCTCGGGTTCGTGGACCGCATTTGTCGACTAAGTCAATGACGACAGCGACTGCGGCAAAATGAGTTACCAGTACAAGTACGGGACCAAGTGCCTGATCAACTACTGGAATGAGAAGAAGCCGAAGTACTCTCAAACAACTTCGCTCTGGCAAATTACGACGCAACCGCTGAGCGCTGCCAAGAATGCGTCTGATGTGCTGGTGGACTTCATCGATCAGGTTGAAGCCGACGACCAGGTTGGTCTTTCCATCTACACGCACACGAATGCTGACGGTGCCATCCTTGAGAGTGGCCTGACGTTCGACGTGCTGAATCTCAAGCCACTGTATCGCGACCGTCAGGCCGGGCACTACGACAACATGACGAACATTGGTGGCGGGATCAAAGTGGCTCGCGAGGAACTGGAAGCCAACGCTCGACCGCAGGCGTACAAAGTGATTGTGCTGATCACAGATGGAGTGGCCAACCGGCCGGTCGGAAACCCTGTCGGTTTCGCACAGGATCAGGCTGATCTGTGTTTGGCGGCCGGAATCAAGATTCTGACCGTCAGCCTGGGACTGGGAGCGGATCAACTATTGATGCAGGACATCGCAGATCGCACGGGCGGCGAGCACTTCAACGTGCCTGGTGGTGGCACAATCGCAGAATATGAGGCGGATCTGATGGCCGTCTTCCAGGAAATCGCCGCGGACCGGCCACTCAAACTGCTTCCCGGACCGTCGGATTAAGGAAGACGTAGGAAGCCGACAAAGGAAGGAATTCCATCAGCCGTCATAAGCTGACATTCGACGACTCTCGACGTTCCCGGACCAACCGTGGCAGGGCAGAATTGACCCGCTCAACAGAATCCATGAGCGACGGTTGGCTCAGGAGGGACTTACCTATGATTCGACAAGCAAAAAGAAACACCAGAGCTGACCGCCGTCGCGGTACGGCGATGGTCGAGATGGCTTTGGTGTTGCCGATTTTCTTCACGGTGGTTCTGGGCATCGTTGAGTTCGGCCGGGGCATGACTATTGAGCAGATGATCACCAATACTGCTCGCGAAGGCACCCGCATGGGCATTCTTGACGGTGAAACCAACACCACTGTGACAACATGGATTGAATCGTTCCTGAAAGATTCGATCAACGTCGCAGCTGCGGACGTTACAGTGACGATCACTGTTGATCCGGCAACCGGCAATCCGGATCCCATTGACCAGATCGGCAGCGCATTGTCCAAGGACCTGGTGACCATCACAGTCTCGGTCCCGTTCGACAAGGTCAGCTATATCCCGGGTGACTATCTGAAGGGCAAAAGCCTGTCGGCCCAGAGTGCGATGCGCCACGAGTAGAACGGCATTGTTGGATTTTCCGCACTTGTTCTATCATCTCTGTACGCATCACGATTCGAGAGAAATCGTGGGCCAGCTGACAGACTTCATTCCGCAGGGAGGCTGGGATGCGTCGCAGTCAGAGATTCTTCGCTACGTTGCTGATGATCGTTCCGATGACGGCTGTCCCTGTGATGGCTGTGTTTGGGATTCCCCAGTTCGTTCCGGCCGCGCGCTCGTCTCCGTCCGTCGCAACGAACGTTCATCGTCGCGTCTTCATTGAATCACGCGTTGGACAGTCCGATGCACCGGTTGCGCGGCAGGTTGCAGTGCCGGCTTCCGGGCTCGTCGATATCTTCCAACCGCCAGCGTCAGACCGTCTGATGACGGACGTCCGAAGCAGCCATCCATCGTCATCAGAGACCGGGTGGGTGACTTCGTCTCAATCGATCACGGGTCGACAGCGGACGAGTGGACCAGATCAGCGATCAGACTCAGCCCAACTGCCATCCACCCCCACCCAGTTTTTTCAGACGGGGTATCGTACCGCCGACGTCGCGCCCCCGTCGAATTCGCACGCCACGTTGTCGCATGATGTCAACCAGCCTGAGTCACCCGTCGCGATCACCACCGATGACGGTGGTCGCTATCAGCGTTCCACACGCACGGCACATCATCCACCCGCAGTCATCGATGTTCCTCGCCGACCAACATGGCGGGAAGCGGTTCAGCAACTCAACGAGCGGGGTATCCGTACATTCCGTCTGACGCCCGGAATGCAGCCCGGCACGTTCCAGTTCTCGTGTCTGGTGAGTTCCGTCGATGACCCGCGCGTCTCGCGCTGGTTTGATGCCGAGGCAACTGAGCCTCTAGACGCCGTGGCCCGGGTTCTGGTCAAAGTTGAAGACTGGAACCGAATGCGATGAGGACAATTGCCGACGCATGGCTGATGAGTCCGGCCAGAACAGGTTTGACTGATCGCCCCGCGACCGGAATCGGTTGGCGATGGCGGTTTGCCACTCGCGCAGACCATTTGAGTTCGAACGAGCAGTATCAGGCGTCATCCAACTCTACGGTGTTTCGTTCGCGCAAACTGGCTCGAGTCGAAGCAGTCCTCCTGGTTGCTGACGGGGCAATATCGTTCCGCAAACTGGCTCAGTTCGCGACCCTGGCTGATGTCGCTGAAGCGCGCAAGCTCGTGACTGAGCTGAATGACGCGTACGAGGTGAGTGAATGTACGTTTCGAGTTGAATATGTGGCCTCCGGGTGTCGATTGATGACGCAGCCACAATTCGCGCTGTGGCTCGATCGCCTGTACAATCGCCAGGCCCGAGTGAGACTCTCACCGCCGATGCTGGAAACGCTTTCCATCGTCGCCTGCCGGCAGCCTGTGACGAGGGCGGAGATTGAGAAGATCCGTGGAGTGCAGGCGTCAGAAATGCTGAAACAACTGATGGAACGCGGACTGGTCCGAATCACCGGCGAAGAAGACTCGCTGGGACGACCGTTCCTTTACGGAACCACACGCCAGTTTCTTGAAGAGTTCGGTCTCGGCAGCTTGGATGATCTGCCTGTCGACAAAACCCTGCGGCGGACGCGCGCCCCGGAGCCATCGTCGAGGGACGTGAATAGCAATTCGGCAGAGCTCGGCACTGAACTCGACGAAGCTCCCGCCACTGCCAGAAGTGAGTTGGACGACGGAAATCTGTCCCAGCTGAAGCAGGCAGGTTGATCTGCAATTCTCGCGTGTTGCCGAGCATAAGAAAAAACGGCGTGGCACTCTCAAGAGCACCACGCCGTTTTCGATGACAAATCAGACTTGCATCACTCGGCGATCGCAGCCGGCTCCGGAAGCTGATCCGGAACGGAATCCACAAAGCCCTGCAAATGCACCGCGCGTGTTGCGTGCTGCAGCTTCTTCAGCGCTTTGGATTCGATCTGACGAATACGTTCTCGAGTGACTTTGAAGATTCGGCCGGTCTCTTCCAGCGTATAGCTGTAGCCATCACCCAGACCGTACCGAAGTCGGATAATCTCCCGCTCGCGATACGTCAGACTTTTCAGAACGTGGTCGATCTTGTCCTTCAGCATCTTGTGCATCGCGTTTTCAGACGGAGCCTGATGATGCGAATCTTCAAGGAAGTCGCCGAAGCTGCTGTCCTCGCTCTCACCAACCGGAGTGTCCAGACTGACGGGATGCTTCCACGTCTTCATGATCCGCTCGGTCTCTTCAATCGAAAGGCCGACGGCTTCTGACAGTTCCTCGATACTCGGTTCGCGACCGGTTTCCTGGCGAATCTGCTCACTCTTGGCTTTGAGTGTCGAGATACTCTGGAACATATGAACCGGAATACGAATCGTGCGGGCATGATCGGCGACAGCTCGTGTAATCGCCTGTCGAATCCACCAGGTCGCATACGTCGAAAACTTGTAGCCTCGGCGGTATTCGTATTTCTCGACACCCCGCATCAGGCCGGCGTTGCCTTCCTGAATCAAGTCCAGAAAGCTGAGCCCTCGGTTGCGATACTTCTTGGCAATTGACACCACCAGTCGCAGGTTGCCGCCCGACAGCTTCTGCTTGGCGATCGTCCACGCGTCAAACCGACGCTTGATCTCCTTGCTGCGAGCAATGAACTCGTCGGGATACTCGCGGCAGAGTTCGACCAGTTCGGTCATCTCTGCCTGCAGAGTCTCAAGGTCCCGCTGAGCGTTCGAATTACGACGACGCTTGAGACCAGCAATCTGACGCTTCAACACCGCCATACGTTCAGCAATCTGATGCATCCGTTTCATGACGGGCTGCAGACGCTGCGTCCGGATACTCAGCTCTTCCGACAGCGTACACAACCGACGTCGGCGAATGATCATCCGCTGCAGTGCTGCCTCTTTCTGAGCGTCGGACGACTTCGGATCCTTGCGGATTTCCCAGTCGGCGATGTTCTGTCCCATCAGTTCGCGAAGCGTTGGCAGATTGACCGGCATCCGGCCCTCGATCTGTTCCTTCTTCGCGTTCTCAGTATCCGACGTACGTAGAGTCCGTTCGAAAGGCAGCTCCCGGGCCTGCACTTTTTCGAGCGTCTCAAGTGCCATTGTCAGAGCAAAATCTGACTCCATCGTCGTGCGACGGAAGCGCTTCCGTGTGATCTCGATCGTCTTGGCAAGGAAGATTTCGCGTGCCCGAGTCAACAGTGGTATGTTGCCCATCTGGCTCAGATACATCCGAATCGGGTCGCGAGACGACAATGTGGATTCGGGTCCGAGCAATGGCTTGAACGCCGGATTCACTTCGGGAGCCTTCTTCGGTTCCTCCGGGGGTGGCTCGTCCTCATCTGGTGCATCCGGATCATTGATCAGGTCCAGCTTCATCTCGTCCAGCACCAGTATCAGCGAGTCCACCATGCGTGGATCCCCACCTTCATCGGGCAGGTACTCGTCGACCTGCTGATACGTTATGTATCCGGTCTTCTTTGCCATCCCAATCATTGGGACGAGTGTTGAGTCGAATCGATACACGTTGTCACCGTTCCTTTCCCTGAATGTTCATTCCCGCACCTCCGTTCTCGGTTCTTCACAGACGGCCAAGGGTTGGGGACGCGGAGATGATCCTGAAAGTCGCGTGTCTGGGGCGACGGATCCCGGTCTTCAACGGGCGCCTGATTGTGATTGCGTGGCAGAAAGTGTCCTGGAAATTACCGTAAACTCAGTACGCCGATTGTTCGTTTTCAGACGGGTTTCGCAACGCAACCGGACCTGTCAGTCGAAAAAGATTTCTGTCACGCCCGGAAAGTCGATATACCCGCCACCCACGTTGACCCAATCACCAACGCCACCAGCCGTGGGCGATGTGGTTGACTACCGCGAGATTCTGATATCGATTGAACTGCGGATCGGTGCATCAAAAGAGTGATCGCCGGTTTGCCATCATTGCGATTGACAGCACAGGAAGAAGCCCGGTCAGCACCGTGAAAGGAGACAAATTTCCGCAGGTATCAGTTCGCGAAACACAGGTGCCCGGCGGAGGCCGAGCACGGGACATTGGGGTTCTCATTGGCAGACTCCGTCCCATCCAGGCGAGAACCAGTGGATAGAAGACATCGATGCTACCACGATCGATGCACGCGTCTACGTACAAATTCCCTGAGTATTCGAGAAAGTCGGAAATCCCGTCACAGAAAGAAGATGCTGCCGAATCGGTAGAGAATGACGTGGGTAACCAACACTGCTGCCGTGTCCTGCAAGTCTGCCAGTGGGGTCGCTTGAGTATCGACTGAGGTTCAAATCCGGAGCTAATTAGATGAAACGGTCCTTTTTTGTTCTGACGCTTTCACTGTCATTCCTAGCAAGTCTGTCGAGTCATTCACTGGCCCAGGACACACCGAAAACAGAGCCTCCCAAGCCCCAGACCCCGGTCGAAAAACCCAAGCCACAGAAGACCCGCAAGGAGGCTGAAAAGGAATTCGCTGAGGCCATGACCGGATGCCAGCTGGTTGGAAAGTTCACGGTCGAGGGTAAGGCCGAAGAGGGTAATCAGAAACCGGACCGATACCTGATCGCTGGCGTGCAGAAGGTTCAGGGAGACCACTGGGCTTTCACATATGTTCATCGAGGGATTCCAATTCCGCTCGTTCTGCGAGTCCTCTGGGCGGGCAACACGCCGGTCATGACGCTGGACGAATTCACAATCGCCGGCATGGGCACATTTTCAGCCCGGGTCATGTTCGACCTGAATTCCAATCTTTATGCCGGAACGTGGCAGCATGGCGATGGGGGCGGACTGATGTTCGGAAAAATTGAACGAGCCAATCGGTCGGATCGGGCCACCAGCGTTATCTACCAGAAGCTGAAGAAAAACGTTGCAGTGGTATTCAAGCGGGAGCCTCTCAGGGACGCCTTCCTCGAGATCGCGAAGCAGTGTCAGTGCGAGGTGACCATCGATCGGGATGCCCTCAAAACTGAAGGCTACACACAGAACATGCCTCAGTCGTTCGAGCTTGAAGGCACGGGACTTGCCGCAATTCGCAAGATCGTTGACCGATACGACGACATGTGCCTGGTGATACCGGACGGAGAAAAGACGTTCGTCATTACAACCGAAGACTTCGCCCGCAAGCAGGGCCTGAAGATTCACGAGTTCGCGAAGCCTGGCACCACAAAGTGACGCGGCGTTACGCGAACACGTCCATCACCGGCTTTCCTCTGCCGTCTTCCGTGGCGTAGAAGGGACGGCGTTCCACATCGAACGCCGTCTGTGGACTGATCCCCATCGCGGTGAAGATCGTCGCGTGCAGGTCGCTCACTGACACGGGATACTCTATCGCCAGACACGGTCGCTCTTCCGCGGTCCGTCCGTAGAGGAACCCACGTTTCACGCCACCGCCAAACGTCATCACCGACGAACCGCCCGTGAAGTGCCGGTGCAGACCGTAGTGCTTCAGCTCCTGCAGTTTGTCGACTTTGAATCTGGCCTGATCACGGGCATTCGAACCGGGCACACCTTCAATCATCATGTCGCGGCTGAACTCGCTGGCAATAATGACCAGCGTACGATCCAGCAGCCCGCGAGCTTCCAGGTCCAACACAAGTTGCGAAATCGGCGGATCGATCTCCTTGTGCAGCCGGTCGACCGTCGTGTGGCCGTCGTTGTGCGTGTCCCAGTGAATAAATGGGATGTACTCTGTTGTGACCTCGACGAACCGCGCGCCGGATTCCACCAGCCGTCGTGCCAGCAGACAGCCCTGACCGAATCGTCCGGTGTTGTATTTCTCGAAGCTCTCTTTGGGTTCGAGCGAAAT
>CAYSJO010000921.1:0-41290 GCA_964431285.1 uncultured Planctomycetaceae bacterium
ATCCGCATCACGAAGCTTCCGGACAATCTGCTCTGGCGTGTGACGCCTCCGTCGTCTCGTACTCATCGTTTGATCTCCCTGCCCGTCATGGGCACTGGAGACCTTCATAACTCATGGGCCAGCTTTTCAAAGGCAGACCAGATAAGAGGGGCCTCGAATGCTGGTACCGGACAGGTTGAATCTGCATCAGGTCCTCTGGCACATTGAATTGCATGTGGGCACGTGATTGGCCGGCGCGATCAAATACCAGGAGAGCAAACAGCTACGATCAAGCGATACAAGAATCTCAGTCTTGCGATCGCGATTCCGGGGCTCATCAGTCAAATTGCTGGTCGTTTTATGATGTAGGGCACGCGCGGAGCGGCGATCTCTCTTCTCTGTACAGTTATGGTGTTGGTGGGGTTCGCTTACTATGCGAAGGCGAAAGGACGCAACCCGTTGTGGTGCCTGGCTGCGTTTCTGTCGCTGATTGGTTTGATCATCCTGGCACTATTGAAGGATGAATCCGGCGTTGATGAGGTTTGACAGATTACTCGGCAAACGTCACACGCCATGAAAGGGACAACGTCTACGAGATACAGCCGGCGAACCTGCATCAGAGAAGCGACCAGCGGGTAGCTGAAACGGTAAACGTTACATGAAGTGGGCGGTATTACTTACGTGAGGCACTCCCGCGTCATCCACGATGGACAGCCACTTCAAAGACGTACCGTCAATCGTGTGATCGAGCACGAAGTCCCAGCACCACACGGCTTCAGGGCCATCCGACCGGACGCGATGACAGCCGTTGTCACTTGAGCCCAGACGTCATCTTTTCCGCTTCTTCTGAGGCACTTTCAGACCTTCCCGACGCCACAGTCCCATTTGGCCGTGCCTGCGATCGAGGCACCCGAACTGCAGGGCAACCGGATTGAACGGCTCGGCAGTCTGACTCTGCGACGGGTTGGAATCGACGATGATTGCTGACGTCAGAATTCTGGTCAGAGGTCTGGATCTTTCGAATTACAGACAATTCTGCCACGCACTATAAATGTAACACCGGACGGTTTGGTCGACACGCGCGGCTGCGGACACTCCAATTCGGCGATTGCCCAAAACCGAGTCGTCAACCAGTTCAACGGAATCCAATGTCTCGCCGAGTTCACACTGCACGCTACACATCATCCCCGCAACGCACTTCACGGACATCACCGTCACCGCACCGGTCCGGTCCGTTTAATCCGCCCGACCACGGACACAACTGGGAACTGTCCATGACCGGCGATCTGACGGGTCAGCAGTCGGAGCAGTTTACGCAGCTTGTCGAACTGCCGCGCCGCAGTCGCGGGACGATCTTCATCGATTCGTGCGGAGGCAGTGCGTATGCCGGGCTGGCCATTGCGAGCATCATTCGACTGCGAGGACTGCGTGTGACGGGAGTCGTTGCCGGGGAATGTTCGTCGGCCGCGATCCTGCCCTTTGCCGCGTGCGAGCGGCGGCTGGTCACAGCACATTCAACGCTTTTGTTTCATCCGATCCGATGGCAAAGCGAAGAAGACGTGCGGATCGAAGAGGCGACCGAATGGGCCCGACACTTCAAATTGCTGGAAGACGACCTCGACAAGTTGCTGTCGCGTATGTTCGATTTCCCGGAAGAGAAGATTCAGGCCTGGACGCGCCCGGGCCGATTCGTCAGCGGTCAGGAAATGGTCGATGCCGGTCTGGCTGAAATGGTCGACCTGTTTTCGGGCGACCTTTGGAGCCAGATTTAGTGGTTACGAGTCTTTGGACTTCGAGCCTGAATCGCTGCTCTTCGACGACGAGCTGTCGCTCTTTGAACTCGATTCGCTCGCCTTACTGGCCGATTCTTCGGCGGTCTTCGCAGCCTCGGCCCCCTTCTTGTAGGAGTTGCTGCGATAGTCAGTCTGATAGAAGCCCGACCCTTTGAAGATGATGCCCGCACCCGGACCAATGATCCGCTTGGCTTTCTGCCTGCCGCAGTCCGGACATTTGCGTTTTGGTTTGGCCGTGATCGACTGGAAGACTTCCCATTCGTGATTGCACTCACCGCAGCGGTAGTCGTAAGTCGGCATTACTGCATCCTCTGGAATTTGCCGCATTCACCGAATACGGGCCATATCAGGATGCCCGCGTTCTGGCGAACGGGGCTACATTTCACTGTCGCGTCCATGCGTTACTCAGTCGCTTCATTGGATTCTTCGTCTGCGACTGCCGCCGGGGCACTTGCAACAATCACCTTGGTCGGTCGAATGACGCGGTCATGCAGTACGTAGCCCCGTTCCACTTCCTGGATGACTGTGCCCGGCGGATGCTCTTCTGAGGGTAACTGCTGAATCGCTTCGTGCAGATTCGGATCAAACGGTTGACCGACCGCTTCAATTGTTTTCGTCGAATGGCTGGAGAAGACCTGCTCAAAGTTGGCGAGAATCATCTCAGCGCCTTTGACGAGGTCGTCAACTCTGGCCGTTTGTCCAGCGGCCTGAATTGTCCGCTCAAGGTTGTCGAGCGCGGGAATCAGATCGCGGATCAGAGGCAGCATCTGATAACGCGCCGCCTGCTCCAATTCGCGGGCGACACGCTTGCGGTAGTTTTCCAGTTCGGCTTGCGCCCGGATCGCCTGGTCGAGCGCCTGGTCGCGCTCGGAACGCAACGATTCCACGTCATCCGACGATCCGTCTGCCCCGTCGTCTGTGCCCGTTGTTGAATCGTCGTGCGCTGCTCCGGCGATCGCTTCTGCGGCTTCCGCAACAGCCTCGGCCGGGATGGCCGTTTCTTCTTCAGCCGCAACGTCATCGGCTGATGCGGCATCCGACGTGTTCTGATCCTTGCTCATTCGACTTTCTCCGAAAGGCCCATTGCCATTCATACGTAACTGGCCAGCGGGGATTCCTGACCCGCGACCGGCAACTCAGTTGTCGCAACTCACTCTTCAAAGTCTTCGGGAGGAACGAACCAGTCCTTCAGCTTGTCGAAGAACGACTTGCGATGAGGACTGACCTGGGCATGCTCCATTTCCGCCAGTTCCCGCAGCAGAGTTTCCTGCTCGGCAGTCAGCTTCTTCGGCACTTCCAGATTGATCTGCAGCAGCAGGTCGCCAGCGACTCCACCACGTGGATCCGGCATTCCGCCACCACGAATCCGATGAATCTCACCGGGTTGAGTGCCCGGGTAGATTCGCTGCATCGTCTTGCCTTCCAGACACGGCACCTCAATCTCGGCTCCCAGTGCAGCCTGTGTGTAGGAGACTGGCACTTCGCAGATCAGATGTGGTCCTTCGCGACGGAACAGATGGTGATCCTGGACCGTAAGCTCGACGTACAGGTCACCGCGTGGTCCACCGTTCGTGCCCGACTCGCCTTCCCCAGACAGTCGCAACGTCATCCCATTGTCGATCCCTGCGGGAACCTGAACATCGAGCTTCGATTTCTGAGAGACTTTCCCTGTCCCGCTGCAACCGGAGCACTTGTCTCGAACAACTTTGCCCTCGCCCCGACAGGCCGGACATGTTGTCTGCATACGAAAGAAGCCCTGCGACTGCACGACGTGCCCGGCACCGCCACAGTAATCGCAGCTTGTTGGAGTTGTCCCGGGCTTGGCGCCACTGCCTGAACAAGTCGTGCAGGGTTCACGCCGGCCGATGTCGACCGTGCGTGTGCATCCCCGGGCCGCATCAAGCAGGTCGATCGACAGATGCGTTTTCAGGCTGTCGCCCTGAGTCGGCCTCGGTCCACCTCCTCGTCGTCGACCACCGCCACCGCCGAAACCGAATCCATCAAACAGATCACCGAACAAATCGAAAATGTCGTTGACGTCGCGAGCACCGGCTGCGGAACTCCGGACGCCTTCGTGTCCAAACCGGTTGTAGCGGGCCCGTTTTTCGTCGTCGCTCAGAACTTCATAAGCCTCGGAAGCTTCCTTGAAGCTGAGGACGGCTTCTTCGTCACCCTGGTTCCGGTCAGGGTGAAACTTGATCGCGAGCTTCTTGAACGCCTTCTTGATTTCGTCGGCACCGGCGTCGCGCGACACGCCCAGCACTTCGTAGTAGTCGCGTTTGGCCATTGCCAGTTTCCTGTTGAGCCGGGAACTCTGTTGTTGCTACCCGACGAAATTCCGCTCAAACACACCACTCATGAAAGGTTCGCAACGCCATTTCTGACGGTTACCGAAGGTATTGCCGAAACACGTCCACCGGGTTGGCAATGCCGACAGTGATCATGCCACTCTCGTATCCACCCAGCTGAATTCCGACGACGTCGCCATTCTGATCCAGAACCGGCGCACCACTTGTTGCCCGTAATTCCAACTGCTCATCAAATGCATATTCCAACTCACCACCCGAATTGGATCGCACCCAGGCCCGATGCAACGGCTGTCCCGGTCTGTTTTGAACATCAGCCACCACCCAAACGGGATAGCCGGATGCTGGCACACGTTGTGCCAGTGAGAGAGCCGTCACGTTGAGTCCTGGATCACCTGCGAACGCCGCGATGTCACCCGCCGCCGACGGTTCCCCCATCGGCGCCGCATCGGAAATCAGAATGTTTCTGGTGGCAGTTCCAAGGCGTTCGTCGGCGAACGCGTTCATCAGGTGTACTCGCTGCACAAACTGTCCGAGCTGCGCAGAAGGGATTTCCCGCTGCAGTGCCCCCGACGTACCGAACAAATGGATCGCTGTCAGAATCACAGGTGTATTCCGAACGGGCAATGTCACTGCGAACGCTGTCCCGGCCGAATACTCGCCATCCGTTGTTTCAAATACCGGCTGTAGAGCAAACCGATCCTCAACGGCTGGTGCTGGAACGTTCTTAAACTCAGCCCTTCGAGCAGCGTCACGCGCCTGTTGCACGGCCGGCAGAAGACATGGCGGCAGGCAACAGCACAGAAACGCCAGCCCCCCAATCACCGCAGCGACAACATTGATCTGAACGCCACGACCTCCGCCTCGCTTTTTTTTCGCCGCTCTTCGCTTGGGGGAAGGACGCCTGGGACGGGCTGGTCGTTCCGTTTCCCACTCATCACCGTAGCCGTCGTCGTCATAGTCGTCGTAGGCCGATTCCAATTCTGGAACTTTGACCGGATGTCCACAGTCCGGACATCGAATCTGCCGACCGGCAGCCGCATCTTTGAGTTTGAGTTTTCTCTCGCAGGAGTCACACGATACTCGAATCACGATTGTGCTCTGTATGAATCGAACACTGCCATGGAACAAAAAAGCCGCCGACTCGCAACGCGGGTCGGCGGCCGGGATCTACTCTCAATCGTCCAGCCCGGAGACTCCGCTCCGATGCTGTGATGTTAGCGGACCGCTCCTTCGACCTTGGCCTTCTGGCCTTTGCCATCGAGTTCATCCGTGCGCGTAACGCAGACGGACGTCGTCAGCATCAGTCCCGAGATCGAGGCGGCGTACTTCAGAGCACTCGTCACGACCTTAGCCGGATCGATGACACCCGCTTCATACATGTCAACGTATTCGCCGGTATGTGCATTGAAGCCGGTGTTCGTCCCCTTACCTTTAACTTCGTCAGCCACGACTGAACCGTCTTCGCCACAGTTGCCGGCGATTTGACGAATCGGGCCTTCGAGGGCTCGACGCACAATTTCGACGCCGATCTTCTCGTCGCCCTTGGCTTTGACTTCTTCCACAGCCGAGATCGACCGCAGCAGAGCCACACCACCGCCCGGCAGGATTCCTTCTTCAACCGATGCACGTGTTGCGTGCAGGGCGTCTTCCATACGAGCCTTGGTCTGCTTCATCTCGGTTTCTGTGGCGGCTCCAACGGAGATGATCGCCACGCCGCCCGTGATCTTCGCCAGACGTTCCTGGAACTTCTCGCGATCGTAATCGCTGTCGGTGCCTTCGATGTGATTGCGAATCTGCTGGACTCGCTTGTCGATCGCGTCCTGGTCACCAGCACCATCGATGATCGTGCAGGCGTCCTTGGTGATTTCGACTTTCGCGGCACTGCCCAGATCGCCGAGCTGGACGTTTTCCAGCTTCACTCCAAGGTCCTCGGAGATCAGCGTTCCACCGGTCAGAACCGCCATGTCGTGCAGCATTGCTTTACGGCGGTCACCAAAGCCCGGAGCCTTGACGGCTGCGACTGGCAAAACCCCGCGAAGCTTATTCACGACCAGTGCCGTCAGGGCTTCACCATCGACGTCTTCGGCGACGATCAGCAGCGGACGGCCGGACTGCGACGCCTGTTCCAACAAGGGAACCAGATCGCGCAGATTGGAAATCTTCTTTTCATGCAGCAGGATCGCAGGATTTTCCATGACCGTCTGCATTGAGGCCGGATCGGTCACGAAGTACGGCGAGATGTAGCCTTTGTCGAACTGCATGCCCTCGGCGAGCTTCAGTTCCGTCTTGCTGGTCTTGCCTTCTTCCACGGTGATCACGCCGTCGCGACCGACGCTCTCCATGGCGTCTGCAATCAGTTGGCCGATCTCATTGTCATTATTTGCTGAGATCGCACCGACCTGCTTGATTTCCTCTTTGTCCGTGACCGGCTTGGCCATGTCCTCGAGGAATGCAAGTGCTCCATCGACAGCCTTATCGATGCCGCGTCGGACGATTGTCGGGTTGGCTCCCAGCGTGATGCTGCGAAGTCCTTCCGTGTAGATCGCTCGGGCCAGCACGGTGGCGGTTGTCGTTCCATCGCCGGCAATGTCGCTGGTCTTGGACGCGACTTCATTGACGAGCTTGGCACCCATGTGTTCGTAAGGGTCGTCCAGCTCGACTTCCTTGCTGACCGTCACGCCGTCCTTGGTGATCTGGGGGTTGCCGAAGCTCTTGTCGATGATCACGTTTCGACCGGTCGGTCCCATCGTAACCGCGACAACGTCAGCGAGCGTATTGACGCCCTTCTGCAGCTTCAGCCGGGCCTGGTCATCAAACAGTAGTTGCTTTGGCACGGTCAAATCCTCGTGAGTTAGTTGGAGATGTTTCGTTCCGAGAACTCGGAGCCCGATGGTCGCCTTTCGCTTTGCGAAAGCTCTTTCGCCGAGCGAAAGACGACCATCATCAGTGGGAGCTACGCGAGCTTCGCGAGGATGTCGCTCTCGCGGAGGATTTTGACTTCGACACCTTCGTACTCGATGTCGGTTCCGCCGTACTTGCCGAACAGGATTTCGTCACCGACGACGATTGACATTTCGGCGCGATCGCCGCTTTCCAGCAGACGGCCCGGACCTGTGGCCACGATCTTGCCACGCTGTGGCTTTTCCCGAGCTGCATCCGGCAGAACGATTCCGCCAGCCGTGGTTTCTTCGGCGTCCATCACCTGCACAACAACGCGATCATCAAGTGGCTTCAGCATTGAGAGAACTCCTTGAGTATGTCAGCTATGAGGTTTTGTTTGATTTCTTATTCGACCCAGCACGCGGCGCCGGAACGAGTTTCCGAGTGGACTTGAATTACATCATTCCGGGCATGCCACCCATTCCGCCCATGCCTCCCATACCGGGCATGCCACCACCCATTCCAGGCATTCCGCCACCCATTCCGCCCATGCCCATGTCGTCGCCATGATGGTCATGATGGTGGTCGTCTTCTTCCTCTTTCGGTTCTTCGACGATGATTGACTCGGTAGTCAGCAGCAGTCCCGCGACACTTGCGGCGTTCTGCAGAGCGGACCGGACAACCTTCGCCGGATCAACCACACCCGCAGCGAACATGTCGCCGTAGGAGTCGTTCAGTGCGTCGTAGCCGTAAGCGGCATCGTCCGACTTGGAGATGCGATTGGAGACCACGGCCCCATCGACGCCCGCGTTCTCAGCAATTGTTCGCAGCGGCATCGTCAAGACGTTGCGGATGATCGACACGCCATGTGCTCCATCGCCCTTGATCTTGAGGCCATCCAAAGCTCCGGCACAGCGGATCAGAGCGATTCCACCACCGGGAACAATGCCTTCTTCGACAGCCGCTCGCGTTGCTGCGAGTGCGTCATCGATCAGGTCCTTGCGTTCCTTCATTTCCGTTTCGGTTGCGGCTCCGACTTTGATCTCGGCCACACCACCAGCCAGCTTGGCCAGTCGCTCCTGGAGCTTTTCAACATCGTACTCCGAATCGGTAACGGTGATTTCCTGGCGAATCTGCTCGCAGCGACCTTCGATCGCTCCCTTGTTGCCAGCACCTTTAACGACCGTCGTGTTCTCGGCGTCAATGATGACCTTTTTTGCCGAGCCCAGGTCGTCGAGTTCAACATTCTCGAGTTTGACACCAAGGTCCTTGAAGATCGCCTTGCCGCCGGTCAGGACGGCCAGGTCTTCGAGGATCGCCTTGCGGCGGTCGCCGTAACCCGGTGCCTTTACGGCACAGATATTGAGAATGCCGCGCATCTTGTTCACGACCAGTGTCGCCAGAGCTTCGCCTTCGATGTCTTCGGCAATAATCAGCAGCGGAACACTGTCCTTGGAAACTTTTTCCAACAGCGGGACCAGGTCCTTCACCGCAGTGATCTTCTCTTCGAAAATCAGAATGCGGCAGTTTTCGAGTTCCGTCGTCTGCGAGTCTTCGTCGGTGACGAAGTGCGGAGACAGGTAGCCACGCTCAAACTGCATGCCTTCGACGAGCGTGACTTCCGTATCGACCTGTCGGCCTTCTTCAACGGTGATCACGCCGTCTTTGCCAACTTTCTTCAAAGCATCCGCCAGAATCTCACCGACCTGCGGATCATTGTTGCCAGCGATTGTGGCAACCGTCTTAACGGCTTTCTTGTTGCCGGCATCGATTGGCTTGGACATTCCCTTCAGCTCTTCCGTGACGGCATCAACCGCCGCGTGAATTCCGCGAGACATCGCCATCGGGTCGTGACCGGACGCGATGAACTTCAGCCCTTCGCGAAAGATCGCTTCGGCCAGCACGGTGGCGGTGGTTGTTCCATCACCGGCAACGTCGCTGGTTTTGGAAGCCACTTCCTTCACGAGCTGTGTGCCCATGTTTTCGAAGGGGTCTTCGAGTTCGATGTCTTCTGCAACAGTGACGCCGTCCTTGGTCACCTTGGGGGCTCCCCAGCCCTTGTCCAGTACTGCATTGCGACCGCGGGGTCCGAGAGTGCTTTTTACTGCCCGCGAGAGTTTGGAAACGCCTTCAAGCAGGCTTTTCCGGGCGTCATCGTCAAAGGTGAGCAACTTTGCCACGGCTTCTCCTCAGTCCAACAGATAGGGCCAGAGAATCTGTCATGAAGCGTCAGGTCGACGGTCCACGGGTAATTTGTGTCGTACCGAATCTCGGAAATGGTCTGCCAATCCGCGCAGGTTCCGCTACATCTCGCGGAAGAGCAATGCACGTGCCAAACCTGAGGCGTCCGCCGCAACCCATGGATCAGTCAATGGTTACTGCTTTCGGCTGATACAAAGAGCCGGCCCGTCTGAACTGCCAGGCTGGCAGAACCGGACTTCAGCCGGTGATGCGGCTGCCAGTTTGATGTCAGGGCGATGGGCCGCCTGCTCGCCGGGGGCAGGTCATGACGAATGTCGAACAAGGAACTCCCAATGATGAAGTGCACCACGTCGATTCTGAACTTCTGACTTGCACATTCCTTGTTGGATTTTCGATATTCAAATCTTGTCCTTCCCCGGTCAGGCCGTCTTGCCCGCTCAAGTTGGTTCCGGCGTTTCGCCCGCCCGTCGGCCTCGGTATTCTCGGACGTTGTTGACCACATCGAGTTTTCGAAATCCGGCTGAGACCGCCATGCCCGAACAGCTATTCGAACGCCTCAGCGAACTTCGTCGCCGCGTGCGGTACGTGCTGTGGGTGCACGGGCTGTGTCTGCTGACTGTCGTGTTCTTTCTGACGGCGACACTCGCGGGGGGACTCGACTGGTTGTGGCATCTGGATGATTCGGGTGTGCGAGTGATTCTCGGGCTGACGATCCTGGGTGCGTCTGGGTGGGTGTCGTGGCGGTTTCTGTGGAGACTGCTGGCGACGCGGTTCAGCAATGTGGATCTGGCGTCGCGGATCGAGAAGCAGAACCCGACCTTCGCCGACAGCCTCTCCAGCACGGTGCAGTTCCTGGAGAATGAACAGAACTCGCAGGTCGGTTCGCCCGAGCTGCAGCGGGAAGTGATTCGCCGAACGCTTGCCCGGCTGGATGAGGTCAACGTCAACGGCGTCCTCGATACGCGACCTGTGCAGCGGGTTGGATGGTGGGCCGTCGGGACGTGTCTCCTGGTAGCATCGCTTGTCGGGTTCAACCCGGTGGAAGCCGCAACAGCGATGAACCGCCTGCTGTTTCCGTTCTCGACAGTGCCCTGGCCGAGGGACGTCGAACTGCGTTTCGTAACGTCCGAACTGAAGCCACTCAGCGCGAGCACAGGCGGTGCATTGACCGTCGTTCAAGGTAAGACGCTCGAATTGTTTGTCGAGAACCAGCGTGGCAAGTTGCCAGACGATCTCACACTGATTTATCGCACGGCCGACGGCAAAGTACTGACCGAGCCGATGCGGCAGACGACTCTCTGGGACACCAACGAACGACCCCGTGACATCGGCGGTGCGAACCTGCACGTCACCAGCGGGCCGCTGTTCTTCTGGGCTAAGGGCGGTGACGGCGAAACGGTTCCGCTGCAGGTTGATGTGGTCCCGCCTCCACGTGTTGAAGGACTGCGAATCACAGTCACTCCACCGTCTTACACTGGGCTGGAAGAGCGAACGCTGCCTGAAGGTGTTGGACACATCGACGGGTTCGTTGGAACTGCAGTCACGCTGCAGGCTGACTGCAACAAAACGCTGAACAGTGCACTACTGCATCGACGCAATGCCGACCCGATCAAGCTGACCGTCTTGGCCGACGGGTCGGCAATATCCGGGGAATTCGAACTGGACAAGCCCGGCAACAGTTCGTGGTGGATCGAAGTCCGGGACAGACAGGGCTTCGCTAATCCAGAGGCGCCGCGATTCGACATTCGCGCGACGGCCGACGGTGTCCCGTCCGTCACGATCGAACTGCCTGAGACCGACCTGCTGGTGACTCCCGTTGCTGTCGTGCCATTCATCGTCCGCGTGCGCGATGACCTTGGTGTCCGTTCCGCTGCCCTGACGTATGAGTATCCGAAGGACGCCCGCACCACCGTGGGCGAAGAGCCGGAGCAGCCTCGGCCCGATGAAGGGGATGTGCTGGAACTAATCAAGCGGCCGAACGTTGAACCGAACACGCTCACAGCCAACTTCCGACCTGGTGCTGAATCCGTGACCGACCAGATTCCGTTATTCGAGGGAGAGGACCGGCCCGAGCAGGTCGCACCTGAACTCGACTGGGACCTTGCTCCGTTCGGCTGGTTGCCGGGAACACGAATTGTCGTCCGGGCCGAGGCGACCGACTGGTTTGATCTGAATGGCGAGAGTCATATCGGTCTCAGCAATCCGCGCACGCTGACCATCGTGACGCCCGAGGAAAAGCGAGCCGAACTGGCAGACCGACAGGCCGGGTTGTTGCTCGATCTGGAACGTGCCGCCACGGCGCAGCAGAATGCCCGCAACTGGCTGGGCGAATTGCAGGTGCAGCTGGAACAGACGGGGACGTTACGCGACGAAGACCTCGACCTGCTGAAACGTGTCGAAATGGACCAGCGGCAGATCGAAACACGACTCACGGACGAAAACGACGGACTGGAAACACGTGCCAGAATGATCCGGCGCGAGCGGACTGAAAACGCCGTGGAAGATGCCGAGTCCGACGCGCTGCTGGGAACGCTCATCGGTGAATTGGAGTTTCTGCGGACCGAGCCTCTGCCGGAAATCGAACGCCGACTGACCGAAGCCCGCAAGCTGAGTGGCAGTGATTCGAAACACACGAAGTCAGAACAACGCCGTCTGCACGACTCCGTCGAAGCTGTTGCTGGTCAACAGGACGAGGCGCTCCGGACATTGCAGAACCTTCTCAGTGATCTTTCTCAGTGGCGGAGTGAGCGAAACCTCAGCGGCGATCTGCGAAGCCTGACCGGTAAACAGCAGGAGTTAATCGACGGGTCGGCAGAGACACTGAAACCACTGATTGGAGAAGATCGACCGCTCACGGATCAGGAAGCTGCCGACTTGAAGAAGATCGCGACACGTCAACGACAGATTGCGGACGAGGTTGCGAAGTTTGGTCTCGAACTGAAAAAATCTCTTGAAACGATGCATGACGAGGACCCGGAGCAGGCACGTGGATTCGACGATGCATTGCGCGAGCTGGAGAACTCCAACCTTGTAACTGTCATGCGAGAGGTTGCTCGAAATCTGGGCTCGCAGAAACCTACGGTTGGCGTAGCGTCCGAGCAACAAACGGTCGCTGTCGAAGAACTGCGAAAGATCCAGGATCTGCTCGACAACCGAGAGATCACCGATACGGAAACACTCGTCAAGAAACTTGCCGACGCGCGGCAGGAGCTGGGTACCGCCCGGCAGTTGCAGGAGTTGCTGCTCCGGAAACTCGATGAAGCTCAGCAGTTGTCGGATCCGGCCGAGCGCGAGCAGGCTCTGGAACGGTTACAGCGTCAGCAGGAGCAGCTTCGACAGGAAGTTGCCGAGACTGTGCGGCGACTCCAGCGTCTGCAAAGTCTGTCAGCAACGTCCGCAGATCGAGCGACTCAGCGGATGGAGCAGGGCGAACAGTCGCTGGAGAATGGTAACCCGGACGGCGCTCGTGAGCAGCTTGACGAAGCACTCGATGATCTGGAGCAGGCTGAGCGGGAACTGGCCGCGGACCAACAGCAGGCTGAAGAGAATCTGGCTCGCGAACAGATGGAGAAACTCGCCGACAACCTGAAATCGTTCATCGAGCGACAGGATGGCCTGATCGGCGAGACTGAGCGGTTGAGGGGAGAATATGAGCAACTTCGCAAGTGGACACGAACACTACTCAAGCCCGTCAGAGCACACGCGGAGACCCAGCGAAACCTTGGGGCCGAAACCCGTCTGGCTGCAGATGCAATTGATGCAATTGAAGTGGTAGGCCTCGCACTTCGCGGAGCAGCACGCTTTATGGATCAGGCTGCGGAGCGCATCGACCGAAAGCTCCCCGATGTGTCGCCGGACACGGTTGCCATTCAGGCACTCGCCAGGAATCGATTTGCGGACCTGCTCGAAGCATTGGAATCGGGCAAGGACGATGAAAACGCGTCCGGCGAAGATTCACCGCAGGGACAGGAAGGCGGGCCTCAGGAGGCCAGGCCGGACGGCGAAACGATTACACTGATTGCTCAACTCAAGATCATCCGCAGTCTGCAGATCGACCTCATTGATCGCGTGGAACTCATTCGGTCTCGAACCGGCAATGACCAATCGAAACTGACTGACGATGATGCCAACGAACTGGCGTCAATTGCTGAGGAACAGGAACAGCTCGCTGATCTGGTCCGCGAGTTGACGTCATTCTTCGGCGATCCGGATATTTCGCCGGATGCCGATACTGAGGTGCCCGATGCACTCAATGAAGAACCCGCGGAACCAGCGCTGCCGATCAACTGAACTGGAATTGATGGACTCTGTGTTATGACTTCACCACGTATCCTTGTCGTACTCCTCGTCGTCGCCATCGTGGCCGGTACTCAGTTGGCCGATACTTATTCCGCCGATCCGCCTCCCGGGACGCCCGAATCAGGGACTGAGGGCACGACCGACGCCGAAGCGCCGACCGTCGACCGACCGAAGAAAACTGTCGACCTGCTCGATCGCGAACTGTTGCGGGAACTCGTTCCGGAATTGCCCCTGGATGCACCGGAAGACTCCACCGAGTCCAAGGCCTCGCTGCCAGACGAACTTGATCGCGCGGTGACCTCAATGCGCGACGTAACAGAGCGGCTCGACCGCAAGGATGTCTCAGAAGAAACCAGCCAGTTGCAGGCGTCAATTCTCGACAACATCGACACCCTGATCGAACGGCTTAAGAACCAGCCACCGCCGCAGAGTTCGCCGAGTCCGTCGGATCAATCGAACCCGGACCAGCAGAATCAGAACCGCAATCAGCAGTCTGGCAGCCCGCAGAATCAGGAGCAGATAGCCGACAGTGCGTCCAAACCGAAGGCGGGAAACGGTTCGAAGACACAGTCTCAAGCAGAAAAGTCTGAGGAATCCAGCAAGACGAACCCACGGGAAGCGCAGGAACGGGCCGCAGCACTGGCGCGTCGTCGGGCACTGGTCAACGAAGTCTGGGGACACTTGCCTCCCGCGATTCGCGAACGCCTGCTGAATGTGCAGAGCGAGAAACTGCTGCCGGGTTACGAAGCAATGATTCGTCGCTATTACGAATCGCTGGCCAATTCTCACAAGGCCGAGTAGTCCACAGAGACGACTCTGTATTGACCCCTCGTCTGCGATTGACCTGTAATCCCCGGCTTGGGGTGACCCGCTCCGCCTGAAAGGGATATCAGGCTTCTTGTGAACACGTTTGATCGCTATTTGCTGAAACGGTTCTGGTTCGTCGCGACCATCGGGTTCGTCGCTGCGTACGGCCTGTTTGTCGTGTTCGATGTATTTACCAACGTGGATGATTTTCAGACTCGAACAGATGGGATGGGGTGGCATATCACAACCCTGCGAATGGCGCAGCACTACACATTCCAGGCGTTCCCCTTCTTCGACCTGATCGGCCCAATCCTCATCGTGCTGTCCGTAATGGCTGTGTTTGCCATTCTGCAACGACAGAACGAGATATATCCGATCCTTTCCGCGGGTGTTCCGACCTGGCGGCTGGCTGTACCAATCACTGTCGGCGCGCTGTCGATTCTGCTGCTGCTGACGCTTAACCAGGAGTTGATCATTCCGGAGGTGGCCGATCGATTGCAGGCTCCACGCGGGACGAACAAGTCCGCCGCACACGCCGTGCAGACGACTCGTGATTATGGAACCAATATCGAAATCTCCGGGCAGCAGTTGTTTCTTGTCGAACGAAAGGTCGAGCGGGCCGACTTCCTGTTACCGGTTCCTGAACTCGTCGTCGAACCTGCGACGCTCCGTACGGCAGAGGCGATCCAGATTCCCGCCCGGGGGGAACGACCGGCAGGCTGGCTGCTGCGCGATGCTCAGCCTCGCATTCATGAACTGGCCTTAACGGACAAAGGTCGAGAGCACGTGTTTGCATCGCAGGAGAACAACGACCTGTTTGTGAAGTCCGACGTGACCATCGATCAGCTCCACAACCGCACAACGAGTTTCAAGTACCTGTCCACGGCTGAGCTGATTCGCCGCATCCGCAGTGGGGCGATTGGCCGCATCTCGATCCGCAGCCAGACACTGCATCTGCACGAGCGGCTGACGCGTCCGCTGTTGATCCTGTTGTCGGTGCTGATCACGATCGCTCTGACAATGCGGAAAGAAAGTACGGGATTGCTACTGAACGTTGCGAACTGCACGACTGTGCTGGGCGTGCTCTTTCTGATTACTCAGGCGACCCTGCATGTCGGTCGTATGAATCTGATCTCATTGGAAGTCGCGGCGTGGATCCCCGTCGCCCTCAGTGGCACCTGCACAGCCTGGCTGGCCAGTTCCGTGCAGACGTAGCCCACCTTCGCCAGGGCGCCGCTGGTGGGATTTGTCGCACACCAGACAGGTGAGCCCAGGCACTTGGACGCTACGATTCACAGTCATTGCCCGCGTGCAGGACTTCGAACTGCCAGTGACCGGAAACGATCGACATGACACTGCGAACAGCAACAGCATTTCTTCTGCTGACGACGAGCCGGCTGCTAGTCGCTCAGAACAACACAAAGTCAATCGATCCGAGTGAATTCCGGTCGATTGTCCGCAACACGGAACCGCTCAGTCCCGAAGAAGAGCGCTCGAGTTTCCGTCTTCCGCCCGGGTTCGAGATTCAGCTCGTTGCGTCCGAGCCCGACATCGCCAAGCCGATGAATATGGCGTTCGATGCGACAGGCCGGCTGTGGCTGACCACATCGGAGGAATATCCGTTTCCCGCTCCCGCCGACCGCGAACCGCGCGATTCCATCCGAATCCTGGAAATCAACGGCCGGACCGGGCGGGCCGATCGCATCACGACCTTCGCCGACGGGCTGAACATCCCCATGGGCGTGTATCCCTACAAAGACGGAGCGATCGGTTTCAGTATCCCGCACATCTGGTTCCTGCGGGACACAGACGGTGACGGTAAGGCCGACAAACGCGAACAGCTCTATGGGCCGATGGGTTATGAGAGGGACACGCATGGAATGTGCAATGCATTCACACGCGGCTACGACGGTTGGCTGTATTCGAGTCATGGCTTCAACAACCACACTACAGTCGCGGGACGTGACGGACACCAAATCACCATGCAGTCCGGCAACACATTCCGCATACGACTCGACGGGTCGCGCGTTGAGCACTTCACGCACGGGCTGGTCAACCCGTTCGGCATGACATTCGATCCAAACGGCGATCTGTTCGTCGCCGACTGCCACACAAAGCCTATTAGCCTGCTGTTGCAGGATGGCTACTACGACAGCTTCGGCAAACCACACGACGGACTCGGATATGTTCCGAATGTGATGCATCATCTGCACGGTTCGACCGCCATCGGCGGGATCGCGATCTACAACGCTGATCAATTTCCGCCGGAATACCGTGGAAACAGTTTCGGCGGCAATGTCATGACGTGTCGCATTAACCGCAACGAACTGAAATACAATGGTTCAACGATCTCCGCCGTCGAGCAGCCCGATTTTCTGAGCTGCGACGATCCGTGGTTCCGTCCCATGGACCTGCACGTCGGCCCGGACGGCGCGCTGTACGTCGCCGACTTCTATAATCGGATTATTGGCCATTATGAGATCAAGCTCGACGACCCGCGTCGCGATCGGAAACGCGGACGCATCTGGCGCATTGTCTACACCGGCTCAGATACGACACCGGAATCGTTCGTCGATCTGACCCAACTTTCCCTGGGCGAGTTGTTCCAGCAACTGGCGTCCACGAATCTGACTTGCCGCAACCTTGCTGCCGATCGGTTGGTCGACCACTTCGGTGAGTCGTCCGAGCCACTGGCCCGCAAGGGGCTCAATCAGGCGGGCAGTGCATTCGTGCGAATTCACTCATTGTGGATTCTGCATCGTCTTGGAACTGTAGCAGCGGATGACATTGACCGGCTGGCAAACGACTCGGACTCGCGTGTGCGAATACACACGCAACGCGTTCTCGGTGCACTGGAGAATGCTCTGCCGGACACTGATCGTTGGATTCAGTCTGGATTGCGGGACGAGGACGCATTAGTTCGACGAGCTGCCGCAATGGCGGCGGCTCAACACACATCCGAATCACTCATCGTGCCGCTGGTGAAGCTGATTCACGAAACGCCGGCCACGGATCAGCACCTGCGACACGCAGCACGCATGGCCCTGAGAAACCACCTCCGCAACGCAGAGTGGTTCCAACTCGCCAGCCGGAACGTAAGCGATGCGAATGTCAAACTGCTGGCCGGTATCTGTCTGGCCTTAAAGTCACAGGCCGCCGGCGATTTCCTAGTGCGCCACATCGATCCGCTTGGCGCTGCGGATGCAGCAACGTTTCCCAAATACATGCAGTTCGCGGCACGGTATGTCTCATCGTCGACCATCTCTTCACTGGCTGACACTGTCCAGAAGCAGTTTCGTGACAACTTCGAGTTCCAGCAAAAAATGTTGATGTCCGTGCGAACTGGACTCGACGAACGGGGCGCTACTGTCCCACCTGCCGTCCACGACTGGGCTCTGGACCTGGCCTCAAAACTACTCAGGCTCGATGGATTTGAGTTTCAGCCGTTGGCCTGGAGATGGTCGGCACATCCCGGATTGCCAGACGACGGCAATTCGTGGTTCATCTCACGGACGCGCAAATCGGCGGATGGCATGCAGCAAACGCCACTGTTCAGCAGCTTCGTCCGAGGTGAGCAGAGGACAGGCATTTATCGCTCCGCAGCGTTTCAGCTTGTCGAACCGTTTTCCTTCTACATGGCCGGGCATGACGGATTGCCGGGCAAGCCCGCCCAGGGACGAAACATGGTCCGCCTTCGCGATGCTGTAACAAACACGATTCTGGAAACCTGGGCAGTACCGAGGAACGACACGGCTTCAAGATTTGAATTGCAGAAGAAAGGTCTGGAAGGTCGGAGCGTGTCTGTCGAGCTGGTTGATGGAGACCCGAACGCCGGCTACGCATGGATTGCTGCGGGTCGATTTTCGCAGCGACGTCTGAACCCCAGTTCGGTTGCGGAGGATCAGCGCACCGCGGCGCAACTGGCAGGCGAGTTTCGTCTGAAGGAACTACGTAAGCCTCTGATCGAGCTGCTTCAACGCAGCACCAGCCGCGAAAGCGAAGTGGCTTTCTCCACCGCTCTTGTCCGGCTGAAGCCCAACACCCGTCTGGCAGCTCTGGCCATCGTGCCGGGCATTCAAGGAGCGTCTCCCGGACTGCGAGCCGGCGTCCGGAACGCCATTGTCTCCGAGGATGTGAACGCCGCGAAAGAATTGCTGGGCAAAGCCATGCAGGCGGCAACAGCGGTGGAGCAGCTTCGACTTGCAGAGAAACTGGCTTCGGATGTCGACGGGGCCGGTTTGCTGGTGACTCTGGTCGAGTTCGGCCGTGCCGCTGCTCGGCTGCTGAAGCGCCCAACAATCGATGGCCCGTTGCAGGCTGTTGCCGATAAATCTCTGAAACGGCGCGTGGAACAGGCCGTCGCAAAACTACCCGACGAGGACAAGGAGATTGCGAAGCTGATCGCGACACGACAGGCAGCCTACCTGAAGGCGACGGGATCGCGCGAAGCGGGCGAGGCTTTGTTCAAGAAGACCTGCGCGGCATGTCACCAGATCGCCGGGCAGGGGAAAAAAGTCGGCCCGAATCTGGACGGCATCGGTGGTCGCGGGCTGGCACGGTTGGCCGAGGACCTGCTGGCCCCGAACCGAAACGTCGATGTGGCCTTTCAAGCAACGACCGTCGTGACCTCTGCCGGAAAAGTCTACAGCGGGCTGATCAAGTCGATGGAAGGTGCTCAGCTGATCCTCGTCGACAGCAACGGCAAAGAGATTTCGATTCCGAAGAACTCCGTTGACCAGAAAGTTCCCACCCGATTGTCGCCGATGCCTGCCAATGTCGGTGAGAAGCTCAACGAACAGCAGTTTCGCGATCTATTGGCGTACCTGCTGTCGCTCCGCGTCGAGGCGGTCGACGGGACGAGAGAGTTGCGTTAATGACCCAAAGACCCCTTCGGCAATCGCTTCGATGACGGGGGAATCAAATTGACGTCACTGCCGTCCGCCGTGCTTCTGTGTAAATCTCTGGACTTTAGTCTTTTCTTAACAACGACTTACGATTGTTCCGATTCCTGACGTTGGATTCTGGCATCATTGATGCATTTCAACCATGCCGTTGCCGGCAGTGGTCGGCTGGACCCGCAAAGTCAGGTATGAGGAGCAGAGTCATGACGAGATTACTTGCACTCGGAACAGTTGTCGCAGCTCTCACACTGGTCGGTGTGACGGACACCGCACGAGCAGATCATTGCCGGTCGTTCGGGCGAGGCAGTGGCTTGTCGTTTGGCTTCAGCAGCCGCAGTTACCGACCGAGCTATTACCGACCGTCATATAGCTCGTATGGATACGGCTTCAGACGACCGAGCAGCGGCGTTTACTACTCACGGCCCGGCTTCAGCATCTCGATCGGGTCCGGCCGCAGTCGCTTCGGGTACGGTCAGTCACGATTCTACGGGTCGCCGTTCGGTTCCCGCTATTACCGTCGTTGATCGACGGTGCCGACATGGCCCAAGACGTTTTTCATTATCGATTGAACAGCCGGGTGAGATTTCACGCCCGGCTGTTTCTTTGCGCGCGCGCCCGTTAGAGCTGCAATCTCCGAGTCGCATCTGACCATCGATGCTGAAACAACTACGGGCGGGCAGTCGCCGGACTCACTTCCAGATCGTCAATCTCAATCTGTAGTGGAACGCTGATCAAGAGCGTTGGAGCCATGTAGACGAACTTCATGCCGTTCAGGTCGTCGAGATTCGCAAAGCGATAAACGACCCCGACCGATCCATCACCCTGGAACAGAGTCTCGAAGCCGTCCGCGGACACTCGATCCCCGTCGTCGGATTCCAGAAACACGCGGTTGTGGAAGACCCATGTCTGATGCGACTCGAACGCATTGGCCCCAACGTCGTAGCTGACACTGATCTCGATGTGCGCGAAAGGTTCGTCAGTCCTGCTTCGGCCGGTGGTCAGTTTGCGCAGTATAACTGTCACGCCGCCACGTCGCCGTGACGTTCCCGGTGCGCGCTCAAGATCACGGAAAATTACCGGCTGTTCCAGTGCTGCGGTGAGGACGGTGGCTTTGCCGACCAGCTTGACCGGCTTATCGATGGCCCGCTTAGTTAGAAACGTCAGGTCAGTCCGCGCTTCCCGCCCGCCATCTCCCAACGGCAACTCGATCCGACCGCCAGCATTGAATGGTCCGATTGACGTTCCATCGGAAGTCGTGAGTTGAAAGTCGTTCGTGCCCATCCGCAGCAGTAGCGGTCGGAGTCGCGGTTCACACTCGATGCGAAGCGGACAGTTCAGCACGGTTTCGGGGTCGTCCTCAGCGATCGGTCGAGCAACAACAGGACCCGCACGAATACGGAACGCCTTCTGTATCGTCTGTTGTGATGCCGTGTCCGATTCGGATCGGGAACGAAGTTCAAACGCGCCCGACTGAGCGGCGAAACGAAACGCCAACCTGGACGACTCGATTTCGTGAATCACAGACCAGAACGGTGTCTCTTTCCAGTTCACTGAAAACGAACGCTCGAGTTCCCGTGCAGTGAGTTTTTCCAGCGAGATCGTGTTGCCGGTTTGTTTCACAAGTTGTGGAATCAACTCGGACAAAGTCATGTGTCCTTCGAGTGTCACAGTTGACGCCTTGACGGACTGTTCGGCGGCCTGATGCTCGAGGGTGACGCGGATTCGTCGCACGGCCTGTTTCACGGATACGGTTGGCAGCAACTCCGGCGCCGGTAAGAACGGAAGGACAGCGGGGCCCAGCGACACAAGAGCGCTCTCTGCCTGACGCCGCGCAGCACGCGTATTGCTACCGAGTTGTCCAATGAGTTCTCGGACTCGCGTTCGATCCGCAGTTTTGGATTCGTCCACATCCTGAGTGCGGGCGTCGCACACAAGTAAGACGACCAGGAGCGCGATCGCTATTGAGACGCGATATGCCACCGGCTGGTCCCGTGGATCGCGTCGGCTATGTTCGGCCGCGCGATGGGCGGTAGCCGTACTCGATGGCGAACCAGTTGGCATAGCGTTCCCGCGCGTCGAAGTTGATGTTGCGCGTGTCGTTGACATGACCGATTTCGTGAATCAGTACATTGTTCAGATAGAAGTCCTGCAACGACTGTTCTGTCCAGGACAGTCTCCACAACTTGCCGTCCTGAGTCCACACGCCGCCGAACATCTTCGCTTCAATCAACTGCTCCGGTCGTGGCGGACGGATGTATGTTTCGACAAGCGAATCTTCAATCGGATACAGGAAGACGCTTGGACCCCATTGCATGCCATAGCACGGAAATAACGCTCGCTTGCGAGTCATCCGGCTAAGTTGAATGACCTCAATAGGCTGTCGAAACCGCGCTGGAAGTTGTTCGACTCGCTGGCGGACTTCGTCCAGAGTGACTGGGTGCATGTATCCCGCGCCGGGCTCCTGCCGTTGCAGTCGGATGACTTCGCTGTCGGTCGGTTCATACCAGTCCTCCTGAGCGTAGAAGATGCTGGTCCGCTGACTGCGATCAGAACCACGCTGTCGAAATCCGCTGGCAGGCCGCGCCGTGGAACCCGCACGCCGACGCGCAGATTGTGACTTCTGTGCATCTGTGGTGTGCTGGTTTCCGCGTCGACGTTTTCCCATTACGGCTGCCTCGGTGAATCCGCGACAGCCCTCCGTGACAACCTGTTGATCCATCAAAACCGAGACCGTTCAGTCGAGTTGGTCTCGGTGACTGGAATACGAACATCGATGGTGGGCAGACCAACGAAAAACTGCAAGCTGTACATGTCCAGTATTCCGTCCGTCCATGCTTACGTCTGGGTCGACCATAACCCACTGTTGAAAAACAGTTTACGGCCATCTGTCTCGGCCAGTTTCGCGGAATTAATCGTGGTGCGCGGCAGCGATCGAGTACTCGCAACTCGCGCTCGTTAGCGGAGATAGGTCGGCAGAGTCTGTTCACCATGCACGTCACTGGATTTCAGACGTGCGGAGCAGTTTCTGACTCTTTGGGATGTTGGCGAAGGCCAACGAGTCGGACATGTCAATCCGATTGCACAAAGGTTGCCGGATACATGTCGTGACGAACCCCTACAAGTCCTTCAATCGGTTCACACGAGGCGCAGTCGCTTCCGCAGCAACCACTCAGCGACAAGAAGGAATGTGAACAGCATGAGCAACTCCCAGCGGTTCCAGATGCGGATCGGCTCTTCTGAGCGGATCGGGACAGGACGACCGCGAGGAATCTCATCGGGCAACCGAGCGGCTTCGGAGAGTGTGTAGAAGCGGCCGTGAGTGATCTCGGCCGAGTCCGCCATTTCGCGACGATCCAGGCTTCGCACACGGAACTCGCGATCCGGGGCTTCGACGCGGTAATCAGCTGATGGCGGAGAGTTCTCGAAGGCGGGCCGAGCGACCCAAGCATGATATGAACCCTCATTGGCCCGGCGCAACAGACCCTCGAACGCGTTGGGCGCTTGTGGAACCTGCTTCAGAACAATCTCCTGTGTGCCCGCTCCTCGGCGTTCGATGACGACTTTGACCGCATCTTCACCAACCGGTACTTCTTCTTCGTTGAAGAAACGCACTCGCAGCGTGACGGTTTCGCCGCGTTGATAAACCTGCCGATCTGTTTCCAGCCGAGCTGTCTTCGACTGGCCGAGAAGACGCGAGCGACTGAGATAGCGGATGGCCTGCACCCAGTAGCGACCAAAGTAGAGGTCACCCGTGCGACGGCGCCACAGCCAGGTTTCGTCCGACGCGTGGAAGATGGTTTTTCCGGCTCCGTATCGCTGCATCACGATAACTGGCAGGTGACGGTCCGTTCCCATCCGCGACGGGTGTTCGGCAAACACGGTTGCTCCCGCACGAAGAGTCGGGCATTCCACCAGCCAGTACAGACCTGGCAGTTGCTTCCACACAATCTGGCTGTTCCGATCGTCTTCATCAAACCGGAAGATTGGTGTGCTCTTCTGGCCTTCGAGCGTCAGTTTTGGATGAAAAGACTGCGGGATATCGATGTCGGGCGATGGGACAGTCACGCCATCCAGATCAATCGGCAGCAGCGTTTCCAGCGGTGAACCTGCATAGGCCAGCGGGTTGAACTGCCAGCCGGCGACCATGATTAATCCGCCGCCGGCCTCACTGACGAATTCTCGCAGATTCTCCAGCGTCGATTGGCCGAGGAACTTCGGATTGACGTCACCAAAGATCACCACATCGTAGGCGAACAGCTGATCGCGACTGACAGGAAAGCGACCTCGCAGTGGCTGGGCGGAAGCATCCTGATCCGAGTAATTCAGATCGGCATCCTGGAGGACGGTATGAAGCTCGACGGTCTTCTCGCGTTCGAGCAGTGTCTTGAGCTCTCGAAACTCCCAGCGTGGTTCCGAGTCGATCAGCAGCACGCGAATGTGGCCTTCCCGCACGCTGACGGTGCGACGTTCCATGTTGTTGGATCGGTCCGATTCCGAGTGCTGCGGAGTGACCTGCAGCTCAAATTCGTAGTCGCCGGGCTCTTCCGGAATCCAGGTGATTTCGAGCGGTTGCGTCTGGCCGTTGCCACCGGCGGTGATTTTTTTCGTCGCCAGTTTTCGCCGGGATTCCCGGGCAGTCAACGTGAGCGTGACGCTCTTACCTTTGAACCCGAAGGACTTCAGTTTTGATGTGAATGTGATCGGATCGTCGACGAATGCGACCTCATCGACCAGCGTGTCGTAGAGGTTCAAGTCATTCATCGCCTCTTCGCTGCCAATCCCGACGGTGTAGAGCGGCACCAGACGGCGGGCTGCGAACTGGGCAACTGTCGACAGCTTGTCACTATTTCCGCTTGTGGTCACTCCGTCGGAGAGGATGACGATGGCCGACGGCAGTGATCCTCGAAAGTCATTGAGGACCCGGCGTAACGCTGGTCCTGGGCGAGTGTCTGTGCCGGTCGGTTCCAGTTCTTGAATGGCTTGCAGGAGTGCATCCATTCCTGACTCGGATTTCGTCTCCAGTCCACCGAGCGATGAGGCCGAGTCAGAGAACCGGTAAACACGCACCTGATGCCGCTGCTGCAACTGTTTAAGAAACTCGCCGTTGCTCTTTGCGAGCATCCCCTGCGCAATCGACAACCGCGAGTTTCGACCTGTGCCGGATGCCTGCTGATACTGTTTTGCCGCAGCGCGATCGGACGCGTTGGAGTATTGATCATCGTGACTCATACTGGCCGAGTCATCGACGAGCACTGCAATAAACGGCAATCCCGTTCGATCAACGACGAGTGTCAGTTCGGTCAGAATCAGCAGTAGCGTGACGATCACACTCAGCCGCAACACGGTGAGCCCCAACCGCCACGGCACCGACGCGGAGTTGGCATCACGTTGGTAAACGACGGCGATATAGGCGACGGCTGCGATCGCGAGTACGAGAACCGTCCACTGTGGCATCCAGGCCGGCCAGGGAGTCTGGTGCAGCCAGGTCCACTGAGTCCCCTGTCCCGGCTGAGCCGGCGGGATACCAAGGTACCATTCCAGAAATGATTTCATGGTGGCAGTGTATTGAACGTCGCCCGTCCAAACCCTCATACCAACCTGAATTTCTGAAACGCGGCCGTTGGTTCAATCAGGCGTGTAATGAGAATCGCCCCCGTAAGCCACTTGTTTTCAAGCACTTATGAGGGCGATGTCATCGAATGCGGAGAGGGTGGGATTCGAACCCACGGTACCCGTGAGGGTACACTGGTTTTCGAGACCAGCGCATTCGGCCACTCTGTCACCTCTCCGGTGAAGTTGCAGGATGATAGGCCGCGTTCCTCGACCGCGCCAAGGCGCTCATATCAGGGAGACAACAGTGGCGACACAGGTGAATCTCGTGACCGATGGACCGGTCGGACGTGTGCAGCTGCGCACGGAAAATGGAGTGCAGCTCCTTGGAGCAGAAACACGCGGAGAACTGCGTCAAACGTTGAAAGACGTTGCTCAGCGCGTCGATCTAAGCGTTGTTGTCTTCGAGGCGACTGGTCGCACTTTCATCGCGGGGGCAGACATCAATGAACTGCGGGCACTCAATCCAGAGACTGCTTATGAGAACTCACGGGAGGGCCAGTCAGTGATGAGACAAATCTCCGACTTGCCGTTCACAACCATTGCCGCAATTCACGCTGCGTGTGCTGGGGGCGGGACGGAACTGGCCCTGGCATGTGACATGCGAATTGCAGCTTCGAGTGCTGTCATCGGACTGCCGGAAACAAGGATCGGCGTGATCCCGGGTTGGGGCGGAACTGTGCGCGCCACGCGGTTGCTGGGCAGCGCTGTCGCGCGCCGGATGATTCTGACCGGCGAACTGTTGCCTGCTGCGACAGCGCTGCAGTTCGGCCTGGTCGACGAAGTTGAGGCCGATGACACCTTCAAAGACGCCGTCGAACGTCGCATCGCGATGCTGCTTGGACGGGGTCCACACGCTCGTTCAACTGCGAGCCGATTGATCGGTCGTTTTGAGGGCCCCGATCCCGATGCTCAATTCGAAGCCGAAGCACAGGCCTTTGCTGCGTGTTACGAAACGAATGAGCCCGAAACCGGCATGAGTGCGTTTCTGGAAAAACGAGATGCCGACTGGAAGCTTCCGTCCGGACCGTAGTACGCTGAGTCAAGCCACACGTTAGCTTCGAAACACCTGCGCCACATCCCGTCCAACACACCTTCGCCATGCACGATAAAGTGGCAGCCGCCAAAACAGATGATGCGATCGTAGCGGTCGTCGAACCGGACGCGACGCGAACAGAATCGACGCCCCGTCAGCGTCGGCTGGTGACAGCACTATGTATCGCTGCGTCACTGAGCTTCTATGTCCTCTCAGCGGGACCGATGTCCGGTCTGGCCCACACACTTAAGCTCCGTAGTTTCGAAAACGCCGTTGAAGTGGTTTACAAGCCTTTGGTTTTCATCGTGAAGAGAGACATTCGACCCGTTTCGACCGCGCTCCGGTGGTATGCCGGTCTGTTCCGATGAGTCACCACCGCACAACACGCCAGACCGTCGACGGTCCGTCTATCGTTGGAGATTCGGGCTCGTCGACTCGACACCAGAACGGAACCCTGACAGAATCACTAGAAGGTGTGAGTTCACGCTGTCATCAGATAGCGTTCGGCGGTGGAATTGTCGGTGATTAGCGTGACTCCTGGTGTCAGCTTGATGACACATCTGAATTGGATCGAACCGTGGACGAGACAATCTTTGATGACTCACCTGATCGCTTTGACAGCCAGACCATCGGCGATCTCAACCTCTCTGAGTTCCTGCGGCATGAAACGCCGCTGATCAGTATGGGGGCGCTCCGGCCAGTGGTATCCTCGTTCGAAGAGCGAACACTCATCGACAAGCAGCCGGTCACGATTGGTCGTGACGCAAACTCGGACGTCCCTCTTTCGACAGACGACAGTGTGTCCCGCCAACACGCTTGCATTCGCCCGGTTGGTGCTGAGTTTGTTCTGGAAGACCTTGGGAGCAGCAACGGCACCTACGTCGATGGCGTTCCAATCATCTCATGCCGTTTGCATGGCGGAGACATCGTTCAGATCGGTCGCAGTCTGTTTCTGTTCGATCGCCTGATGGGCTACTCCACTGAAGCAGACAACGAGGACGACGACGAGTCATGAGCGATCTGAAAGTGACCTTCTGGGGCACACGTGGCTCCGTTCCGACGCCGGGTCGTTCCACGAGCAAGTACGGCGGCAACACCACGTGCATCGAGGTCAGGCATGGAGACGACATTCTCGTCTTCGACGCTGGCAGTGGCATCCGTGAGATGGGCGTCGCGTGGCTTAACGAATTCAAGGGGAATCCCGTCGAGGCAACGATCGCGTTTACACACGTGCATTGGGATCACATTCAGGGGTTTCCGTTCTTTCCGTGCGCGTATATGCCTCAGAACAAGTTCACTGTCTATGGCGAGGAACGTGAATCCGGTGTCGAGGAACTGCTCTCCGGACAGATGAGCGGTGACTACTTCCCCATTCAGATTTCCGCCATGCAGGCGGGCATGGAGTTTCGGACGGACGTTGAGCAATTGAAAGTGGGATCGATGAATGTTCGTTCAATGCGGCTACCACATCCTGGCGGATCGCTCGGGTTCCGAATCGAAGCAGGCGCCGGTGTTTTCGTCCTGGCGACAGATAGCGAGCTCGATTCGATCGTCAACAATCCCGATGACCTGAGGGAAGATTTCACCGCTCCGCGTCAGTGGGATCCGGAACTATTGGACTTTTTCCGCGGGGCCAATCTGATTGTGATCGATTGCCAGTACACCGACGAAGTCTACAAGTCGCGGGTCGGCTGGGGACACAATTCGGTTGCGACAGTCGTCGACCTGTGCCGTCAGGCCCATCCCGACATGGTGGCGATATTCCACCACGATCCACAGAGCAACGATCAGGCGGTGACCCGCATGTCGGACGATCTGGCAAAACGCCTGCATCGCGCCGGCGAGTCGGGCCTGGCATTTGCGGCGCGTGAGGGCGTGACCATCAAGGTCGGTCGACCGAAGCCGCCGCCCGCACTCGTGTAAACCGTGCCCTATGCGGTCACCGGGTGCTACAATGGACTAGACGATGAGCATTGCGTCACCGTAGCTGAAGAAACGGTACCGCTCTTCGATCGCCGACCGGTACGCAGCGTGTGCCAACCCCATTCCAGCCAGAGCACACACAAGCACGAACAGTGTCGACTTCGGCAGATGGAAGTTCGTTAACAGGCAATCGACCGCCTGGAACTCGTATGGCGGGCGAATAAACAGGTCGGTTTCTCCAGACCATACTTCGATCTGGCCCGATCTCGCAGCTGTTTCGAGCGTCCGCACCGAAGTTGTTCCCACACCGATAATGCGTCCACTGGACTGCCTGATGTCTCTCAACTGCGACGCGACGTCTTCCGACACAACGCAGAATTCCGAGTGCATGCGGTGTGCAGACAGGCAAGTCACAGACACCGGCCGAAACGTCCCGATCCCAACGTGCAAAGTGACTCGAGCTTCCGTCGCCCCACGATTGCGACACTGCTCGAGCAAACCGGACGTGAAGTGCAGTCCGGCTGTTGGGGCTGCAACCGAACCTGGCACGGAAGCGTACGTCGTCTGATAACGCTCTCGATCAGCATCATTGGCCACACTGCGTTGAATGTACGGAGGTAACGGGACCGTGCCATAACGCTGCAACACTTCGAACGGCGGATCATTGGATTCCGGTTGAGCCATCCAGGTGCCATCGTCATCGCGCGAGACAAAACGGAGAGAGACCGGCCGTTCGGTTTCCGGATGATGTATGGACTCCAGCTCGATCCATTCCCCCGGCTGCAGCCGACCTCGCGTCTGACCGATCAATTCCCACTGACCGTCTTCAAGTGTCCGCAGAAACAGCCCTTCCCAGCGCCCACCGGTTGCTTGCCGCCTGCCGATCAGCCGAGCAGGCACGACGCGCGTGTCATTGAGAACAAGGCAGTCACCCGGTCTGAGATACTCCGGCAGGTCTCGTATGGTGCGGTGCTCAATCGATTTTGTGTCGCGATGGACGACCAGCATCCGAGCGCCGTCACGGCGCTCGGCCGGCTCTTTCGCGATCAGTTCTTCCGGCAGTTCATACGAGTACGTTTCGAGCTGATCGATGTCATGAAGCGGATCAGTCATGGTTGTTGAATGTCACGCGATCGAGCAGTCGAAGGGCTGTAGCAGAATGCCTCGATCTCCGTCCCCGCTGCGCATCCCTCGGATGCCGATGGCACGATGACGAACCCATGAGCGCGAGTCGTGGAGGACAGAATCGAGGCTCCACTGAGGGCTACTGGTTCGATTCCGTTTGCCGTCATCCTCACGCGGCAGTAATCGACTCGGCCAATCTGTGAGACAATCTTCGAGGTCAGCAGGCCGCGCACCTTTGGGTACGGCCAGTCCGGATTCAATCCGCCCAGCTGTCGAATCGCTCGTCCGGCAAAGAAGTCGTAGGCGCACAGACACGAGACAGGATTACCTGGCAGAAGGCACACAATTGACGCACCGATGCGGCCGACGCCGGCCGGACTCGACGGCCGCATGGCGATTCCGTGAATCGGCAATTCGCCGGCCTCGCGGACGATGTTCGGAGCATGATCTTCACTCCCAACACTCGAACCACCGGACACCAGGACAACGTCGGCATCGGGGGACGTGATCGCCGCATGAATGGAATCACGGTCGTCCTGACAACGGACTCTCGATTCCAGAATCGCTCCATCGCGTTCGATCAGGCCGCGAACGATGTGCGAGTTGGCTTCGAAGATCTGATACGCACCTCGTTCGCTTCCCGGTTCGGCCAGCTCGTTGCCCGTGATGACCATGCGCACGCGCGGGAGGCGAACGACGTCCACTTCAGAAATTCCAATGGACGCGGTCAGACCGACATCCTGCGGTCTCAGCCGGTGGCCAACATGCAGCAGTCTATCAGCAGCGGAAACGTCTTCGCCGATTCGGCCAACGTGTTTGAGGGAAGCCGCAGCCGACATGATTTCGACCGTCCCGTCACGTTCATGGGCGAATTCAGCGGGAATCACCGCATCCACGCCATCGGGAAGTGGGGCGCCGGTCATGATCCGCACAGCCTGCGACGTGCCAACGGTCCCGGCAAATGGCTGGCCCGGCATGGAAACTCCGACGACCTGAAACGACAGCGGGTTGTAGTCACCAGCTCCGATCGTCTCATCGGCCTTCAGTGCAAAGCCGTCCATTGCCGACCGGTCGAATGCCGGAACATCGATTGGCGAGACAACATCGGCAGCCAGAACGCGGCCGTGAGCCTCTGTCAATTCAACTGTTTCCGATTCGAGCAGCGCAACTTCGCGGTCGATCCATTCGAGTGCTGTTTCGACAGGCGTACGCGAGTGAAATCCTCGCATGCGAACATCAGGATTGGGCGGAGTCGTCATTCGTCTGATTCAGAAGGTGGCCAGGTGGACGGCGTTTCGAACCCAGCCAGGCGGAGGGCTGCCGCATAGTCGTCAGGAGTATTCGTGTTCTTGAGTGAGTCGAGGTGCGGGTCAACTTCTCGCAGGTCCTCAATCGGGACGCGACGCGAGCGGGATGTTTCCAGCAGAAAAACCGGCCGACGCCGGTCCGCCGCCAGGAGTCGGCGAGCCTCTTCCTCAAGACTGGTTCGGTATACGCCTGAGAGCACGTGATCGTACTGAGCCTCGCTGGGGACAGCCACGTCGTGTGCCTCGAGATGGTCGATCATGACCCGAACAAACGCTGGCTTGAGCAACGGCACGTCGCACGAGGTCACAAACGCCGCTTTCGTATGATCTCGCAATGTCGCGAGTCCCGTTGCGATTCCGGCCAGTGGACCGAGCGACTCGAATTCGTCGGCAGCAACGAGAGTGCCCTCGGGAAGAGGCGGAAGGGGCTGGTCCCGGGCAGCGACAACCACAATCGGTTCGACGACACCACCCAGTATTCGACATACCCGCTGCAGCATTAACTCGGACCCAAACGGCAGTGCGAGCTTCGGACGGCCCATCCTCCGACTGTGTCCTCCACACAGGATGACCCCGCCAGTTGGACCAGCGACTAGATCGTTCGGCATGGGACTGCTGTTCTGAACGGAGTTTACCGATTCCTCACTGAAGCACTGACCCGTCTGTCACGCTGGGGCGGTCACACCCAGTTCGCCAGCCAGGTTAAGCAGCGCCTGCCAGTTGCCGTCGTCGATCGGAATTCCCTCAGCCTGGCGTTTGACCAGTGTGCGACGTTCCGGATCGCCAGGCAGGTAGATTTCGTCGACGCCGTCAATCCGCGGAACGGCACGCACATACTCCTCAAGGGCTTCGACCTCCTTGCGGAGATGATCGACGCCCGCAAACTGCGCCGGATCAATTGCCATGAAGAATGCGCAGTTGCCCACCGGCGCGGGTGGATTGGGATAGGCACACTGGCCACCGGACAAGGCACCACACAGCATTTCAACCATGAAGGACAGGCCAAATCCCTTGTAGGCCTGGTCACCGCCCATTGGCAGAATCGTCCCGGGTGGGTCGCCGTAAAGCTGATTGGGGTCGTTCGTCGGATTGCCATCCGGGTCGAGCACCCAGCCATCGGGCACGGGCTGGCCAGCAATTTTCTTGACTCGAACTTTGCCCTCAGCAGTCGCACTCGTTCCGAAATCCAGCACGAAGGCACCGTCAGCACCGCCGGGAAATCCGATGCACAGCGGGTTCGTACCCAGCCGCGGTCGCTTGCCTCCCACTGGTGCAACTCGCTGAGCAGCTCCATGAGTGTTCGCGCAGATGATGCCGACCATGTCGCGTTCGGTCGCCATTTCCGCGTACTCACCCAGCCGCCCGATATGAGCCGACTGCCGCAGCGATCCCGAGGCGACGCCAACTTCCGACGCTTTGTCCATCAGCCGCGTCATCAGGTCGCGGGACAGGACCTGTCCAAATCCCCATCCACCGTCTGCGACGATCGATCCCGGTGTTTCGTTTTCGATGCTCAGCGTCGCACCGGGGTGGAGTGTCCCGATCTGCACCTGTTTTACGTAAAAAGGAATTCGCATCACGCCATGCGAGTCATGTCCGCGGACATTGGCACCCACCAGGCTGCGACCGACAGTCTCGGCCTCTTCGTCCGATGCTCCGCCAGCAGCCAGCAAAGCTTTCCCAAATTCTAGAAGCTGTGAATCCTGCAGAACCGGCACGAGTGATCTCCGTGTGTGGGTCAATCAAAGTTGCGGACTTGAGGGTCTGAGCCGGTCTCACGGCAAGTTGCCGGATTTCCGGGTCGAGTGGCTCCGATCAGTCCGGTCGAGCGAATCAAGGAAGGTAACGAACGACTGCGCGTGGTGACAGTCGCGACACGTCATCGTTCGATGGAACAGCAGCAACGGCCAGCCGCCGATAACTCCTGAGCCTCGCACTGATCATGACGACTGCGACCTCTACTGGGTCCAGGCAGGCCTCAGACAGAATCGCGGTTGAATCAACAAAGTCGATTCTCCACCCCGAGGCACTCGTCCCACTCAAGATGAACAACAATTCCGGCACGGATGGCTATTCGTTTACGCAACGGATTCCCTCAGACGGCTCTCGCGCCGGATCGCCTGTACTCTCAAGGTTGTCCATGACTCCAACTGAACAGACTCTGACGACACTCGACGATTTGCGGGAGTACATTCATGCTGAGTTGTGTCGGCGAGAGAATCTCGTCCCGGAACAGTTCCAGATGAACGAAATCGAGCTGACGCGATGCGGCCGACCCTGCGGCCTGCAATTCTCGATTCAAGGTCCCAGACAGGTGCGTCTCTCAGCGGTGTGGGCTTCAGACCGCAACATGATCTACTTCTACGATGCGGGCGGTGTCCGTTACCGCAAGCTGCAACTCAACCATCACATCAGTAGTCACAAGGCGAACGCGGCGTAATGGCTGAATACGTGGCGTCGTCACACCCAAGTCGCAGCGTTCAAACCGATCTTGCGGCCATTTTCAGGGTAGGGCTATAGTTAGCCGCCTCTCCTATGGGTGATTTCGCCCCACTTCCGGTTGATCCAACCTCCTCTCCCCACGATCGCGCTGTTCGGCACGTTCTGAATGGATGCAGAACCATGTCATTTCGATTCGCTGCTGCGCTCTCACTGTCACTCTTTGCCGGCGCCGGCTGCCAAACACCTCATTTGCCCGGCTTCGGGTTCTTGTCGAGGTTGACGGGCCGTGATGCGGCAACGGATGTTGAGCCGGAACTGAGGGATACTCGGCAGGGGACTGCGCGAGTTTCCAGCCTCCAGGACGCTGAAACGCCGACAACTGCTGGCGGGCGCATTCAGCTCGCAGAGTTCACTGAGGGATCCGCGACGGACTTTGTGCCGCAGAAACTTACAGGGGCAGACGTCGTTGCTGAGGTCGATGGAACTCCAATCTTCGCAGACGACGTACTGGAGCCATACAAGGGGCAACTCGCAAAGGCCAGGCAACAGTTGACTCCCGACCAACTGAGTAAGTTGAGGGCCAAACTGATCCGGCAGGATTTGAAACAGCACATCGAAAAAGCCGTGCTGATCGCAGCCCTGCACGAGGGCCTGAAAGATGAACAGCGTCAGGAGATGGACGCGCAGGTCGATCAGTTGTTCAACGCCAATGAAGTCCCTCGTCTGCAGCAGCTGTTTAAGGTTGGGACACGAGTGGAACTTGAGCGTGCTCTGGACGCTCAGGGAACGTCCCTGGCAAATCAGAAGAGTGCCTTCGCCGCCCGCGAAATGGCTATGCTCTACATCGGACAGAAAGCCAGTGCCAATGTCCGCTTCAACCGAAACGATCTGCTGAAGATCTACGAAGACAATAAGCAGCAGTACTACACCGAACCCAAAGTACGCTGGCAGCAGATTCGAATTAACAAGACGCGTCCGGGCGGAAAGGCAGAATCGGTCACAGTTCTGCGTGATGCCATCACTGCGTTGAGGAACAACGAAGACTTTGGCAATGTCGCGAAAAAGTTCTCGGATGGCCCGAAATCGGATGACGGTGGCGAATGGGACTGGACCGGGCAGGACAGTCTCGCAGACAAGCGAATCGACCGGGCTTTGTTCGAAATCCCCGAAGGTCAGATCAGCGAACCGCTGGAGAGCGACTCTTCAATCACCCTGGTGAAAGTCATCGAGCGTGACGAAGGTGGCTACACGCCATTTGAAGAAGTGCAGGACGCAATCAATCGCAAGTTGCAGGCCGAGGCCCGCACGAAAGCCGCTTCAGATGTCATCAACAATCTGATTGAACAGGCCGCAATCCGCACGGTCTTTGGTGATTCCTTCTAAGTATTCGCTGTCTGCACAGGGCCGAGTCGCACGCCAACAAAGTTGTCACGACCACATCAATGTGACCGTCGGCAACGTTCAGGAGTCTCGCGATGAGGTTGATTCGCTTTCTGCACTCCGTCGCCTTTGCTGTGGGCATCACCGTCGTTCTCAACGGCGCGTTCCTGCTACTGACCGAGCAGATCGTCATCTATCCGAACGAGCGATCGCTTCCGCTGCTCCAGCTCAACCGAGTTGAGGAAACTGCCTTTCAGACACTTCAGCAGGTGCCAGGCATGAAACTGCGTCATTCGCTGGTTTCTTCCGACTCAATGGGAATCGGCCTTGCCATAGCAGGGTCACTGATCTGCCTGCTGGCAGGTGGTGGCATGTGGCAGCACGCCTCGCTTCGCGCAACGTAAGAGTCAGGGTGGTGCCAGGACAACTGCGTGCCGTATCGGAATGGTCCTGAATACAGCCATGCCGCAGTCGACCAGACGAGATGCGAAAGCATGAGCTCGCTCACCGGCTCGACCGGGGTCGTTGTCTGAATCGTGGTAACCTGTGGTGATCGTAGGGATTATGGTGGTTGATATTGCTGTGATTGACCGATACCGATAAAGAATGTCTGGCCTTTCGTCGGATGGGAGGGGCGTCTTCCCGGCTCACCGACAGGCTTGCATTTCTGCGCGATGTTCATCGCACGTGTCAATTTCGGCAAACATATATCACAGTTCTGGACAGCGGATTCGCATCGTCAGGGACGACGAAGGTGTCTCCGCAGTTTTCGCTGCCTGATTTTCAGTTGATGGGCCATTCGATTGTCCGGCAGGATCACTCTCCCATTCAGGGAAGAAGGAAGCACGCGATGGGGACAATTCCGCCAGTCGCAGGCGAATTCACCACATCGCCCTTTCCACTGACTCCCATCTGGGATTCCCCCGAGGCCATCTGGCACGCCAGCTATCCGAAGGGAATTCCTCGTGGTGTCGACTTTACGCCGGTGCGCGTGGAACGGTTGCTGGAGTCGGCCACACTGACTTACCCGGACCGTGCGGCGCTCCGCTATTTCAACACGAGCTGGAGTTTCATCGAGCTTTTTGACCGCGTCCGCCAGGCAGCCGGTGGATTTCGAGAACTGGGAGTTGCGTCTGGCGATCGCGTCATGCTGGTGCTCCCCAATTCCCCCGAGTTCGTCGTCTCGTGGTTCGCACTTCTTTCGATCGGTGCCGAGGTGCTGCCGGTCAACCCGCTCTACTCCGAAGCGGAACTGACGCGACTCGGTGAGAAGTGCGGGATCCGAGCCGCGCTTGGTCTCGACATCAAAATGCGCCCGCTGGCCATCGCCGCGAAACGACTCGATCTTCCGCTGCTGATCGAAACAAGCCTGGCGCCGCACCTGCCGTTACACTTGCGAGTTCCATATCTGATTGGACGACGCCTGGCCGGACGTGGGCCACGGTTGAAGGCGACGAAGTGCCTCGAATTCGATTCGCTGTATCGCCGCGGTCGCCCGCTCACGTCTCCGGCAGTCCACGATGTGGATCGCACGGCCGTGTTGCAGCCAACCGGTGGCACGACAGGGTCTCCCAAAGTCGCCGTGCTCTCGCATCGCAATCTGTGTGCCCAGGTCGCTCAGCTTCATATCTGGAGCGGGATGGAATCGGGTAAGGAGACCTTCCTGTCCGTGTTGCCGTTCTTTCACGTTTATGGGGCGACCTGCGCGATGCTCTCGCCGCTGGCGGGCGGATCGACGTTGTTGTTGCAGGCTCGTTTCAAGGCAAAGGATACGCTCGCGTTGATGCGTCGCCACAAGCCTGGATGTGCTCTGCTGGTCCCAATGATGATTGAAGAACTCAATCAGGAAATGAATCGCACGGGTCGCCGCATTAAGGGTCTGCATTTCTGCATGTCCGGAGCGTCCGCGATTCGACCGGATATTGCGGCCGAGTTTCGGGAGCTGACTGGTGCTGTGATCTCTGAAGGATTCGGACTGTCCGAAGCGTCCCCCGTCACACACAGCAATCCCGCCGATGGAACAGGCCGCAGCGGCTCGATCGGACTGCCTCTCCCCAACACCGTCGCGAAGCTGGTCGATCGTGAGGATGGAACGACTCCCGTTCCGCCTGGCGAGGTTGGCGAGATGATTATCCGCGGACCACAAATCATGCAGGGTTATCTGGACGATCGCGAAGAAACTGCGCGGACACTTCGTAACGGCTGGCTGTACACGGGCGACCTCGCTCGCATGAGTGACGACGGGTACTTCGAAATCGTTGGTCGCAAGAAGGACCTCATTATCTCAGGCGGGCTGAATGTCTATCCGTCGGAAGTTGAGGCAGTGCTGCTGGAACATCCGTCGATCGCCGAGTGTGCAGTCGCGGGAATCGAAGATCGTCGATATGGCGAAAAAGTCTGTGCGTGGATCGTTCCGGTGACAGGGAAGCAGATTGATGCGGATGAACTGCGTGGTTTCTGTCGCGGGAAACTGGCTGGGTACAAGATCCCGAAGCAGGTCGAAACTCGCAGTGAGTTGCCCGTGACATTTCTTGGAAAACTTCGCCGCGTTGATCTGCAACGGAAAGCAGCCTGACATGCAACACGGGAATCCGCCTGCGCAACACGTCCCGTAAAAAACAGTTCCATTCAGCCAAATCGCGTATTTCGTATAGCGGGATGTCAACTACAACAGAGCCCTGAACTGAAGGGTCAGTCGGGCTGCCGCATGAGGGGACAACCATGAAAGACGTCGTGATTATCGGCGGGGTACGGACGCCCTTTGTCAAAGCCGGCGATGTACTGCTTGACACACCCGCACCCGAACTGGGGCGGCTGGTTGTGCAGGAGTTGCTCTACCGCACAGACGTTCTGCCGTCACAGATCGATGAGCTGATCTGTGGAAATGTGGCGTCACCAGTCGATGCCGCGAATGTCGCGCGCGTGATTTCATTGCGGGCCGGCATCCCCAAAGATCGCGTCGCACACACCGTCAACCGCAACTGCGCCAGCGGCATGGAAAGCATCAGCCAGGCGGCCGATCGGATTCGGTCCGGTCAGGCCAATGCGATTGTCGCGGTCGGTGTTGATTCGATGAGCAACATCCCGCTGCTGTTTCGGAAGCAGTTTGTTGAGAAGCTGCTGGAACTTTCGAAGTCACGCTCCCTGGGACAGCGGCTGTCGCGGATGGCGAAGTTTCGATTGAGCGACCTGGCTCCGGTGATTGGTATTAAACTTGGTTTGACCGATCCCGTCACCGACCTGATGATGGGCGAGACTGCCGAAAAGCTGGCGCGTGAGTATCACGTGTCCCGCGACGAGCAGGATCAGTTCGCCCTGCATAGTCATCAAAAGGCAGTCGCCGCGTGGAGTGCCGGACATCTGTCGGACGAAACTATGACACTCTATCCCGCGCCCAGATCGGAAGCGTTGAGCAACGACATTGGACCGCGTGACAGCCAGAGCATGGAAAAGCTCGGCAAGATGAAACCGTATTTCGACCGACGCTGGGGCACGGTCACAGTAGGCAACTCGTGCCAGGTAACCGACGGTGCCGTGGCTCTGTTGATGATGGAACGCGAACACGCGCAGTCGCTCGGCCTGCGCCCGCAGGGATTGATCAAAGCGACGAAGTTCGCAGGTTGCGATCCGGCCCGCATGGGAATGGGGCCGGTCTACTCATCGGCGAAGGCACTCGAAGCCGCCGGCATGACAATGGACGACGTCGACCTGGTCGAGCTGAACGAAGCGTTCGCGGCACAGGTGCTGGCATGTCAGCGCGGCTTCGAGAAACCGCCGGAAGACTGCAACGGAGCGGCGCACCGGCTGAAACCAATCGCGGATGACCAACTCAATGTGAATGGTGGAGCGATCGCTCTGGGGCATCCGGTTGGAGCAACCGGAGCCCGTCTGGTGCTGACACTGCTGGGCGAACTTCAACGCCGTGATCAGGCCGTTGGCCTGGCAACGCTGTGTGTCGGCGGCGGCCAGGGCGGAGCGATCATTGTGGAACGAATGGCGGCGTGATTTCAGTCAGAGTGCGGACAACGGGCCGGAACAGGCGCAGTTCCGGCAACTGAAATGGTTCCTGGAGAGCAGTTATGGCAGAGATGTGGCATCACGGCGAAACACGAGACGGCATCCTGCGAGTCACGATTAACCGCAAGGACAAGCCCGTCAACGCGCTGTCGCGCTCGGTGATGGAAGAACTCCGCGATCTGATTCACACCATCCGCAACGATAAGTCGATCCGCGGCATTCTGTTTCAGAGCGGCAAGCCGGGCGTGTTTATCGCCGGTGCCGACATCACGGAATTCGAGGACCTCACAGACGAAGACGTCGCGCGTGAAACATCCGAATTTGGTCAGGGTGTTTTTAAGGAACTGGAAGAGCTGCGCATCCCGACGGTCGCATTGATCTCTGGTGCCTGCCTGGGTGGCGGACTCGAGTTTGCTCTGGCATGCAATTATCGAGTGGCCTCTGATCATGAAAAGACAAAGATTGGATTGCCCGAAGTTCAACTCGGCCTGTTGCCTGGCTGGGGCGGCACTGTGCGTCTCCCAAAGCTGATCGGTCTGGTCAACGCTCTGCCGCTGATCCTCGCCGGCAAACAACTCAACGGTTTCCAGGCCCGATCCAAGGGCATCGTCGGAGACACCGTCACGCCTGAGGCGCTGGATTCCGTCGGTGAGAAGATTCTCAAGACACACTTCGAATTTGGTTCGGCGAGCAGGCTGTTTTGCAAGCCAAAGCAGCCGGGCTGGCAACGGGCAATCGCGAATTCCGGACTGGTCAGGAAGTACGCGCTGAAGAAGGCGCGGCAGCAGGTGATGGCAAAGACGCGCGGGCACTATCCCGCTCCGCTGATGATCATCGACACACTGCGTAAAGGGCTCTCGGCCAGCGAACAGCAACGCTATGCCATCGAAGCGAAGGCCATCGCGGGTCTGGCGGGCAGCCCGGTCACTCAGGAATGCATCCGGTTGTTCTTCCTGTCCGAAGAAGCGAAGAAGCCACCGGAAGAACTGGCAGCCGAGTACGACTCGAAGGGCCTGCAGCAGGCAGCCGTGCTGGGAGCCGGCGCGATGGGTGCGGGCATCGCTTTGCTATTGGCACGCAAGGGAATCGCGACTCGGCTGAAAGACATCAAGCCCGAGTTCGTGGCCAACGGCGTGAAGACCGTTCGCAAGCTGTTGGGCAAGGACGTCAAACGCCGCAAGCTGACGAAGCGACGGGCCGAGATGGTGTTCGATCGCATCAGTCTGACGACCGATTACTGCGGATTGAAACACGCCGATGTCGTCATCGAAGCTGTGCTGGAAGATATGACGATCAAACGACAGGTATTTCAGGAACTCGCCGAGGCCACCGGACCGGAAACTGTTCTGGCCACCAACACAAGCTCGCTGCTGGTGAGTGATGTGGCAGAAACGACACCTCATCCCGAACGTGTTGTTGGGCTGCACTTTTTCAACCCGCCACACCAGATGCTGCTGGTCGAAGTCATTCACACGCCGCAGACAAGTCCGGATGCTCTGGCAAAGGCGTTTGCCGTTGTGCAGCGGTTGGGCAAGACGCCCGTAGTTGTTGGTGACTGTGCCGGATTCCTGGTCAATCGATTGCTCGCGCCTTACATGAACGAAGCCGGATTCCTGCTGGCCGAACTGGCGGATCCGATGGAGATCGATCGTGCCGTAGTAGAATTCGGCATGCCAGTGGGACCTCTGGCCCTGAGTGATCTGGTCGGCCTCGATGTGGCAGCGCACGTCGCACAGAACATGCATGCCGCCTACGGGGATCGGATGAAACAGGCGCCGCTGTGGGGTCGTCTGAAAGAACTCCGGACCGACAGCAACATTAAACCGAAACTGCTGGACGAAAAGGGCAAGCAGTTGCAGCCGGCAGTGGCACGGATCGCGGCCGAACTGCGACGTGAAACTGAACCATCCGGCAGCGGGCCGGCCGGTCGAAAGGAAATCATCGAACGGCTGGTCTATCCAGTCGTCAACGAAGCGGCGCGATGTCTGGACGAGGGCATCGCGAGGTGTGCTGACGATGTCGACCTGGCAATGGTCTTTGGAACGGGCTTTGCGCCGTTCCGTGGAGGCCCGTTGCGGTTCGCTCAGACACAGGGCCTGAGTACGGTCGTCGATGCACTGGACCGCATGGCGGTCACACACCCGCATCTGGCACCGTCTGATGCACTGCGTCGTTTCGCTGCTGCGGGTTCTTTCGAGTCGGAATCGTCGTCCGTACTGGCAGGTCACACATAGCCGTTACCAGCCAGTCAAATCGGTACGACCGTCAATGTCGCTGTCAGATTACCTGTTCCGAATACCTCATAAGGACTTTGCCGAGTCGCGGCTTTGAAAGCGCCGACCATGATGGAGTGTCGATTCATGTGTCACTCCCCACGATCAAGGTGTTTTGTTGAGATCCTGAGGGGCCGACATCTGGTGAATGAAGCGCGGGCGGACTGCCTGTGTACCAATCGGTCAGGGCGGCCGCACTTCATTTCCTATCCAGTGCCGTGTCTTAGTGCATTCGCACGTCAACTGTGGAGATTGAACTTCCGTCTTCCGTGAAGACGCGAAGTCAGCGTTCGTCTCCACACTCAGCCATGGCTCCGGGGCAACACCATGATCTCACCAACATTGACTAACCCGACCGCAGTAGATCGCCCCTGGCTTCAGAACTATCCCTCGATTGTCCCACAGTCGCTGGACATTCCCGAAATCGCTGCGTGGGGGATTCTCCATCGCACGGCAGGTCGCCATCCGGACCGCATCGCCTGTCGTTATTACAATCAGTCTGTCACATACCGCGAGCTGTTCGAGAACGCTCGACGCACGGCGTCGATGCTGCAGAAGTGTGGACTGAAGCCCGGTGACCGCGTCGGGATCATGTTGCCGAACCTGCCCGAGTACATCTCGCTGTTGAACGGCATCTGGATGGCCGGTGGTATTGCCGTCGCCATGAGCCCGCTGATGGTCTCCGAAGAAGTGGACACTTTCATGCAGGCGACTGACTGTCGCTTCGTCGTGTGTCTGGACCTGCTGGCTCCGCTGGTCACGAATGCTGAGTACAAACCCGAGCAATTGTTTTTTGCGACGCTTGGCGATCGGCTGCCGACATGGCAGCGGCTGGGATACGCTTTTGCTCGACTTCAGCGATTCGGACGACGACCGGCAGTCGACCACCCAAGTTACCATCTGCTTGAGGATCAGGTTGCGACGGGTGATCCGGAATTCGATCCCGTTGCGTTGCCATCCACGAACGAGCCGGCCTACATCCTGCCCACTGGTGGCACGACCGGAAA
>CAYSJO010000922.1:0-5449 GCA_964431285.1 uncultured Planctomycetaceae bacterium
GTCTTCGGCTACGCCTCAGCCTTCTCCTCCGTTCCACCAGCCCAGCGGTTCTTACCTAACCAGACGTTCATAAGACCTGGTACAGGAATTCAAGGCATCCCACCTCCCCGTCGATCGCAATGATGAATTTGCAGCGTCTCCTCAACAAACTCGTATAGAGCCAGATTCTCAACGTGCCCGCCGTCAGAAAGATTCAGGTAGTTACTATTCTCATTCATCCACAACCCGGTCATCTCTTTGAAGAAATTCAACCAGCCGGGAGTGCAAATCCGTAGCAGCCAGCGCGGCCCGCGGAGTTTGTCGGGAGCGTCGGGTTTACGAGGTGGAGCCGCCCAATAGTTCAGGCGGACGTTCAGGATCGCCAGCAGATAGGAGAGCGCCGCATTGGTGTTGGCTCCCATTTGCGGTGATGCAGCGGCGGTGGAGATCGACATGGCCGTGCCAAGGTCCAGATGACCATCGATTGCTTCCCATTCTGCTGTCCTGGAATAACCGACAATTGGGCTGCCGCTGAAGTGTTTACTGAAGACGAAGAAGTCTGAATTGCGGCCACGCAGGTTGGGATCGTCACAGTCAGGGATATTCAATGCACAGTTAATGAAGTGATAGGGGGCTTTCACGGGACCGCGACCATCGCCTCCGGTCAGTTGTGACAGGAGCTGTGCATCCTCATGCACGGTTTCTTCCAGATACTGCTTGTTTTTCACGTCGCGTTTGGACCGCCGCAGATACGTGCGGGAAAGCTGACGATGGTAATAGCGATGCGGCGACGTGTAATTGATGTTAACCAGCACTCCGCCATACAGCGTCACGATTGCGAACAACAACCAAAGCTCCTGTTGTCGGCTGAGACCCAGGACCGAAGGTTCTGGGGCATGTGATGCGTGTCCATGCTTAACGTCGGGGACCATGAAGTAGTCCGACAGCACAAGAAAGGTCACCAGAAAGAAGATCGGTCCGGACAGGACCAGCAGCACCACCACGACCTTCTTGACAAGTGGTATTCTCTGCGACAGGAACTGCAGAACTCCAGCAACAAACGGCAGCGCCGTGGCTCCTGCGGCAAGAATCGCCTGACGCGTTTCCTCGGTCAGCAAAACACGTTGACCTGATTCGCCATCTATGCCCCACTCATAAACAAGCCAGTGATAAAGTCGATAGGCTTGTGGCAAAGCGTTCCACAACATGAGGACTATCAGGAACACAAAGAGTCCGATGCACCACCACCGTTCAAAAACGCTGGATATGAGCTTCGTGCCCGACCCACCATTTCGGCCGAGATTCTGGACAATGGGCAGTACGACCACTGACGCCAGCAGCAAATACATGGCCGAAGGGGGAATGAAGACACACGCCATGGCGCTGGGGCAAATGCTGTGGGGCATGGCCATCAATCTGATTCTGACGCTGCCGCTTGTTCTGCTGACAGTTGTGATTGCCACGCCGTGCGAGAACTTCCTGTCTTTCTACTTCGTCGATGTCTTCAGCATTCCTGATGGGAACCTGACTTCCAGTAACACCAAACGCGAGCGCACTACCCAGGTTGTGGTCCGGATAGACAACATTCGATTCGATACCGGATTCTGTCCCGGCCTGAAACTTGTCTCCTTCGGCCAGATGGCCCAGGAGCCGCATGAAGAGACGCAACTTGACCTGCAGTTCGGCCAGCTCGCCGCGGAAGCGGTGACGAGTGTCACTGCTGCTGAGACGCCCAGCCTCTTTGACTCCGTGCCAGTAGGCTGTGAATGGGCGAATGTGCATGTTCAGGACGTGGACTGCCAGCGTGGCAAAATGCGTACAGCCTTCGTGTTTCTTGATCGCTTCGCGCGTGAGGCCAAAGACGTTGTAGACACTGGTCAGAGCTGTGACTTCGTCGCCATGACCATACGCCAGCGGCTGGGTCGTGATCCGCGTGCGGATCTCAGTGTAAAGCTCCCACGCGGCCGACTTGTCGGCGTCCGACGGATTCCACTCTTTGACTGCGAAGGGGTGTGATTTGTCCGTGAGGGGGGTGGTTTACCGGCTGATTGTTTCGCAGCTAACAATTCACCACATCCGAATTCCCCCAACATCTCAGTCCATGTAGTCATCGGTTGTCTCGTCGTGTAGTGCACATGGAAAGGTCACAGGTAAGAAAACTGCGACGCGCAGAATGTGACGTTCTTTGTTGTGTCAATGGATGAGATGTCATGAATGTACGGTAAACGACAGGACTCGCAGTTTCATCTCTACACATAAATACACTGATTCACAGCCGATCCGGATGTCTCGACTTCTCAAACAACGACACACTCATTCGCGTTCGTCGGGCTGATGCTCTACAGGACGCACACACGAAAATAATCCGGTCGGCACCCTGTCTCATTATGAATGTCGGTCATGACTCAGCGCATCGTTCAGATCACCGATTGTCATCTGTTTGCCGACCGAGCCACGGAACTCAGAGGCGTTTCGACGTGGCCCCGTCTGCACGCGGTGGTGAGTGCAATCCGCACGGACCACGCCGACCTGGACTGTCTGATTGTGACCGGCGACACGGCACACGATGAAGACATCGTTACCTGCGTGGCTTATCGCGACGCTCTCGGCGACCTCTCCGACCGCGTGCGGATTCTGCCCGGCAATCACGACGATCGCGCCGCACTGGAATCAGTCTTTCCTGAGTGCTGTGTAATGCAGAATGAACGACTGCCATTCCAGCACAGACTGAGCGACTGGCAGATTCTCGGTCTCGATTCGCAGATCACGGGTGAAGTTGCCGGGCGGGTCGCGGACAAACAATTGGAGTGGTTACGCGATCGACTGGCCTCGACCGATGGCGTCCACTCACTGGTGTTCCTGCATCATCCGCCGGTCACAATGCGCAGCGCCTGGCTGGACGCGATCGGTCTGCAGGACGCCGATCAACTGCTGGAGGTACTCGGAACCGCTCCGCATGTGAAGCTCGTCTGTTGCGGACACGTCCATCAGGAGTCCGCCACGTCGATTGACGGACTCACCGTGTTGACGACACCGGCGGTCGGTCCTCAGTTCAAGCCGCGGACGGACGTAATTCAGATCGATCCGTTGCCGCCAGCAGCACGACTGATTGAACTGGAGTCTGATGGTTCGTGGTCGACACAGGTGATTCGAATTCCGGTCGAGTAAGACGTGACCTGAATCCGAGTTGAATCACTCTGGCTTCGGCGGGGCAACTTTTGGAACTGCGTAGATTCCTGGCTGAGCGTCATGCACCAGGAACTCGTCCCAGGTCGCGTTTTCATAGGCGGGAATCTCCAGCACGCAAACGTTGCTGAGTACCTGATCACGGAAGTCCGATTCACTCAATCCGGTTGCGGCCATACCGATTTTCGTCATCCGCGAGCACAGGTCGTCGCGTCCGCAATCCGAGGCGTCCCGAAACTGCTCCTCACTGACAACCAGTCCGACCCGCATGCCGTTGCTCGCCGCCCGCGCCAGCCCAGCGAGTACCGTGCGTGTCTTGCCTTTCGCCAGAGGTCCAGTCAACGCAATCGTGCAACCTCTGGGGATGCCGCCCAGCGAGTGCTGACAGTCGGCAGTCAGACACACATGATCGAGCACGGAACCGAGCGGAAGTGCTGCCTGCTGTTTGATGAGAGACTTGAATCCGGCCGGTTTCAGTATGCCGGCAGCAGACACTGTCGACTGGCTGCGCGCAGACCTTCTGCCAGGAGCGGCCTTTTTTCGTGACGCGACTCTCTTCCTCGGCGCGGTTTTCTTTCGAGTGGCTGCTTTTTTCTTTGCCATGCACTGGGTTCCAGCTTTGTTGCCGCGAATCAATGGTCCCTATAATCCCGCCGCATCGCAGGCGTACTGGTCACCTGCTCCGAAAGATTCAATCATCGAGGATCGACATGGAACGCCGTCCCCTGCCTGCTCTCCTGAGCGCAATCGGAATCGCCCTGACAGTCACTCTTCCCGGTCAGGCCGAGGACTCAACACCCTCGTCTCCAAAGGCACAGGAAGCGAAGCATCTCGCCAACATCCGGCAGGTTACGGTTGGGCTGCCTCGCGCGGGTGAAGGCTACTTTTCGCCCGACGGGACAAAGATCGTCTATCAGGCGTACCCGATCGGTTACCCCTTTTACCAGATTTATGTCCAGTCACTCGACTCAAAGACACCAACCCGAGTGAGCCCGGGCCGGGGACGCACGACATGCAGTTATTTCACGGTCGATGCGAAGCGGATTCTGTTCGCGTCCAGCCACTCCGACCCGCGAATTGACGAGACCGAAAAGAAAGCCCGGGACCTGGCCGCGCAAGGCGGACGCCGTCGCTATCAGTGGGACTTCGATCCCCACATGGACATTTACACGATCAATCTCGACGGCACCGATCTCAAACGCCTGACCGACGCGCCAGGCTACGACGCCGAAGGCAGCTATTCGTCCGATGGAAAGCAGATCGTGTTTACATCGTCACGAGACGGCGACCCCGACCTGTTCATCAAGGACGCCGACGGCGAAAACGTCCGACAACTGACCAACGTCGATGGCTACGACGGCGGGCCGTTCTTTTCGCCGGACAACAAGTGGGTCATCTTCCGCAGCGACCGCGCCAAAGAGCACATGCTGCAACTCTTCGCCATCTCGGCAGATGGCAAGACGGAAGTGCAACTCACCGACAACCTGAACCAGGTCAACTGGTGCCCTTACTTCCATCCGAGCGGCGATTACCTGGTGTGGTCCGGAGCCGACTACTCACGCGGCCCACGCGCGCCGGGCGCGAAGTTTCAACTGTTCACCCTGGAACTGCAGACGACCGAATCCGGCCTGAAGAGTGGCGACATCACGCAGGTCACACACGGTTCGTCGCAAAACGTGCTGCCCGTTTTCAGTCCGGATGGGACAAAGCTGATGTGGACGTCGACGCGTTCGGAAGACGAAACCAGCCAGTTGTGGATCGCCGACTGGAAGCGCGGAGCAAAGTCAGCAGGGACTGAGTGACGTTGACCAGGTTAGTGCGAGTTCTGCTGTTTCGCGACAGTCGCGGCCTCAACATGCTGCGGCTCGCCGGAGCGATCGGGTGCACGGTATTCCTGACGGCCATTCTGCTGAGCAGTGATCCGTGGGCACTGCTGGGTTTTCCGCCCAGGGCCGACGATGACATGTTCGACAGTTCGAACGACAAGCTGTATCACGTGATCGGCTACTTCGGACTGTCGACCTCTCTGCTATGGGTCGGACTGACGAAGAGCCGGCGCGTCTTCACAAGCCTGGTGATCGCGGCCGCCACACATGCCGTTCTGGTCGAATCACTGCAGCAGTTTTTTCCGCCCCGTCAGACCGATGCTCTCGACTTGTGCGCCAACGCCCTGGGGTTGTCGCTGGGGTGTGGACTCGGTGTGATACTGCGTCGTATGGCGCCAACTGACTCGCATCGCCTCGCGAGTTTCTAGAGCATTTTCCAGGTTCGTCTTCAGTATTTG
>CAYSJO010000923.1:0-45121 GCA_964431285.1 uncultured Planctomycetaceae bacterium
GTGACGACCTGCTGGATGGTGCAGCCGGGAATGACTCACTGCTCGGCCAGGAAGGCCGTGATACGCTGCTTGGGTCCGCGGGCAACGACACACTGGACGGCGGTACGAATAATGACACGCTGCGTGGTCACGCCGGAGCCGACAAACTTCGCGGTGGTGACGGCGACGATCTGATCTTTGGTAATGGTGGAAATGATGAACTTGTCGGCGGTGACGGAAATGACACATTGCGAGGTGGTGACGGTAATGACGGCTTGAATGCTCAGGACGGTAACGATCTGATGCAGGGAAACCTAGGAGACGACACGCTCCTCGGAGGTGACGGAGACGACACGCTCCAGGGTGGTGGGAACGACGACACTCTGCTGGGTGAATTGGGGCAGGACGTGTTGAACGGAAACGCCGGCGATGATATCGGGGCAACCGGCGAAGGATTTGATCCGCCTCCGAGCAATCTGACGATCGACGAGTCGTTCCAGATCACGACTGCTCTCCTTGAATCTCTTGACGGGATTTGACTCCTCGCCGTTCGACCGCTTCGTGGGCAACAGCATGCACTCGGCGGGATGAGTCTCGAAGCCCTTTGCCACCAGCCTCAGATGGCAAGCCGCATTGCCTGAAGCTGCCCAGGTTCAATTCTTGCCTATTGGGCGCGACCCTGGCGCCATGTTCCCGGGAAGCTTAGCGCCGGTCTTCCAGTGCCGCCCCAGGATGCTGTTCCGTACGAATCCCGATTGTGGTCGTATGAACGACACCTTCCATGCGGGTCAGTCGCAACGTACGGATTGAGCGAGTCGGGTCGAACACACTGATCAGGGCCGCGTGAAACGTCCGGTGCCGGTCGCACTGTTTCTGCGGGGTGTCCGTGTTCCAGGACTTCGAATGCCTGTCCGAAATGCGCGTCACGCAGGCTTCGCTCTGTTTGCGACGGTCATCAGCGTTGGTACGCTGGTCACGGCGACCTGCTGTCAACAACGTTCATCCTTTGATGATTGAACCGGATGTGATCCACATCGCTCAGCCGAATGCCGATTCGTGGAACTGCGATTCCACTTCGCGCTTGACAAATGCATTCAGTTATTCGGCTCCCTGGAGGGACGCGGTCATGGTAGCACTGACCTGGCTCAAAGGATTACGTGAACGCGCTGGTCGCAAACCAGAACGTCGAAGCCGCGACAACCATGGTCGTTCCGCAGTCCCTCTGCACGTAGACTTACAACATCTGGAACAACGTACTTTATTGACATCTACAATCCAGTTTACTGGCGACGGTCTATTGCGCATTCTGGCCGACGGGGATGAAACCATCAAAATTGGTGAGGACGCGTCGGTCCCGGGGCAATTGGATGTGCAGGTTGACGGAGTCAGTGCGACAAATCTGCCTACAGCGCTGTCGACCAGTCAGGTCATGTCGATCGACATTATCGCGGGCGCTGGCGACAACGTTATAGACCTGAGTGGCGTCAACGTGGCGCTCTTCAGCGGTCTGACAGGCACGGGCTCGACGATCTCAATCGTGGGTGGTCAGGGCGACGACCAGATCACCGGCGCGAGCGACATTACGACGAACATCAGCGGTGGCGACGGTAACGACGTAATCAATGGCGGCAGCGCTGGCGATGTGCTGGCTGGTAACGACGGGAACGACAGTATCACAGGTGGAATGGGCGACGACACTGTCAACGCGGGCGATGGTAGCGACGTCGTCACTGGGGACGAGGGCGACGACAGCATCCTGGGTGACGACGGTGACGACAGCCTCACCGGTGGCGTTGGCGACGACTTCATCAATGCCGGTGATGGCAGGGACAGTGTTCTGGGCGGAGCCGGCAACGACACAATCAACGGTATGGCGGGAAATGACACCCTGGATGGTGGTGACGATGCCGACTCATTACTCGGAGGGAGTGATGAGGACTCGATCCTGGGGGCTGCCGGTGACGATATCCTTCACGGAAACTCTGGCGACGACACGCTGGAGAGCGGTGACGGGAATGACCGTGTCTTCGGTCAGGCGGGCCGGGACTCGGTGAATGGCGGTTCCGGCACGGACTTCATCAACGGGGGTAGTGGTAACGACACGCTTAATGGCAATGCGGAAAGCGACACCATCATTGGTGGATCCGGCGGCGATGCGATTCAGGGCGGGTCTGGTGACGATAGGGTTAGAGGCCAGGGTGGACCCGACACAATTCTCGGGAATGCCGGTCAGGACTTCCTGGACGGCGGTACGGGCGACGATGGAATAGCGGCGGCCGATCCGTCGGTCTCGATCCAGTCGACGCTTCTGGTTAACCCGGAGGGCGACCCCACTTCCCCACAATCTGCCGTTCTCACTCTGACTCTTTCGAGTGCAACGCTGTTACCCGTGACCGTTGATTTTACCACGGTCGAAGGGTCTGCCCTGGCGGGCTCGGACTTTGTAGCGACAAGCGGAACGGTCACGATTCCCGCCGGCGTCACTTCGCAGACACTGACCATTCCCATTGTCGGTGATCTCGTCCAGGAGCCGGCCCCGGATGAAACTTTCACGGTCGTGCTGTCGAACCCCCAGGGTTTGACCATTCAGAACGGGACGAGCACGGTCAGCATCCGGGACGACGACGTTCCGGCGTTCAGCATTGATGACGTCACAATCATGGAACCCGGCGATGCCACCGACGTTGTGTTTGCAATCGACGTTTCCGGAAGCGCGTCCAGTGTTTTCACGGGTGCAACGGTGGGTGATGTCAACGGAGACGGCCAGCCGAACACAATTATCGACGTCGAGCTGGACTCACTGATCACGTACAACAACACCGTCCTGGCAGTTAACGCTCCTATGTCGCGTGTGTCGCTGATCACGTTCTTTTCAACAAACTCAAGTGTCGGTCGCGTGGAGATGGATCCGGCTGCGGGGTACGTGCCCTTCACCATGAACCTGACGACGACGCCCCTCGCAGACGTCGATGGAAACGGTATCAATGACGTTGAGGACATTCTGCGGAATGTCCCGTCCTTCACACTGCCGTTTGGCGGTACGGGCGGGTCAGTTCTGTCCAACGCCAATCAGACATTCATCGATCTGGCGACCCCTCCAAATGATGGACTGGTGATTGTCCTCTCTGACTTCGCCATCGGAAACGCGAGCGCGATGGAACTGGCTGTATTGACCAGCGCCGGACGTCGGGTACGCGCCTTCGAAGTCAGCAACTTCAGCTTTGGGTTTTCGGCGACGGCCTCGTACGACCCGAATTTTGTAGTGGTGAACGACCCACAGGACCTTTCAGACGAACTGTCCATGGTCGCGGTTGGGGGCGTGACACCATTCACAGTCACCCTTGATCAGCCAGCAGTCGGTGCCACTTCGGTCGACTTTAACACTGTCGATGGAACAGCGATTGCGGGCGTCGATTACGTTGCCCAGAGTGATACACTGGTGTTTCCGCCCGGCACGACAAGTCAGACCATCCCCGTTAGTGTATTCAATGACGGTATCGTGGAACCTAACGAAACGTTTTCCGTCGTTTTGTCGAACCCGTCAGCCGGGAGCAGAATTGAAGACGGTACAGGTGTCGCCACGATTATCGATCAGGGAGCATCGATGACTCCGGCGAGCTTTTCCGGCTCAGCGAGCGTCTCGCTGGGGGCGGTGGGCAGTCCATCGACTTCCTTCATTCCACCACTCTCATTGGGCACCACGACATCAGGTAACGTTATCTGCGAAACAGTCATTGGTGGCCGAGGCAGGGACACATTGTTGGGTTCTGACGTCGCCGACTTCATAGATGGTGACGACGGTCGGGACTTGATCTTCGGTAATGCCGGTGACGATACAATTCTGGGCGGCGCCGGAATGGACACGATTTTTGGCGGTCTGGGTGCAGACACGATCGACGGACAGGGCGGTGATGACCTGATTGATGGCGGCCTGGGTGAAGACACCATGATCTGGAATGGTCAACCCGATGGTGACGACACGGTCATCGGCGCAGATGGACAGGACCAAGCCCAGGTTCAGGCCACGGACGCAGCCAACACGCTTGTCGTCGGTCAGTCGAGCACCGGTGAACTGGTCGTCACAGAAGGCACGGCAACTCTGACCGTGGACGAAACAGTGGCGACGGTCCTGGTCAGCGGCAATAACGGTGATGACACAATCACGTTGGGCGACCTGCGTCAGGTTGGTCGAATTTCGCTGGTCGTTGATGGCGGCATCGGTGACGACCTGATCGACGCTTCGGCAGCGAATATCGGTAATGTGCGACTCGAACTCCGTGGCGGCGAAGGCACTGACACTGTCCGCGGTAGTGAATCGGCCGAGAGACTCTCAGGCGGAGACGGTGACGACTCGATTGTCGCTGGAGGTGGTGATGACACGGTTGACGGAGACGCCGGAGCGGATGTCATCGATGGCGGGTCTGGAGACGACTCGATTCGTGGAGGTGCGGATGACGACACAATCGATGGCAGCGAGGGCGACGATACCGTTGACGGCGGACTCGACAGTGATGTGATTAGAGGCGGAGACGGCGACGATTCGCTGCGGGGCAACTTTGGTGACGACAACCTGAACGGGAATTCTGGCAGCGACACGCTGCTGGGCCAATCGGGTCAGGATACGCTCTCTGGCGGGAGTGGTAGCGATCTACTGAATGGTGGTCGCAACAACGACCGGATCAACGGTCAGTCCGGCAACGACTCGATCCTCGGTGACCACGGTGACGACAGCATCGACGGCGGTGGCGGAAACGACGAGATTCTAGGCGGCGACGGCGATGACACGATCAACGGCGGCAATGGTGCGGACGGCATCGACGGCGGTAACGGTTCCGATCTACTGCAAGGCAACGCTGGCAATGACGTCATCCGTGGCGGCGACGGTGACGATACGATTCGCGGCGGCGGTGGCGCAGATACGATGCTTGGTGACCAGGGCATTGACGTGCTGAACGGCAACGGTGGCAACGACCTAGGCCAAACCGGCGAAGGGGGTGACCCTGCTCCGACCGCGACCGAAACGATCGATGAACAGTTCACGCTGACCCTCAAGCTACTCGATCGACTTGATGCCATGTGATACGCCGACTGCCAGTTTCGACTCGGCAGTGATCCTCGGACGCAGTTGAAAGAATCACATTTCGTGCCGGTTGGTTTTCTCCGGCCATGCTGCCGCTTAGATTGCGTGCTCTCTGGTTTCACACTTCAGGAGCTGACGCAATGAGTAAGTGGCCCATCGGAGTTTTCACGTCAGTCGATGCCGGACTCGGCGTCCATATGGAAGTCGCGCAGGAGTTGGGGATTCCAACGGTTCACTTGCACGCGCCACATCCAGAGAACCGGACTGAAGCCGCCGCACAGGCGTATCTGAAAAAAGCCAACGCCGCCGGTATTACGGTCACGACAGTCTTCAGTGGATTCGCAGGCGAAACGTATGAGAGCATCCAGCGGACGGCGGAGACTATCGGCCTGGTTCCTGAGGCTCTGCGTGAGCAACGGGCTGCAGAATTCCGCTCGGCGTCAGACTTTGCAAAATTCATTGGCTGCGACATCGTGGCTCTGCATATCGGATTCGTTCCGGGCCGCGAGACGGACAGCTACAGCAACCTGATTAGCGTCACGCAGGATTTGCTCGATTACGTCAAAGCCAACGGCCAGAACCTGCATCTGGAAACCGGACAGGAATCAGCCGACCATCTGCTGGAGTTCATCGCGGACGTAGGCCGAGACAATCTGTTCATCAATTTTGATCCAGCCAACATGATCCTGTACGGGACTGGCGATCCGATCGAAGCGTTGGAGAAGGTAGGACATCTCGTGCGCAGCATTCACTGCAAAGACGCGACCTGGGCACCGGAAGATGTGCGTGGAACGGCCTGGGGTGCCGAAGTGCCGCTCGGCGACGGTGACGTCGGCATGGAGACATACCTGCGGACGCTGCAGAAAATCGGTTACGACGGCCCGCTGACAATCGAACGGGAAATCCCGGAAGACGCTGCACGCCAAAAGGCAGACATCGGGAAGGCCGTGGAGGTCCTGACCGGGCTTCGGGAATTGATTAATCCGTAGGCTGAGCTTGCCGCTGGTCAGCAAACCTACGCGGCTTCACTCAACCATTCGTTCGATTCCGCCTCCAAGACCTGTCGGGCCTCGGGTGTTAGCTGATAGACGACGCCAGCCGCTTGATCGCGAAGGTCGCATTTCAGTAGACCGTAGGCGATCAACTGGCCGTGAACCCAGGACAGTTCCTCGTCATCGACTCCGGTCACGCCGGGCAGGCGTGCGATCCAGGCGTGTCCTCGGCGTGACGCAGGCACATTGGAGTGGTCGTCGGTCTCCGGTTCTGATCCGTCGGAATCAGAAAGTGATGCGGCCTTGGAATTCGCGGCGGAAGTTTCTTCCTGCAGCTGGTCAAACGCGGCCTGATAGGCCTGCAGCACAAGCAGACACGCAGGATTCTGACGGACGAGCTGGATTTCGAGGTCGATCATGCTCTCGTCTATCGACCGCCAGATCCGGCATATTCAATGGTCGCCGAGTCGCTGGAACAACCGGACCCGCCCGATGATCACGCCCGCTGAAACTGCGGGGACTGGCCGGATTCGCTCAAGTCTATGCTCACTGCCAGGCCTGCCGCCCCAAAGTGGCGCGATTCAAATGTCGTAGTAGAGAGCGAATTCGTACGGATGTGGGCGCTGACGGATCGCTTCGACCTCGTGCTCTGTCTTGTACCAGATCCACGTATCGATCACGTCGCCGGTAAACACGTCGCCGCGAAGCAGGAATTCGTGATCATTGCGCAGTGCCAGCAGCGACGCTTCCAGGGAATCCGGTGTTTTTTCGACGGACCCAAGCTCTGCGGGATCCAGATCGTAGATGTCCTTATCGAGTGGTTGACCAGGCTCGATCCGATTCTGAATTCCGTCCAGAGCCGCCATCAGCATGGCCGACATGGCGAGGTACGGGTTCGAAGACGAATCCGGGCAACGGAACTCAAACCGCTTGTCTGCGGCATGTGGACTGTGAACAGGGATTCGAATCGCCGCCGAGCGATTCCGGTAACTGAACGTCAGATTGACCGGCGCTTCGAATCCCGGCAGCAAGCGCTTGTAGCTGTTGGTTGTGGGACAACAGAACGCCAGCACAGCGGGCGCGTGCTTCAGAATTCCGCCCATCGCGTACATCGCTGTGTCGCTGAGACCGCCGTAACCGGAACCGGCAAACAGCGTCGATTCGTTTTTCCACAACGAGAAGTGCAGATGCAGTCCTGAGCCATTGTCGTCCCACAGAGGCTTGGGCATGAACGTCGCTGTCTTGCCGTGCTTTGCTGCAAGATTCTTAACGACGTACTTGAGCAGCAGCATATGATCGGCCGTGCGTACCAGTGGGCCATATTGGACGTTGAGCTCGCACTGGCCGGCCGACGCAACTTCGTGGTGGTGCGCCTCGAGTTCGACACCGCATTCCTTTAGAGCCAGCATGATTTCCGTACGCAGATTCTGCAGCGTGTCCGCCGGTGGAATCGGCAGGTATCCCTCCTTACTGCGAATGCGATACCCCGCGTTGGCAGCTTCAGTTCGATCGCGTCGCCCCCGGTTCCATTCTCCTTCAACACTTTCGATGTGATAAAAGCCTTCGTGCTGATTCTGATCGAACGCGACATTGTCAAAGACAAAGAACTCGGCTTCCGGGCCAAAGCAGGCTTGATCAGCAAAGCCCAGCGACTGCATGTAAGCCTCGGCTTTGCGGGCGACATTCCGCGGACAGCGTGCATAATCCTGTCGCGTCACCGGGTCCTGAATGTTGCACGTGAGTGCTAGCGTCCGCTGCATGAACGGGTCGACGACAGCGGTCTCGAACTCGGGCACAACCAGCATGTCGCTTTCGTTGATCGCCTGCCAGCCGCGCAGCGACGAGCCGTCGAAACTGAATCCGCGATCGAAAGTCTCCTCAGTCAGCGACCCGGCCGGAACGGTGAAGTGCTTCTGCGTGCCAGGAAAATCCATGAAGCGCAGGTCGACCGCCTGAATTTCGCGCTCGCGAATCAAAGCGAGAACTTCTCGAGGAGTCATGTGCAGTCGCTCGTCAGGTGTCAGGTCAGTAATGGAGAGAAAACGTCGCAGTCAGTGAAACGGACATTGCTGCCCGCCGGGCGGAAATGTTCGACCCACTGTGTGAGCGCCGCTCGAACACGGAAGCGTACCAGCCGCGATCGGTTACCTGAAACCATCGAAGAGATTGCGATCCTCGTCCCGCACACCCAGCCCGCTACTGCCTCTGGCCGCCGCGATATTCGTATTCGGCAGAAACTGAGCGTGTTCTGTGATCACTTTGCGATGATCAGGTCGCGCAGCGACGTTCTGCCATTCGTGCGGATCGTTCCTGTGGTCATACAGTTCGTCAGAACCATCCGAGTATCGGATATATCGCCAGTGCTGTGACCGGACAGCGTGGTTGTTGCGGTAGAACGTGGTCACCACCGGACGGCGTTGAGTGTTCACATCCTGAAGCTGAGCTTTGAGCGAATGCCCTTCCAGTTGTTCTGGTTGCGACAGGCCACACAATTCACAGAGCGTCGGATAGATGTCGATGAGCCCTGCGGGCTGATTACATCGGCGACCGCCCGCGATTCCAGGACCGGCGATAATCAGTGGCACTCGTGTGGAGCGTTCCCATAACGAGCGTTTTGCCCAGCGCTGCTTCTCGCCCAGCGCCCAGCCGTGATCGGACCACAGCACGACAACCGTGTTGTCGGCATACGCACTGACCTTCAGAGCGTCGAGTATTCGGCCGATCTGATGATCAACGAAACTGATGCACGCCAGATAAGCATGCACGGTGTCTTGCCACTGTCCGTTCTCCAGCATCCAGTCGTGTCGTGGAGCCAGCCCACTCCAAGTCAGCTTGCGAGCGAAGGCACCAATGTCTTCGTGGTCCGATTCGAGCGACGGCGGGAGCCGGATGGTCGATGTGTCTCCGTAACCGTCCCACCATTTCTCGGGTGCATAAAGAGGGACGTGTGGTCGAAAGAAGCCGGCTGCCAGGAAGAATGGCTCTTCATGCGAGGCCTTCAGTTTGCCGATGGCCCAGTCGGCAATCGCGACATCTCCTTGCTGGTTGTCCCGCTCGGGAAACCGTCCCCAGTCCCAGAGCTTGACGCCTTTTGGATAATTCAACTTTCGCTTTGGAAACGGGCCCGAGAATGCTCGTGGACCATATTCCTGAAATGTCTCCCTTGAAGTGTTGCCGTGATAGATCTTGCCAGCTCCAAGAGTCACATAACCGCTGCGCGCGAAGTGTTCCGGGATCGTCGGGGTGGAGTGAGCATCTGCCAGCCGTCGGCACGCTTTGCGAAAGTCGGCCGGAGCAAGCAGATAGATGCCTGTCGTCGACGGTCGTGTGCCCGTCATCAGGCTCACGCGCGATGGATTGCAGATCGGGGCCTGGCAGTGGGTGTTCGTAAACAGCACACCCTTGTCTGCGAGACGGTCAATATTCGGCGTCTTCGCCTGCGGATGGCCGCCGAGGCAACCGATCCAGTCATTCAGATCGTCGACGGCAATAAACAAAACGTTGGGTTTGCTGTCGTCGGCACGTGCAGGCAGCACTGCAAACAGCAGAAGGATGGCAAACAGTGTTCCAACGCGGTCGCGGTGCATGAATGAAATCCAGAAGAGTCGACCTCGCAAGCTGAAGTCTCCTGCCTCACTCGTCGCCGTTCTTACTACCCTTGAAGAGCTTGCGATTGATACGTGGCATGAACGGCGTCCAGTGTGATTCGGAATTCGGGTCGTCGCTGATGGCTCGCGTGATCTCATGCACCTTGGCGTCCAGATTGTCGAGTTGATGCAGAACAATGGCTTCCGGAGTCATCGGCAGCCGTGAACTGCCGTGTTCGTAGGATCCGTGGTGACTCAGGATCATGTGCTTGATCCTGAGTTCGGTTTCCGTCGGAAATGCCTCGCCGGTCAAACGCTCGACCTGGGCGACTTTTTCGGTGACGAGTTCCACGCCAATGGACATGTGACCGAGCAATTGTCCTTCGTCCGTGTAGACAAATGCGTTTTCGAAATCCATTTCGCGGATTTTGCCGAGGTCGTGCAGAAAGATCCCGGCAAGAACCAGATTGAAATCCACGTCCGGGTACAGGTCACGAATGCGCACGGCCGCCTCGAGCATGTTGCAAATGTGTTCGACCAGACCCCCCGGGTAGGCATGGTGAGCCTTCACACCCGCGCCGCTGCCCATGAGCTTCAGGACAAGTGGTTCGTCAATCAGGAAACACTCCATCAACGACCGGATCGCGGTGTCTTCAACCGACAGGAGAATCTCGCGCACGCGGCCCAGAAGTTCCTCGACATTCTTGTCGGGTTTCAATTCGAAGTCTTCGTGGTTGATTCCGCCAGGATCCTGCTGATCGACGCGGGTCAGAATGATCTGCAGGCCACTCTGATAGACTTGGCACTTGCCACGAATTCTTACAAAGTCACCCGCCTCAAAGTCGCACTGCTCTTCGGTGACATTCCACATCAAACCACTGATCGTGCCGGTGTTGTCCCGGAGTTGCGTCAGCAGATACAGGTTGGCATTTCGATTCGCTCGGAGTTGCTTGTCGGCGAGCATGTAGACTTCGTCAATTGCGTCACCGTCTTTCATCTCTCCGACGAACTGCCTGGACATGAGTGAGCCTGACTAAGTGAGGTTGTGAGTTATTCAACGACAGGCAGGACGTTTGCATGCGACATCATGCAGGCGGAAAAGACGATTGGGCGCCTATCCTTCGTTCAACGCCTTAATGATGTCCTGAATCGCTTTGCGACCGTCACCAAACAGCATCAGTGCGTTGTCCGCGGCGAACAGCGGATTCGGAATGCCTGCAAATCCGGGACTCAAGCTTCGTTTCACGACGATGATCGTCTTCGCCTTGTCGACGTCGATGATCGGCATGCCGGCAATTGGGCTGTCGGGATCAGTCCGGGCGAGCGGATTGACGACGTCGTTGGCGCCTAGAACGATCGCCACATCGGCCTGCTCCAGCGTGGGATTGATTTCATCCATTTCGCGCAGTGCTTCATACGGAACGTCAGCTTCCGCCAGCAGCACATTCATGTGTCCGGGCATACGCCCTGCGACCGGGTGGATGGCAAAGTCGACTTCGATTTGTCTGCCCACCAGGATCTGTCGCAGTTCACTGACCGTGTGCTGGGCCTGCGCCACCGCCATTCCGTACCCTGGCACAATCACCACGCGGCCGGCAACCTCCAGCAACATTGCTGCTTCGTCCGCAGACGTGGATTTAACGTTGGCATAAACCTCGTCTGCATCAGGCGCGCTACCGCCCCCGCCCATCGAACCAAACCACACGATCGATAATGAGCGGTTCATTGCCACGCACATGATGCGTGTGAGAATCAGACCGGATGCTCCCACCAGCGAGCCAGCGATAATGAGAACTGTGTTCTGCAGTACAAAGCCTGTCGCAGACGCCGCCAGTCCCGAGTAGGAATTCAACAGTGCAATAACGACTGGCATGTCCGCGCCGCCGATGGAGACCACCAGCGTGACGCCAAGGACCAGAGCCGTGACTGCGACGAGCCAATAGGCGATCGTCTGCGTCGCGGGGTTCGCGTCAGTCACGACAACGGCACACATTGCCAGGCACGCCAGCAGGAGTGTTCCATTAACAAGTTGCTGAGCCGGAATGTTGATGCTGTCAAGAGCTTTGATTTCCTGCAGCTTGCCCCAGGCAACCAGGCTGCCGGAAAAGGTGATGGCTCCAATCAGGCCGGATGCGGCCGTTGCGACCAGTATCGAGCTATCGGGATCCTCGGTTTGTGCAAGGTACGCGCCAGCGACAAGGACAGACGCAATTCCGCCGAATCCGTTAAACAAAGCCACCATCTGCGGCATCGATGTCATCTGGACCCGCGTCGCGATGACAGCGCCGATCACAGTTCCGGCGGCAACGCCGAACACGATCAGCCGAAAGTCCAGAATCTGCTGATCGAACAGAGTCACGACGACGGCCAGCAGCATGCCGCAGGCGCCCAGCAGGTTGCCGAGCACCGCAGTCTTCGGCCGCGTCAACCCCTTGAGGCCAAGGATGAACAGCACCGCCGAAATCAGGTACGCCAGTTGAACTACTCTCGCATCCACGATTGCATCCCGTTTGTTCCACTCGTCAGTTTCTTTTTCCGTTCACCCGCAACAGAAGCTCAATCCTTACGGCGAAACATGCCGAGCATGCGGTGCGTCACCATAAACCCGCCCACGACGTTGATTGTCGCCAGTGTCACGGCCACGCAGCCGAGTATCTTCGGCAGAAGGTCCGCACCGGTGCCCGCGGCCAGAACTGCTCCGACCAGTGTGATGCCGGACACGGCATTCGAGCCGGACATCAATGGTGTGTGCAGCGTCGGTGGTATCTTGGTGATGACTTCGACGCCAATGAATATGGCCAGAACGAACACGACCAGCAGAAGCATGGCGGCATCCGGACCTGATTCTGCCAGTAGAAAAGCCAGCATGGAGGCTCTTTCATTCAGTTGCTTGTTGAGGGTGCTTCAGGTGCGGTTTCACCACCGTCGGATTCTGCTGTCGACTCTGTCTCGGAAGAAGCCGCATCAGTCTCTGACACAGTTTCTTCAGTCTCTGCGGGAGTCAAAGGCGGTAGGCCCAGAGCGTCGCGCACGCGTGTGTGTACGACTTCACCCCCACGTGTCACCAGCGTCTCCTGGACGATTTCGTCTTCTGACGGCTCGTCCAGCGCACCCTCAGACTGCAGATGCTTCAACAACGTGGCAACGTTCCTGCCAAACATCTGACTCGAGTGGAACGGAACCGTCGCCGGCACGTTGATCGTTCCATCGATCGTGACTCCGAACTCGATGTGAATCTCGCCTGGCTTTGTCGGTTCGCAATTCCCGCCCTGTTCGGCAGCCAGATCGATCACGACCGAGCCGGGTGGCATGCCTTTGATCATTTCTGTCGTGACAAGTGTCGGTGCTTTGCGTCCCGGCACGGCAGCGGTCGTGATCAGGACATCTGTCTCGGCGATCAGCTGAGTCATGGCCTCACGCTGCTTGCGATAGAATTCCTCGTCCATCTCCTGGGCGTATCCGCCAGACTGCTTGTCTTCAGATTTTACCAGATCGAGTTCCAGGAACTTGGCTCCCAGACTCAGGACCTCTTCTTTGACCGCCGGACGAATGTCGTAGGCCCAGACCACGGCGCCCATTCGGCGAGCAGTGGCGATCGCCTGTAGTCCAGCGACTCCAGCCCCAATGATGAAGAACCGCGCCGGAGCAATCGTGCCCGCCGCCGTCATCATCATGGGACACATGCGAGGTAGCTGTGTGGCACCGGTCAAGACGGCTTTGTAGCCGGCGATGGAAGCCTGAGAGGACAGCACGTCCATGCTCTGCGCACGCGTGATTCGTGGCAGCAGCTCAAGTGAGTAACACGTCACGCCTTTGGCAGCGACTTCCTGCATAGTCTGCGGCTGGCCAAGCGGGTCGCACATGCCGATCAGTGTCTGGCCGGATCGAAGCAGGCTCAGATCATCCGCCCCGGCGTGTCGGTTGGCTCCCGCCGTCCGCACCTGAACGATGACATCGGCCCGCTCAAAAATAGCATTGCGACTGTCGACAAGTTCCGCGTCTTGCTCGGCATAGTCCTCATCTCGATAGCCTGCCCGACTGCCCACGGCACGTTCGACAATGACGTCGAATCCGGCCTTTTTCAGCAGGCCAGCATCCGCCGGGACCAACGCAGCCCGTTGCTCGTCCGGGAAGCACTCACGTGGGACTCCGATCGTCTTCCGAGGGGCGTTGTCCGAGGCATCCTGCGACATAGGGGCCGTGTTCCGTGCGGTGCGAAATGTAAACAGACGTACCGTATGTGAGGTCGAAGCTGGCCTGAGGGCAGCAGACTTCTGAGTGGGTCCGGGAGTATCGCGTTTCGCTCCCACGAGGCAAGCGTCCCGTTCGACGGCACCCGAATCCGGTCTGTATTGACCGGATTCTTCGAGAGCGGCGCTAACGACACTGCACAGACGCGTCCTACACCTGGTCGACCCAATCGGGGACCGGATTCAGGCTGAAGAATTCGTCGGACTCGCCGGGCGTGTCAAAAATGTCTCCACCCTGAGCCACTCCGTCGCCAATGCCTCCGGTCAGAATATCCGTCCCGGTGTCACCATTCACGACATCATCGCCGAGCCCGCCCTGAACAGTGTCGTCGCCACTGCCGCCCGACAAGGCGTCGTCCCCGTCACCGCCATACAGCGTGTCGCTGTCGTCGCCGCCCCACAGCTGGTCGTTGCCGGTTCCGCCTGACAGACCGTCGTTGCCGGCGCCGGCATCGAGTATGTCGTTGCCGTTTCCGCCAAATAACCGGTCGTTTCCGTTGCGTCCGAGAATGGAATCGTCACCTTCACCGCCCGACAGAGTATCGGCCGCGGTGGATCCGATGATCGTGTCGTTGCCGCCTTGACCATCGATGATCGTTGAACGGTTGAATTGCGATACGTCGATCCGATTGTCTCCGGGACCACCAGTCAGGTTGAGCCGCTCGATCTGCCGCAGTACGTCAGTCCCAATGCCCGTCAGCCTTGTTTGAGAGACCGTGATGTCGGCATCGGCCGATTCAACCAGCGTGTCGAAACCGGGGCCACCAATCAGCCGATACATTACCTTCGCCGCCTGTCAGAGTGTCTCTCCCTGCGTGCCCCAGCAGGGTGTCGACACCGTCGTCGCCATCGAGGACATCGCTCAGACCGCCTCCGCGCAAACGGTCTCTTCCGCCGTTGCCCGTCAGAGTATCTTTGCCTGGTCCACCCACCAGGATGTTTCGGCCGGCTCCACCGATTAATTCGTCCCTTCCTCGCGAGTTGCTCGTCGAAGAGGCACGCAAATCAATCTCGTCTGACCGACGGGAAACCGAAGAACTTCGCGACGAACTGACGAAAGAAGACGCCGCGCGTGAGTCGCAGCGGATCGAATTCACTGAGCTTCATGAACAGGCCGAGGGTGCGCAGGCACAGCTCGTGGTGCAGCAGGATGAATTTAAAACCGAGCAACAACGGCAGACCAGTGAGTTGCAGGCGGAACGCGAATTGATCGCTGCAGAATTTGATCAGCTCAATCAGGATCGAAACGACCTGACGAATCGATCGGAAGAATTCGAAGACGAGAAGCACCGACATAGCGACGAGTTCGACATTCGTCAGAAAGAGCTGGACGAGAATCACGCCGAACTGGATTCCGCCGAGACCGAACTGGCCGACAGGCAGCAGTCACTGGAGTGGGACCGCGAGTCCGTGGCGAATAACCGAGCTGAGCTGACTCGTTCAAAGCGTCAAGTGGAACACGATCGCGAACAGGTCCAGTCTGATCGGGAAGCCGCCGACCAGCAGCGAGCGAAGCTCAACGAAGACCTGCGGGAACTCGAAGTCCAGCAGAATGCGCTCACTGAAGCTCGACAGACGCTCGACTCTGACCAGAACGACTTGAAGTCGCGATCCACGGAGCTGGGCGAACGGCAGAAGGCACTGGACACGCTGGTTGCCGATCTGGAAGGTCGCGAAGATCAGCTCAAGACAGAGAAGTCTCAACTTGAATCACAAAGCGAGTAGCTCAGTGCCGACCGCGAGCAACTGGAACTCCGAGATGCACAATTGCAGTCAGAGTTACAGAAACTCGAATCCGACCGCGAGTGCTTTGACGAGCAGCAGCATGAACTGGATGCTGCGCGGGAGGAACTCGATTGCGAACTGAACGCGGCAACTCAGGATCGCGACGAACTGAAGCAGCAGCGCGAGCGACTCAACCAGACGCAGACGGAACTGGAGTCCGAACACGGCGAAGTCTCCGCCGAGCGGGCGCGACTCGCGCTGGAACAGGCCCGCGTGGAATCTCAGTACGCGAAAATCAAAACCGAGAAGACGCGCATCGATGCGGATCTCGCGCGGGTGGAGACGGAGAAGGCCGAAGTGGTGGCCGATCGGCAACACGTCGATGCACTGAAGAAAAAGCTGGAACTGCTGGGAACTCAGCTCGGCGATGCCAAGGCGGCATTGAACGAAGACCGCGAGGCCATGCAGCTACGGGTCGAAGAGTTGAACGGAGAACACGCAGATGTACGGGTTGAGCGACATCGCGTGGAAACTGACAAGGTCCAGTTGGCCGAGCAAACCTCCGAATTCGTCGAACGGGAACACGACCTGACCACGCGACTGGAGTCAGCACTCGCAGAACTCAAACTGGAACGTGAACAGCGTGATGTGGACCGCCAGCACGCGGCCGAACTGGAGCAGCAGATTCTGACCGGTGGCAGTGATCCGACGGAGGCTCAGCAGGAACTACTCGACCGCGTTGAAGCGTCACTGAGTGACCTGCAGAACGAACGGTTAAACCGAGACGACGAAAGACAGCGTCTGGCTCAGATGGAACAGCGACTGGCGGCCGAGCAGACGCAGCTTGCGGAAACGCGGACGCGCGTGGCGACCGATGGAGAACAGATTCAGTCGTATCGACTGACGGTATCGGCTCGCGAGGACGAGCTGGCTTCGCTGCAGATGCGACTGACTCAAAAGGAAATGGAACTGGAGCGGTTGCGTGAGGAACTGCAGATCGAGCACCAGAACGTCGAATCGCAAATGTCACAGATCGGAACAGGTCGCGACAAGCTGAAGTCTGAGTGGGAGCGACTCGACAGCGAGCGCAACAAACTGGTCACGCAGAATCACGACATCAGCCTGCAGGCTCGTGATCTGGCAGGACGACTGGAGCAGGCAATCGAAGAACTGCAGGTCGAACGCCACGCCAGGGAACAGGAACATCGACATGCTCGCGATCTTGAGTCGAAGGTCCAGGCCGGTCAGTACGAATTGCAGGATGCCCGCCAGTCGTCGGTGTCCGAACGGCAGAGTCTGGCGAACCGCAGACGCGAACTCGCAAAACAGGAATCGGAGATTCGCGGAGCGACACGGTCACTCGACGCGAATCGAGAAGGATTGCAGGCACAACTGGCGGTCATGACCCAGAAGCTCGAACGACTGCTGTCTGAGCGCTCGCAGCTCGACACGCGGCGCGAGAAACTGGCTGCGAACTTCGATGACAATGACGAATCAAGTGTGCAGTCTCGCTTGGACCTGGCCATGGAAGAACTGGCCTACGAGCGTCGCGCCCGAAATGTCGAGCGACAGCAGCTGAATGCGATGGCGTCGCAGTTTTCCGCCGTGAAGCAGCAGCTGACACACGAGCAGGAACGATACCTGGACGTGTTGAATGATGTTCTCGTTAAAGACGACATTGATGGCGAACTGAATGAGACGATTGACGCAGCTGATGTGGAACGAACGATTGACCTGGATGTCAGTAATGAAAACATGTTTGACGACATCTTTGACGAACCAGACGCAGAGGGAATGTCGGCGGAATTACAGGAGCAGGTCGACGCGATCGAGTCCCAGGTGGACGCATTGCGGGATGAACGTAGCGAGACGGCAAGGCAACTCGCCGATGCTACGAAGACGCTGGAATGCGAGACAAACGATGAGACTGAGCAGCATCACACGGCGGGCGAGAATCACCAGGCAGATTCGGAGAGCCCGGACCTGTGGCATTCCCACGACGACTCACGTGTCGAAGCCACGGGGAATCTCTTTGGAGGGCGGAATGAAGAGAACGCCACAGTCAATGCAGTTCCCGTGACAGAGCTGGCCGATAAAGCACAGGACGCCGGCTCCGGCGAGGCAGAACAGTTGAAAGCGTTTCGCACACTGCTGGCGTCGATGTTCGGCATGAAGAAGAAGGACAGCCGCACCGAAATCACCGGACTCGAATGATGAGACGGTCAAGGCGGCCCACGATGACCTGTCGATTGAAGAACCGCAGAAAGTCACGAAACCAGACTGGGCAAAAAGCGTCGCGCCGACAGGTCCGGAAATCGACCGGTCCAGTGCTCGAAAAGAATGGCGAGACGACGAAGCCACCGACGATGCTATAAGCGAAGAACCCGCCCTTGTCCGGCAGCGTGAACTGGCTCACCGAATGACGATTACGTCGCTGCGAAACGTCGCGAATGAATCGGCTCGTAACGCGTTGACAACGCATTCGCAGGGCCAACTGAAACGCAAAATGTGGCTCGACGGGACATTGGCCTGCGTGTCGATGGGAATGGGAGGCGGGTATCTCACGCAGGACCTCAGTCAGGAATTCTCATGGTCAACATATGGCTGGGCCGCGATGCTGATCGGGTTCGTTGCGATTGTTGAACTGCTGCGAATGTTTCTTCGCTGGAACCGAGCCAACAACTACCAGAGAGCAGGACAGGGTCACGGTTGAACTCTGGACGCTCGCTATCAGCGATTCATCCGTGACCACGAAGCCTACACCGGCGTTCGCGTCGCGGAGCCAGTCTGGTCCAACTCGAAAGACGACAGCTCCGTGGAAATCGTGGACTCCGAAGACATCGACCCGTCCGCTGTGTAACCGTCGTCATTTCAGATCCGGTAATCAATAACCAACAGCGACTCCGTCTTTACGAGCTTCTGTGGCGCCATGCAGTGTGCCGTTTTTCCAGTCGATGAGAATTCCCTGATAGCCGCCGAATGAGCCCGATGCTTTGACCAGCTTGTGGCCTCGTGCGATCAATTCCCGTGCCGATTCAAGCGGGATACCGGATTCGATGCCGACTCGGCCACCGCCTTCTTCCATCGGGCGTCCTGTCGGTGTCTGCGAACCGAAGTGCTGGACGCGTGCTGCATCGCCGGCTGCCTGTACGTTCATGTCGAAGTCAATGATGTTCATCAGAACCTGCACATGACCCTGCGGCTGCATGTCGCCGCCCATGACTCCAAAGCAGAAGAATGGCTTTCCGTCCTTCGTGACGAAGGCCGGGATGATGGTGTGGAATGGCCGCTTGTGTGGCTCCAGACGATTCAGGTGGTCGTCGTCCAAGGCAAACAACTGGCCTCGGTTCTGCATCGCGAATCCGACGTCGCCAGTGACAATCTGTGAGCCGAAGCCGTGGTAGTTGCTTTGGATGAAGGAGCAGCAGTTGCGATCCTTGTCGATGACGGTCAGGTAAATCGTGTCGCCATGCCCCAGCTTCGGATCACCTGCGGGAACGTTGGTCGCGGCCTGCTGCATGTCGATCCGCTTCCGCTGCCGTTCGCCGTACTCCTTCGAGATCAGTTCTGCGGTGGGCAGTCGATTGAAGTCTGTGTCGGCGTAAAACTTCGCCCGGTCCGCGAAAGCCAGCTTTTTGGCTTCGACAAACAGATGCAGAAGGTCGGCGGAATTGTGCCCCATGGCCCGAACATCGAAGCCTTCGATCACATTGAGTATCTCGAGTGCGGCGATGCCCTGTCCGTTCGGCGGCAGTTCCCAGACTTCGTGTCCGCGGTATGTTGTTGAGACGGGTTCGACCCAATCTGACGTGTGGTCGGCAAAATCCTGCATGGAAAAATAGCCGCCGTTGGATTCGCTGAAGTCGATGATCTGTTGCGCAATCGAGCCTTTGTAGAACGCATCACGTCCACCTTCGGCGATGGCTCGATACGACGCTGCAAGCAGTGGATTGCGGAAAACTTCGCCCTCACGCGGTGCCTTACCGCCCGGCAGGTACGTCTTCACGGAAGATGGCCAATTCCTGAGTCGTTCTTCGGCGCGTTCCCAATAGCTGGCGATTATCTGTGTTACGGGAAATCCCGATTCACCGTATGCGATCGACGGAGCGAGCAGCTCACCAAAAGACTTTGATCCAAATCGGTGGCGCAGGGCTTCCCAGCCATCCACGCAACCAGGGACCGACCACGCAAGCGGACTGTAAGTCGGAATCTCTGAAAGTCCCTGTTCTTTGATAACGTCACGGTTGAGGGCATAAGGACTTCGACCGCTGGCGTTCAGGCCGTGGAGTTTCCCGGTCTTCGCATCCCAGTAGATAACAAACAGATCACCGCCGATGCCGCAGCTCATCGGTTCCACGAGTCCCATCATGGCGCTGGCCGCGATGGCGGCGTCGGCCGCATTGCCACCGGACTTCAGGATGTCGAGTCCGACTTGAGCCGCAAGCGGATGACTTGTCGCAACGATCCCGTTCGTGGCGATGACGACCGACCGGCTTTGATTCGGATCACCGACGGGCCGATCGTAGCCCGCTCCCAGGACCTGTGACTGTTCAGCGAATGGTTCAAACTCGTCCGTCATTGGAGCTCCAATTGTGATCACCAGGGTCACGCAAACTCGGAGTTTCCGGAACATGCTTTTGCCTCTTTGACCTGAAGCCAGATAGTCAGTTGGACGCGGATTACTCTGATCCTGTCCTGTGGTCGACCGCGGATCAGAGAATACCGGCCGTGTTCTTGTGCCCGCGTCCCACTTCACGCTGGCGACAATCCGATTCGTGTCGTGTCCAGACTGGACAGGACCTCATTGATTACAGACACCGACTGGTCGCTCCCACGAAATAGCGTTCGGACAGAGTGTGTATGTCCCGCACTTCGATTGCCAGCGATGCCGGGCGTCAGTTGCGGAGCTTTCAAGTCAGTTACTACAGTCCTGCTGCTGACCCGCGTGCTCGACCTTCGCTGGATTGCTGTAACGCCCCGGCGTTCCCTGCCTCGGCAGTCCGTACTGCTCGCTCACCATACCGCCCAGGACTCCCTCTGTGATCTACTGCCATGAATTCACGCGACTGATGTATCGATCCACAATCGCCGTGCTTCCCGTTCTGTTGCTGTACACGGGCGCCGTGTCGGCTCAGACGATCGTCGTGCCTGCGGGGCTCAAGCCCGTCAAGTGGCCGGACGACAATCCACCGTCAGCGGCCAAGATCGAGCTTGGCAAGCAGTTGTACTTTGACGGGCGGCTGTCCAAAGACGGAACAGTGTCCTGCTCCAGTTGTCACGATCCGAAGAAAGGTTTCAGCAACGGTGAGCGATTTGCAACCGGAGTTGGCGGTGCTAAGGGCGGACGCAGTGCTCCCAGCGTGATCAACGCTGCTTACTATCGGCAGCAATTCTGGGACGGCCGTGCGGCGTCCTTGGAAGAACAGGCTCTTGGGCCGATTCAGAATCCCATCGAAATGGCTGAAACGCTTGAGTCCGTCGTGAAGAAACTGAATGCCATCGAGGGATACCGATCGCAATTCAATGACGTCTTCGGCAGCGACGTGACCTCCGACGGTATCGGCAAAGCGATCGCCGCCTACGAACGAACCGTGTTGTCGGGGAATGCGCCCTACGACGCTTTCAAGGCTGGAGACAACGCGGCTTTATCGGCGGCTGCTGAGCGTGGTCGCAAACTGTTCTTCAGTAAGGCCAACTGCTCGGCGTGTCACAGTGGATCCAACTTCTCCGATAACTCGTACCACAACGTCGGCATCGGGATGAACCAGGAGAAGCCGGATCTAGGTCGTGAAGTCATCAGCCGGCTGGAGGGCGATCGAGGAGCCTTCAAAACTCCCACATTGCGCGAGATCGGGAAAACAGCACCGTACATGCACGACGGGAGCCTGAAGACGCTGGAAGAAGTTGTAGAGCACTACACCAAAGGCGGCATTGCCAACGATTACCTGGACGAAGACCTGTTCCCACTGCGTCTGACAGCAGCCGACAAGAAAGATCTCGTGACCTTTTTGAAGGAAGGTCTCAGCAGTCCGGATTACCCCGAACACAAACCTCCGAAGCTCCCCGAGTAACCAGTTTCCCGGCGACGACCTGTCGACTGTGAGCTGATTTCAGAACGTTGCGAATCTCCGAATTACTGCGAACAACGCATCCTCCCCTCCAGTACAAGCGAGTCCACAATGCTGAAGTATCCATCCGCCCTGACTCTGGGCACTCTCGTCATTGCGGCTGCCACTCTGAATGTTCAGGCCGCCAAGCCCGAATCGAAGGTCGTCGCAGAGGGTCTTGACAATCCGACCGGTATCGCCGTCCAGCCCGACACCGGACACGTCTTCATCGCCAGTCATGCTGGTGTCCACCGATACGATCCCGCCTCCGGGAAAGTGACTGCCGAAGTCACGGGCTATGTGGAACCGACGGACATCTACGGTAAGGGGCCCAAATACCCGATTGGTCCGCTGGGCCTCGCATTCTGGGATGCCGAGACACTGGTTGTCGGAGGCGGCAGTCGCGTGGATGGTGAAGAGCTGGTTCGCATCTTCAAGGTCGGCAAGGAAGCAGCTTCCGAGCCGCAAATGGAAAGCAAGGCCGCTGTGACACTTGGCCCGATTCCGGCCAGTGACGAAACCATCAAGGGTGAAGGCAACTTCTACGGTGTGGCTGCGAACGAAGGTTGGATTTTCGTGACGTGTAACGGCGACGACACCAAGGGCTGGGTCGCGTCATCCAAAGTCACCGACGGGAAGCCCGGCAAACTGAGGCTGAAGATTGCGACGAAGGAAGCCACTGAAGTCGACGCTCCTGGTCCAATTACCTTCAACAAATCTGGTAAGGGTGTGGTTGTCGGGCAGATCGGCGAAGTTAACCTGGCGGGCGACAGCCTGGTTACGTTCTATTCGGCCAACGGAAAGATGCAGCGAAATCTGACAACGGGGCTCAACGACGTTGCCGGACTGGCCTATAGCCCAGGTGGCAAACTTTACGCGACAGATTTCTCCTGGGTCGACGCCGCAGAGGGTGGGCTCTTCCAGCTTATAACGGGCAAAAAAGACGTGACCGAGGCGAAGGCAAGGAAGATTCTCTCTCTCGACAAGCCGACAGGGCTTGCGTTTGACGCCGAGGGAAACCTGTACGTCGCCGTGTTCGGAACTGCAGCCGAAGGCAGCGACAAGCCCGCTGGTCAACTCCTCAAGGTCTCCGGACTGAAGTGAACTGATTCAACAGGAAAAGCCGCATTCGTATTGAGTCTGGCAAGGCAGAGAACGCAGCCAGGCAGCGAATGACAGGTAAGTCAGATCAGCCCGCTCTCGAATGGGAGCGGGCTTTTTTTGTTACGCGAGAAACGGCAGTGGGACCATTCAATCCGGGAACTTTACCGGTAGTATGACATCCATACCGGTATGGCGAGTGAGTCGTGTTATGTGAATCAGCCCGATTACGCGGCTGTGCAGGGCAGGCGTTGCCAGAGGGCTACAGGCCAGGCCGCTGCACGAAGGTCATGGATTGACCTTTCGGGATGCAGACGCATCCCAAATCGATCAGGGACGGACGTCCAGGCTTTTCTGCAGGAACAACGCGATGAATCTTCCATCCTGGCTGTTCGGGTCTTCCTCACTGCGGCAATTTCGCCACCGACGAATGTCACATCGTCGCGTGGAGCACAGAGCAGTACGTCATTCGGGCGCTCCCGCGTCGATTCAGGCACTCGAAGACCGATCGTTGCTGACGGTCAGCGCATTCTTCTTCGGTACAGAATTGAACGTGCTGGCAACGACGAACGACAGCATCACGATTGGTGTCAATCCGTCCAATCCACTGCTCCTTCAGGTGCTCGGCAATGGTGCGCCGATTCCGACAGTGGCGTCAGTTCCAACGATCCAGGTTCAAAGAATCCTCGTCGACGGTGGAGCCGGCGACAATGTGATCAATCTGAACGGCGTGACGTCGGCATTCTTCACGGCGCTGAATGAAGTCGATGTGGACGGTGGCAACGGCAACGATGTCATCACAGGAACGCTGAATATCGCCGACACGCTCCGCGGTGATGATGGCAACGACACAATCACCGGCGGACTGGGTAACAGCAGCATCCTGGGCGGGGACGGCAACGACGTCCTCGATGGCACGGTCGGCAACGACACGATCAAAGGCGGTGACGGCCAGGACCTCGTGCTGGCCTCAACGGGTAACGACCGGATCGAAGGTGGTGATGGACTGGACACGATGTCTGGCGGTGACGGCAATGACACGATCATTGGCGGGAACGGTGCCGATGTGATCGACGGGGGCCTCGGTCAGGACTCAATCTCGGGCGGCGCGGGCTTCGACACTTTGCGCGGCGACGAAGGTGACGACACGCTGAACGGAGACGGTAACAGCGATGTCATTTTCGGTGGCGACGGCAACGACCGGATCGACGGAAGTGGCGATCACGATTCGATCTTTGGCGAAGGTGGTAACGACACAATTGAAGGCGACAGCGGCCGCGACACGATTGATGGTGGCGACGGTAACGACAACATCAATGGTGGTTTGAGCAACGACGTCCTGAATGGCGGTGCGGGATTCGATTCGGTCAATGGTGGGGCGGACAACGACACCGTGTCTGGTGGCGCTGACGACGATACACTGCTGGGCGGTGGCGGAAACGATTCGCTGCTGGGAAACGATGGTAACGACTCCCTGGTGGGTCAGGCGGGCGGGGACACGATGGAGGGCGGTGCGGGCGATGATACGTTGAGAGGAGAGGACGGCGGCGATCGTATCTTCGGCGACGATTCGCTGGGACTGACCAGTGGAAACGACGTGTTGAACGGCGGCGGCGAAAACGACACGCTCAACGGTGGAGCTGGGAATGACAACATTCTCGGCGGGGCTGGAGCGGACAACATCAACGGCGGCTCGGGGAACGACACCATTGATGGTCAAAGTGGAGCGGATCAGGTTGATGGCGGCGACAACAACGATGTTCTGATCCGGGGACTTGGTGGCGGGGCGGACATTCTGTCCGGCAACTTCGGGTTCGACATTGTCGAAGCTCGCGGCGGCAGCGGCGCGGACACATTCACGATCGGTCAGAGTGGGAGCCAGTTGACGATTACGGAAGGCGGGGGAACGGCGAGCGTTAATTCCGACGTCGAATCCGTCTCGGTGAATGGCGGAGCCGGCAACGACAACATTCAGATTGGCACGCTCAACAACCTCAACCCCATCCTGCTGGAAGTCAACGGAGAAGCCGGAGCGGACCGCATTAACGCGTCCGGTGCCGAGATTGGACGAGTCCGCACGCTCTTCGATGGTGGGGTGGGAGGAGACAACATCGACGGTAGTGCAGGCGCGGACACAATCCGGGGCGGTGATGATTCAGATCTGATTCAGGGCAATAACGGCGACGACTTCATTGACGCGGGCGACGGGTCGGACACCGTTAACGGAGGGAACGGCAATGACACAGCTCTCGGCGGCCTGGGTAACGACCGTCTGAACGGAAACGCTGGCAATGACTCACTCGACGGCGGATTCCAGAACGACACCGTGACCGGCAACACTGGCAACGATGTTTTGCGAGGCGGATTCGGCAACGACAGATTGAATGGCCAGGCAGGGAATGACACGGTGTTCGGTGATTCCGGGAACGATCGAATCCTTGGCGGTGCTGGTCAGGATCACCTAGAAGGTGGTACGGGAAACGATCGTATCCGCGGACATTCCGGTTCAGATGAGATCAAAGGTGGCGACGGTGCCGACACCATTCGTGGTGATCTGGGCAACGACACTATTCGCGGCGGTGACGGCAACGATCGCATTCGGGGAAACGGCGGCAACGACATCATCAACGCCGATGACGGCAACGATTACGTGAACGGCGGCATTGGTAACGATGCCATCCTGTTGTCAGACGGTGACGACCGTGGATTGGGCGGAGGCGGCAGCGACTCCATCACGGGTGGGGATGGAAATGACACCGTGAATGGCCAGGGAGGAAGTGATCGACTGGCCGGCAATCAGGGCACTGATGTGCTGATCGGTTCGAGTGGTGAGATCAACGAGTCATTCCAGTTTCCCGCAGCGATTCTGAACGCGCTTAATATCTGAACAACTCCCTGATATGCGTGCTTATGGCGCTCCATCAGACGCTGAACCACGCGTACGCTCAGTGAAGACGACACCTTCACAGGCCTGGCTGACGTGCGGAAACAGGTCTGTTAGCTTGCCTCAGGTCGAATCTCCACGGGGAAGATGTCGCGAGTTCGTTGGCTGGAAACGAGTTGGCTGAAGTCGTGAGTGTGAATGCCAGCGGCGTCAACGTTGTGGATGCTGCCGGCGATGGGTTCGAACGCCGCGCGAAAATGGGCGGCGGACTTGACCGAGATGTACTTCATCTTCGTGCAGTCGATGCCGAGTGTGCGGGAGAAGGCCATGTCGAAAGGCTGCTCGCGAGCCGTGACGACAACAACGTTCACGCCGTCAATCTTCAACCACGCTGACGTGCCCATCGAACCGGTCAATCCGCCGAACATAGGGCCGTCATACGCAAACGCTCCGTCGGTAATCGCGAGAACTTCGGCTTCGGCTTCGACCGGTTGACCTTGAACCGGTGACGATTTGCCGCCTAAAGAAACAGCGATACGCTGGCCGACGCCCGCTTGATGAGCCTGTACGGCAACTTCATTGTCGACCAGGTAGAGAATCAGGGCGTCTTTGAGCCCAAGACTGAGGAACGTATGCAAGACCTCGGTCGAGTCGCCCGGCGAGCCGCCGCCTGTGTTGTCGGAGTGGTCAGCCAGAATGATCGGATACCTTCCTTCATCCTCGCCCCGCTGCAAGGCGTCGCGGACCAACAGCGGTGGCGAATACCAGCGCTCGTGATGTTCCCAAATCCACGTGCCGAGTTCATTTGCGGTCCGCTGGGCCAGTTCCTCATCTCCGTCGGCGGCGACCACCACGGAACTGCCGACTTCCGGCACGTCGGCCCAGGGAAAACCAGTCGCGATCGTGACGCAGACGATGCCCGGACGAGCTTCGATGTCGTGAACTCGTCGCAGCACTTCATCCATCGGCGGGTGGGCCGTGACCTGGCAAGGCGTGCTCCAGAACATCGGCATCTGGTGAATTGCCAATCGCGGTTGAATCTCGCCGCGCACTGTACGAGCAATGATTCCGGCCGCCTCGACGCCTCGCGCCGCCATGTCGATGTGTGGAAAGGTGTCGAAGCCAACAAGCACGTCGGCTGCAGCGACGCGAGCGCTCGTATGATTGCCGTGCAGATCCTGTGTGACGACGATCGGACGCTCAGGGCCGAGATACTGACGCATGGCTTCGATCACATGGCCATCGCCATCGTGAATGCCTTCGACGACCATTGCGCCGTGAAGATCCAGCAGCGCGCCATCGACTGGTCCATTCGCGTCCTCAGCCGCCTTCAATCGACCCAACATCTCTTCGAGCATCGCGTCGTAGTCGGCACGCTGAATCAAACCACCCGGAAACGCAGAAGCTCGCAGAAGCGGAACGAGTTCGAAGTCATACTTTTCCGCGCCTTCAATGAACCCACCCGTGCAAACATTGGTGCCACGAAAGCGTTCGAGAATATCCTGCTCCCGAATGATGCCACGATCAAACTCGAAGTCTCGCATCGTCGTCACAGTGTCGACGCACGTACTCGTTTCGTGAATGATGCCGCCGGTTGCGATTCGCATGATGCCTGGCTCCGGTGTTTGAATGAACGAAACGTCCCTCAGCTTACTTAATCGACTCCGTTCTTCACCCAAGTCCGAGGCCTGGGATCGGTTGGTGGGCGCATGGTCGGAAATCGACGAATCCGATTCGGGCTGCAGATCTGCGTTCGACAACGGAGTGGGAGGATTCGTCAGTTCGTCCTTGGACCAGGGTTGCCGTGGCGGGGTGGAAGTTGATTTGGCTTTGGTAACGACGATTCTTTGTCCAGGTCGCTAAAGGTCTTTCGTTGAAATACTCACGAGATTTCGTTGTATATGGCTAAGAACCTTCCTCCGGCAGCCCGGATAGATCGTGTAAACGTGGGTGGTTGCGGGTTAGGGCAGTCAGTAAGCTCCGACGACTGGCGGACCCGCCATCCCCTGCCGCAATGCAGTAACCCCCTCACTTGGAGACAATTCCGTGACACGTCAAAAGCGCAATGCAAAGTGGCTGTGGCTTGTGACCGGATTCGCGGCCGGAATCACGCTGGCGTCGATCTGGCCGCACGAACCCGTGGCCGCATACTCGTCGGACCGAAACGACAAGTTTGCTGTCATTAGCGTGCCCGTCGGGCTCACCAGCGGTGATGCCGTGTTCGTGCTTGACTTCCTGACCGGGCGACTCACTGGAGCTGCGATGGCTCGCACGCGGACCGGAACAGCCTTCATTAACTACTACTACCGCAATCTGGCTGGGGATTTTCAGATCAACCCATCGATCGAACCGCAGTACGCGATCACCGCAGGATCGGCCGAGATTCAGAGCAGGGGTGGGGCTCAATGGGGATCGCATGCCGTCTACATCGCTGAGTTGAGCTCCGGAAAAATGGCGGCGTATGCCGTCCCGTACCGGGTCAGTCAGGTCAAAACGCCGCCAGTGCCACTGTTCCCGATTGACACGTTCCCGTTTCGAGAGGCAACGGTTACAGAGTAGTGGCTGGTCTTGGTTTCAGAGGCGTGTTTCCACTCCCGTTCGGTCGTCGGACCGATCGGGAGTTTTTTATTCGCGTCGTGCAGAATTCGTCTTCAGTATAAACTCCTCTCCCAAGGGGAAAGGGAACCAGTCAGACGAGTTCCCTATCCCCAGGGAGAGGGGTTTTTCGAGTCGAATGGGTCATCTATTGAACCAACTCTGGAAATACTCTAGTCGAGACACCAGCGCACTGCAGACGCGAGCCGTTGCATGCCCGTGTCGATCGTCTCCGGTGATTCGACTCCGAAACTCAACCTCATCTGATTGAGTCGGCAGATGTCGGAAACGTCCGGGTAGCAGATTTCGCCGGGAACGAACATGACTCCCTCTGTGCTTGTTGCGCGGCCGAAAAGGCAGCTGTCGAATCCTGAGGTAATGGACTCTGGCAACGTCATCCAGACGTACAGACCACCTTCAGGATGATGCCATGTCACTCCTGGTATATCGCCGAAATATTTATCGGCGGCCGCAAGCATGGCGTCGCGTTTGACGCGATACGACTGGCGCAGTTCTTCAAGGTGTCCCGCGTAGTTTCCGGACTGCAGGACGTTGGCCAGGATCTGCTGATTCAGATTCGCCGAGCCGAAATCGAGGTTGCCTTTCACGTCGCGGATGGCAGCGGCAATTTCGCCAGGCAGTACGCCATAACCGACACGCAGGCCGGGAGAAAAACTCTTGGAAAATGTCTGAGCGAGAATGACACGCTCGCGGCTCTCATCACAGCTCCAGACGCTGGGCAACGTTTCGCCTTCGTATTGGAGCTCGCGATAAGCGGTGTCTTCCAGGACCAACAGCCGATGATGCTTTGACCAGGCTTCGGCGATGTCAAGCACCTGTCGGCGCCGGTCGAGCGACAGTGTCAGACCACTCGGGTTCTCAAACCAGCTCACGAGATAAATCAGCTTGACGCGGTGCAGATCGCCGGACTGTTCCAGCTGCTTGAGGGTGGCTTCCAGAGCATCCATGCGCATGCCATGCTCGTCCGTCTCGACGGCAAGGGTACGGGCTCCAACGGCGTTCAACGTGCCCAGGAAAACGAAGTAGGTGGGACCGGCGACGAGGCAGATGTCACCCGGGTCAAGTAACACGTCGGCCACGTGTTGCAGAATCTGCTGTGAGCCTGCGGTGACAACAACATCGTCGGCATCCACGCCCAGCGAGCTGACATCTGTCTCCTCAAGCCCGGCCAGATGTTCGAGCAACAGTCCGCGAAGCTCGAGATCACCAGCGGTTGTGCTGTACTGTAGAACATGATGCCCGGCAGGATCGTCGGTGAGAATGTTATCGATAGAATCTCGCACGAGCTGCACCGGCAACGTCGCTTCATCAACAAAACCGGCTGCGAGTGAGATCACTTGCCGGTTCTCAATCCCCTGGTGCATCAGATAGCTGATGCTCTGAGCGGCCGCTCGATGGCGGTGCTGACTGAATCCAATTTCGTTCGAAGTTGTGGCAACGGTCATGCGCAGGTGCTCGTGCGGATTACAGAATCAGGAGACACAAAACCATGATTCTGACACATGATTGTGAGACTTATCGAAGTTTCGAGAGGGCGAAATCGAGGGCCTCGATCAGGCGGTCCACTTCTGCAGGGGTATTATAGACGGCGAAGCTCGCTCGGACCGAGGCGGATATCCCCAGCAGATCGTGAAGTGGCATTGTGCAGTGGTGTCCGTGCCGGACAAAGACCCCCCGAACATCCAGCAGGTTCGCGAGGTCCTCAGCGGACACGCCGTCGATGGTGAAGCTGCACATAGCCCCTTTGTGCTCAGGAGTCGGTCCGTAAATCCGCAGCCCGTCAACCGTGGCCAGTTGTTCGTGGGCGTACCGCAGCAACGCGGCCTCGTGCGCGTGCAGTCCCGCGAAGCCAATATTCTGCACGTATTCGACCGCGGTTCCCAATGCGATTGCCTGCACGATCGGAATGGTACCAGCCTCGAACTTCGCCGGCGGATCCGCCCATTCGGAGTGGTCCTTGTACACGCGACTGATCATGTGACCGCCGCCAAGGAACGGGTCCATTTCGGTCAGCAGTTCATCTCGCCCGAAAAGGACGCCAATACCCGACGGTCCAAACAGTTTGTGACCGGAGAAAGCCAGGAGGTCGATCCCGGATGACTGAACGTCAATCAACCCATGTGGTGCGGTCTGCGCCGCGTCGACGAGAATCCGGGCACCGACCTCGTGGACGCGGCGGGTGAGTTCGTCGATCGGGTTGATTGTCCCGAGCATGTTCGACATGCCGGCCACGGAAACGAGCTTTGTTTTGTCCGTCAGAAACTCGTCCAGTCGATTCATGTCGAGTCGCAGGTCGTCCGTCAGCGGCAGCCACTTCAGCGTCGCTCCGCGTTCACGGCAAATGATCTGCCACGGAACGATGTTGGCGTGATGCTCCATGTCAGTGATGAGCACTTCGTCGCCCTGCTGCAGGAACTTGCCGCCCCAGGCCCGAGCCACCAGATTGATCGACATGGTCGTGCCGGACGTGAAGACGATCTCACTAGTTGATCTGGCTCCTAGGAACTGTCGCACTGTGTCTCGCGAACGCTCCAGTTCCTCGTCGACTCGTGCGCCGAAGTAATACACGCCGCGATAGGCATTCGCGTAGTACTGCTCCTGCACCTCACGTTCCCGGTCAATGACGCACATTGGCTTCTGTGCACTTGCGCCACTGTCAAGAAAAACGGGCAGCAGGCCCTTGCGGTGGCGTCCGGTCTCCAGTGGACGATTCAGGATCGGAAAATCCCGACGGATGGCTTCAACGTCAAATGACGGAGCGTTCATCTCAGCAGGTCCGGACATCGCGGCAGTTCCGCGGACACAGGTTGTCCGCTCAAAGAGATTGGAATCAGCAGGCGGCTTCTGCAGCGAACGCTCGCACCCGCTTGACCATGCCCACCAGGCCATTCTTGCGCGCGGCGCTCAGATGACGATCCAGACCAAGCCGGTCGAAGATTGACGTGATGTCCGTGTCAAGAATCTCCTGAGGCGTCCGATTGGAAAACGCCATCAGGATGATGCACAGCAGGCCGCGGACAATCATCGCGTCACTGTCGGCCGTCAGCTCGACACGGCCAGATTCATTCAGAAGGGCCACCATCCAGACATTACTCTGACATCCATGCACTCGATTGGACTCCGACTTCAATGACGCTTCCATCGGCGGAAGGTCGTCGCGACCCATGTCGATCAGAACTTCGCACTGATCGGCCCAGTCGCCCAGATCGTCGAATTCTTCGATCAGTTCGTCGATGGTCATGGAATCGAGAGTCGCTGCTGGCATGGCTGGTTCGGGCCCCTAATGTCCACGTTCGGGAGTTTAGACAGAATCCTTGGCGAAAATTGTCGAAAGTCCAGAGATTCTAGACAGTGGCCGGATGATCGCAATGCAGGAACGGCGGGGACTCCACGACGTATCCACAGATAATTATTTATGCACGCATATATGATCTGATCATGACTGGTGTGAGCGATCTGCCAGGGCGGATTGAGTCAGTTGTCCGCCCGTAACCCGGTAACTATCGTTCGACACATCGTCGAGCGTTCAACAGTGGCAGAGTGATCGGTCACGCTTCCGCGTGAAATCAGAGAGCTCACATCTCAAATCCTGACAGGGTGCTGTCGTGGCGGAGAAAGTCGTAATTATCGGTTCCGGTCCCGCAGGCTGGGCGGCGGCAATTTACACCTCACGTGCCAGTCTCGATCCTCTGGTGAGCGAGGGAGCATTCAACGAGGAGAACCGACAGAAGGGCACATTGCCCCTGGGGCAACTCGCGTTGACGACCGAAGTCGAGAACTACCCCGGCTTTCCGTCCGGCGATATGACTGCCTATCTGGACGGATCGATTGATAAGCCGCGGCGGCAATACATGGCTCCGCACGAGAAGCAGGGCGTTTCCGGGCCCGAGCTGATGGAGCTGATGCGGCAGCAGGCGGCCAACTTCGGCACGCGGGTCAAGACGGACGATGTGACCGCAGTGGACCTTTCGTCGCACCCGTTTCAGCTGAAAACGCTGGGCGGTGAGGAGATCGAGGCGCTGTCTGTGATCATCGCCACAGGGGCTCGAGCGAATTATCTGGGACTCGAATCAGAAGACAGATTCAAGAATATGGGCGTGTCGGCATGTGCGGTCTGCGACGGTGCATTGCCCCGTTTTCGTGAGAAGCCACTGGTCGTGATTGGTGGTGGTGACTCGGCCATGGAAGAAGCCACATACCTGGCGAAATTTGGTTCGACGGTCTACATCGTGCATCGCCGAGATGAGTTCCGAGCGAGCAAGATCATGGCCGAACGGGCTTTGGCGAACGAGAAGATCGAAGTGAAGTGGAACTTTTCAGTCGACGAAGTTCTGGGAACAGACGAAGCCGGCGTGACGGGAGTTCGGCTGCGAAGCACGACGGACAAAGAGCAGACTGAAGAATTGGACTGCTCCGGGTACTTCGCGGCTATCGGACACACGCCGAACACCGACTTTCTGGCCGGTCAGGTTGAGATGAACGACAAGGGTTACATTCGCTGGACCGTCCCTCAGCGGTCGAACACAAGCGTTGATGGGGTCTTTGCGGCGGGCGACGTTGCCGACGACAACTATCGCCAGGCCATCACGGCCGCCGGGACTGGCTGCATGGCAGCTCTCGATGCAGAGCGATGGCTGGCGGCCAAAGGATTTGAGTAATGCTCACCGCCGAAGGCTGTACCAACCGGCGAGCGCGACTGTGGGATGCCTTGCCCACGGAGTACGAATGGGTACTCGTCGCCGACCCGCGACACGTGCTGTACTTCTCGAACTTTCTCGTCAACCCGATCAGCTTCTCGACCAGCGAGCGAGGCCTGCTGCTGCTTGAGCGATCTGGGCGATCAACATTGCTGGCTGACAACTTCTCACACCGGTCTGCCGCAGCCACCCCGTTCGTGGACGAAGAAATCATTGAGAAGTGGTATGACCATCGCCACTCGGTGACGAACCGGGACCGGTTTCTGTTCCGCCAGTTGAAACAGGTCGCGGCGCGAATTCAGGGGCGCGGGCTGGTTGAGTCTGAATGGCTGCCCGTTGCCGTCGCCGACGAACTGGAGCTGGACCCCGTCACGCGGTCGCTCGAACTGGGAACGATCATCCGTCAATTACGGCGTCAGAAAGAGGCAGACGAAATCGCGTTGATGGAGCAGTGCATGCGTGCCTGCGAATCGGGACACGCCCGGGCGATTGAGGTCGTTCAACCGGGCATTTCCGAGTTGGATGTCTACCGGGAAGTGCAATCGGCCGCGACCGCCACCGCCGGACATCCCATCATTGTTTACGGTGATTTTCGAACGACAAACAGCCGAATTCCGAAACGCGGTGGCTTGCCCACCACCGAACTCATGCAGGAGGGCGATCTGTTGATCCTGGACTATTCTGTGCTGCTGCATGGTTACCGTAGCGACTTCACCAATACGATCGCCGTCGGCGAGCCGAGTGCCGAACAGCGGCGTATCTTTGAACTCTGCGAATTGGCGATGCAGGCTGGCGAACTGAAGCTCAAGGCAGAGTCAGCGGCCGCGGATGTCTACACCGCCACATCGAGTGTGCTGGAAGAGGCCGGTCATTCACCGCTGGGACATCACGCGGGTCACGGAATCGGGCTCGGACATCCTGAACCGCCCATTCTCGTCCCGGAGAGTCAAGATGTGCTGCTGGTTGAGGATGTCGTTACCCTGGAGGTTGGCCTTTACGTTGAAGGTGTCGGTGGCGTGCGGAGCGAGCACAACTACCTGATCACCGAGACAGGATTCCATCGGCTGAGTCACCACCGTCTGGGTCTTGCGTGAAAGCGGACTCCCGCGTCGGGACATGAACTATGGATTTTCTTCAGCTCAGTGGCCGCAACGTGCTGGTGATCGGCGTCGCCAATCGAAAGAGCGTCGCGTACCACACGGCGCGTGTGTTGATGGAGGCTGGGGCTAACGTTCTGTTCAGCGTGCGGTCCGAGGAGAGACGTGACACTGTCCTGAACCTGTTTCCGGATGCCACGGTGTTCATCTGCGACTTCGAGCATCAGAACCAGATCGATCAGTTGCGGGATGATTTGAGTGCGACCATCGACACACTGCACGGAATCGTCCACTCGATCGCGTTCGCCGACTACTCGGCCGGATGGTTGCCGTTTCATGAGACTCCGCGATCAGCATTCCTGCAGGCGGTCGATGTCTCGTGCTTCTCCTTGATTGCCGTCTCAAATGCGTTCCGGGACCTGCTGGATGCGGACTCGGGCAGTGTCGTTTCGATTTCGATTTCGACCACGCGTATGGCGGCAGAGAACTACGGATATATGGCGCCCGTGAAGGCCGCATTGGATTCGTCTCTGTGCTTTCTGGCCAAGTCGTTTTCACCGTTTTCGAAAGTACGGTTTAACGGTGTGTGTCCCGGACTGCTGAAGTCGTCGGCATCGGCGGGGATCCCCGGATACGTCGACAGCTATCTGTACGCGGAGGAGGCAACGCTGCGAAAGAAAGCTGTCCAGACCGACGAGGTTGCCAATGCTGTCGCGTTTCTACTCAGTCCAAGATCATCCGGTATTAACGCTCAAGGGCTGGTGATCGACGCTGGTATGTCTATCAACTACTTCGACAGCGACCTCGTCCACCGGAAAGATTGAAGGGTCGATTGTGCCCGAACCGCTCCTGAATGTCGTTCTGTATCAACCGGATATTCCCCAGAACACGGGGAACATCGGTCGAACCTGCGTGGCAGTGGGAGCGAAGCTGTGGCTGATCCGCCCGCTCGGTTTTCGCGTGGATGAACGGCATCTGCGTCGTGCTGCGATGGACTACTGGGAGCATCTGGACTGGGAAGCTGTGGATTCCTGGGCGGAGTTCTGCGAGCGAATGGGTGAACGAACCGTCTGGTGCCTGACGAAATTCGGAACCCGTCTCGTCTGGGATGCCGAGTTTCAGCACGGTGACGTGTTGTTGTTCGGTAGCGAATCGCGAGGCCTGCCCGAGAGCATCCGGGAAGCACAGCCGAGTCGCAATCTACGTTTGCCAATGAAGGACGAGGTGCGCAGTCTGAATCTTGCCAGCACGGTCAATACAGTGGTCTATGAAGCAGTGCGACAGTTCGGTGGACTGACATAGGAATCATCCAGGCAGACAGACTGTGTTCGTTTGCTCATGAAGTGAGGTCGGGTGGCGCAGTACTGTTCCGCTCTGCGTGCTACGATGCCAATTCCCTCGAAACTGCCCGCCACCGGATTCGTCGAATCGATTGTCCACCTTCCCCACGATTCGAGACGTCCCGCCTGGAGTTGCCTTGATGTCGCACGAAATGTTCACGATCGACGAGCTGTCGCGGCATTTGGGTCGTGATCGTCGAGAGATCGAGAAGCTGGCGAGTCGAGGACGTATACCGGGCCGTAAGGTTGGCAGCGTCTGGCAGTTCCAGTCGATGGAGATCACACGCTGGCTCGAAAAGGAGATGCGGGATTATTCCAGCACTCAGTTACGCAACGTCGAGCTGAATCAGAGGTCGGAAGATGTCTGCAGTGACTTACCGGTAAGTTCCATCCTGCATGTTGACACCGTACAGGTCCCACTTAAGGGACGGACCCGGCGTTCAATTCTTGAGGAACTCGTCGAGGTCGCCGGACGCACGTGGCAGGTCTGGAGTCCCAGCGATATTCTGAAAGCCGTGCAGGAGCGCGAGGAGCTGTTTTCCACAGCTTATCCCGGTGGGGTGGCGATTCCTCACCCGCGGAATCCACTGCCGAACGCCCATGGTCAGTCCATCGTGACCTTCGGCCGAACCTATTCAGGAATTCCGTTTGGTGCCGGACACGCCGGACTGACCGAACTGTTCTTCTTGGTCCTGTGCATGGACACGAAGACTCATCTGCAGATCGTGGCCAGACTCGGTCGCATGCTGCAGCTGCCCAACTTCCTTGAGCAGCTGCGCGAGACGGATGACGCGAGTAGCGCTCACGCCGCAATCTGTGCCGCCGATGAACAGGTCGCGCAGCAGGACCGGGTGGGTTAATCCTGCCAGCTTCGGGACAGAATTAGTCGTCCACGTCGGCCAGCGGGATGAAAGAATCTTCGCCGGATTCGATTTCGGGCGAGAATGGCAGTTCGTCTGGATTGAGTTGAATCGCCTTGCCAGCGCTGCTGTCCGTCACGCTGTCCGTATTGCTGGGACCTTCCTCGACCTCGATCGCTTCCCGACGTTTTGGCCGTGGCGGCATGGGCTCCGGCGCCGTTTTTTTTTGTCGTGGCTTCTCTTTCGCGGGTTCTTTACCTGCCCCGCTGTTCACAAGTTCAAATGCCACGTCGCCAACCGACAGTTCGTCCCCAGGTCTGACGTCGGACGAGTGAACAACACGGTCACCGTTGACCCACACGCCGTTCATGCTGTCGAGGTCGCGTATAACGAAACGGTTGTCGACCAAAGCGAGGCAGCAGTGCTTGCGGGAGATCTTGGGACTTTCCTTAATGATGATGTCACAGTCCGGGTGCCGACCGATCAACATGATCGGCTTGTCGACCACAATCGGTCGCCCGCCCCGTGTGGGTTTGAGTAAGACGCTCATGCCAGTCCCAGGATTCGACGTCCGCCCGCGCGAAGATCCGAACTTGGGTCGGACCGAATCCGGCAGACGGCACTTTCACGTTCCCAGCCTACCCCGTTAGCGTATGATTTCGCAATCGGGTAGTTGCTTTGCGAGGTCAGAGAGGGCATCTTCCGAGACCGATGTGCCGAACAGGTTGAGCACGGTGAGTTGGGGCATTGAAGCGACAACTTCGACGATACCATCCGTTACTGGGCAGTTTCTGAGGCCGATTTCGCGCAATCCGGAGAGTCCGTTGAGCCAGCCGAGTCCGCCTTCGGTGACCTGAGTCCGGTCCAGCCAGAGAACCTCCAGCTGCGTTAATGGCTGTAGCTCGCCAATACCTGCGTCGGAAACGGATGTTCCGCGGAGGCTCACTGCAGTCAAACTGGTCATTTCGCCAAGGAATCGCAGGCAGGTGTCCGAGATCAGCGTTCCGCTTAGTCCGATCCGCAACAGCGTTTCGCATCGCTGCAGATGTTTCAGGCCATGACCTTCGATCCGTGTTCCGCTCAGCCCCAGGCCTTTCAGGTTCCGCATCAGACCTAGGTGAGCCAGTCCCCCGTCTGTGACCAGCGTGTCACCCAGGAACAGTTCCTCCAGCTCAAGCAGCCCGGCCAGATGGGCCAGTCCGCGGTCAGTGACGGGTGTATACGCCAGATTCAAAATTGTCAGCCCGGACAGATCGCTCAAGTGCTGGAGACCCTCGTCGGTCACGTTGGTACCCAGGAGGCCCAGCTTCTTAAGGTACTTCAGATTTCGCAGGTGCTTGAGACCTGCATCGGGCAACTGCCGGTGATGGTAGAGGCTGAGGTCTTCAAGCCGGTTAAAGCAACGCAGGAATTCAAGACCCGCACGCGTCAGTTGCGTCTGGTCGACCCGCAGTTTCGTGACCTTACCGTCTGCGTTCTGTTCAATGTGTCCGACCGACTTAAGTGCGGAAATCAGGTCGCCGCCGTGCTCCTGCACGGCCTCAAGAAGCGGGTCAGGCGAGTAGGCGATGAAGCATCCCGGAAGATGCCGCTGCACCTGCTTGACACCAGCGGGCGTCACCATCGTCGTGCAGACATCCAGGATTTGAAGTTCACTGAGCAACTTAAGATGAATGACTCCGTCGTCCGAAACTCCTTTGCAGAATACGAGTCCCAGAAACTCCAGTTTCGTCAGTCCAACAAGATGCGGGAGCCCACTGTCTGTGACACTGGTGTAATCGAGGTTGAGGTTCCGCAGTTCGACCAGTTCAACAATTTCGGCCAGACCGGCATCTGTGACGTCGGTATCCGACAGAATGAGCATTCGCAGCCGTGGCAGCGATTTGAGTTGAGCCATCCCGGAACCATCCACCCGGCACCCTCCAAGCATCAGGATGTCGAGTGAACTGAGCGACAGCAGCGCGCTCAGTCCCGCGTCGGTGATCTGCGTCGTCGAAAGGTCGAGCGATTCGAGGTTTTTCAGTTCACCCAAATGCTTCAGACCGCCGTTTGTGATTGACGTATCGGCGAGCAGTAGGCTGCGCAATGCGGGGAAAAAACCCAGAAGGGCCAAGTCCTCATCACGGACTTCAGTTTCTGACAAATCAATGAGTTGAACGACTCCGGCATCTTCCACCAGCCGGCCACCGACTTCTGTCAGTGCTGAAATGGCATCCTGTTGCGTTTCAGCTCCAGCAGACATGCACGCAACTCCTCCCAGTGACTCGGTGATGAATATCCGACGTCATGCGTCTTCACGAACGAAGGTGCGCCGTCCCCATCAACAATGCCTTTCATCCAACCACGTCCGGCAGTCTAGCTCAGACGCAACCGCGAAAGAACACATAGGCGCAAGTCTTTCCGGATTGACCAATGGTATCCGGCAAATGCCACAGATGACGGAGCCTGTGAGTTGCCTGGGGGTTCTCTGTAGCTGAGTGAAACTCGGCTCTCAGTTTCGCCCACCCAGCCGGTCGAATCGTCGTTCGAGTTCGGGGAGGCGGCCCTGGTGCTTGTCCCACAGAGGTTTCAGCCGATACGACTCGGGAAGCGTCTGGCCCATCAGTCGCAGGATTCTCTGCCAGAGGAGAACAGCCCACATACCCTCTTCAATGGCAAGGTCCTCGTCGACGAACGTGGGGTAGCGATCAAGCAGCTCGGCAAAGAGCCCCATGCCCTCGGTGAGCTGCTCATTTGCCAAATCCAGATTTCCGGCCAGGTAGCTTTGCTCAGCGTCGTAGATCAGGGCGTGAGTTTCCCCCGTCTCCTGCTCTGCCTCTGCACGCGCACGGGTACGCCAGTAGCGATAGTTGACGGTATCCTGGTACCGGCCCAGCCACATGGCGACGTCATTGATCTCAACGTCCTGCTCACGTGCCAGTGCGCGAACGTCGTCTTCGTTGGCTTCCAGAAACACCTGGCACACTGGTGTCTTAAACCGCATTTGACCATACGACTGAGTCCAGTCAGTCAGTGCCCGACTCCAGGCAGACACGGTGCGTGGCCCGAAATCTCCTTCCCGCTGCAGTGCGTGTGCATAATCAAGCAGCGAGCGCGCGGGGTAGGACCTGAAGAGAGCCCGCATCATGATGTGCTGGTCGCGACGTTCCTCAGCCGTGTTGCCATTCTCGTACCACCTGCGGGCCACAAGATAGTTGTCGATCTGATCCGGATTGATCTCGTCATCGGCGGCCCCTGCATATCGATCGACGTCAGGATCGCTGATAAAAAAATTGCGGAACTGACGCCACTCGTCGGACCGCCCGACTTTCTGCCCCCAGACGCGACCGGTTTCCCAGTACAGCTCCGGAATAGCCGAGTTACGTTCGGAACCTCGCTGGGAGAACTTGCCACCTTCCTTAACCCAGTAATAGCGGTCCGGCACAGCATCCCATTCGGCGGACACATTGAACGCCAGATTCCACGAGAGGAATCTCCAGACTTCGATGTAGTGAGGCTGCAACGTGATCACAGCTTCTGTTGTGGTTCGCATGCGGGCCCATTCCTTGCGATCCTTGTAGTAGTCAAGGTCCATGCGCAGCAGATTGACGGCGACTCCCCGCAGACCCAGCAGCATCAGGTTCATGGTCACGCTGGTCGGATCGATCTTCCCCAGGTCGCTTTCTCCCAGGTCGTGCTGCCGCCGCAACTGTGCAAGTGTGCCGCCAGATGCTTCAGCTCCACCGCTGGACGGCATACCGAGCAACGCGATCGGAATCAGCAGCACGAGAATGCCACAAATGCACATGATCTTCCGTTGACGGGAATTGAGATTGTTCATTTGGATTCCAGCTCCCGCAGAGACAGACTGAAGTAACCCAGTAGCAGGCAGGGAATAGCATAGGCGACGGTCACAGCCAGGGACGGTAGCATGACACCATCCCACGGGACATCGAATCCTTTAGCGACCCACTCGGACATGGAAAACGTGGTCAGGTCTGGAATCATGTACTTAACGCTCCACAGGCCACCAGTCAGGCTTCTGTCGGTTTCCTGAATGATGGTGATGAGCGTGCCCTCCGGCAAAGGCAGGGTGTCGTTCATGTGAGTCAGCAGGCGGAAAATCGACTCGAACGGCCCGCCTCCCAGTTGCTCGCCCGCCAGAATCTTGTCGAGGAATCCCCGCGCCAATTGACCGATAACGATAACCGTGAAGCACAGCAGAGTCGCCACGGGCCATTTGACAAAGCAGCTGGCAGTCACGCCGATCATGACAACGACCAGCATTTTGAGCCAGACGCCAACCAGCGCTTTGAAATAACCGGTTGCGAAGTATCTGTTGGGAAGCCGCATGAAGAAATCACCACGCGAGGCTCCCAGAAACTGACTGCGGTCAAGGCACTGCACATGGACTTCCAGAATGCCCAGACCGGCCTGATCCGACGACTGTGCGAGGTCCCGGTAAATGTCGGCAGTCCGTGATTCGAGTGTGGCCTCGTCAGTCCATGTCACCTCTCGGGCGACGTCGAATTCATTGTGAGCAAACTCCCTCACGTTGAACGGTGGCAGCGGAACTCGCAGTGACTTCTCGGGGTTAACCAGGAGATACCGGACCCGCAACGTCTGCTTCATGTCCCCCTTCCAGGTTCGAAACGCCTCAAAGCGGGATTCCAGCTTCAGCGAGTCGACTTCTTCTGTCAGCGGGAACTTCCAGATACCAACAGCCTTCGAACCACCCTCGATGAAGCTGCGTGTTTCAACGATGTCGCCGACATTCACACCCTTGTCGGCCGGGGCACCAGTTCGGTCCAGAAATGACAGGTCTCCATACACTGGCACACGGCAGAACAACTCGACGTCGTCCTCAACCTGCCGCTGGATCCACACGTAACCAACAACACCCATGATGCCTAGAATGAGTGTGCCCACGGCAGAAAAGCCGACCATGCGGCCGAGCACAACCTCGCTGCGACGGACTGGTTTCGTCACGACCGTGTGCAGCGACCGTAGACGGATGTCTTCGGGCAGCCCCCAGCATGAGAGCAGCAGTACGACTGGCAGCACCAGCAGATTGATCGCGATAAACACGAATGCAACATAGTTGCGAACCTGATGGTCAGCGCGGATCGAGGTATCCGCCATGAACCAGCTCGCGAACATGAACACGATGGCAAACACCACGAAAATCAGTAACGCCTTGCGGCGGACCGATTCCTTCCATGTCAGCGAAGCGATTGCTAGGACACGTCGTGGCGACGGCGTCAGAAAACTGACCAGGCCATGAGTCGTGCCTCTGAAGACTCGACCCACACCGCTGCGACCGTGTGCCGCGACCGACGTTGCGGCGGCCACAAGGAAGAACACCAGTCCAAAGGTGCCCAGAGCGATGACCCACTGAACGAATCCTGCGAGCAGGTCAAATGATGCAGGCTGCAATGTCATGACAAATATCCAATGAACCGGTCAGTCGATGCGACGGAGGAATTCGTAGCCGCGTTCGCCAGTCTGCGGCCGTCTCGAGTTCTGCGGCGACCGAGACGAAATGTGCCCTCAAGGTTCAACACTGGCCGGTTTTTCAGAGGGGTCTGCTGAATCGGAACTCGGGCCATCGTCGTCCGAAGCATCACCGTTCCCTGCAGCATCTCCGCCGCCGGATGGCACAAATCGCTGACCTGGCCGATCCTGGCTGCGCTGGACGGTTTTCAGGAACAGGTCCTCCAGACTGCTGGTGGGATTGTCCACGCTGTGCAGGGTCGCGTTGTGCTTCACCAGAACCTGCCGAATCTCGTCGACAGTAGTGGAATCAAGGTGTGATGTCAGCAACTGTGTCTCTTCCTGAGCCTTCAGCAACTCATCCACACGTCCAAACTCCTTCAGCTCGCCAGCGTACAGAATCGCAATTCGGTCGCAGACGTCTTGAACGTCGGCCAGCAGGTGGCTGCACATGACGACGGTTTTCCCTTCGTCGCGAAGCTTCCGGATCATGTCCTTCATGTCACGCGTACCCAGCGGGTCGAGTCCACTCGTGGGCTCGTCCAGGAGGACGAGATCCGGGTTGTTAATGAGGGCCTGAGCGAGTCCGATCCGCCGGGTCATTCCTTTCGAGTACTCCTTGAGCTGCCGGCGTCGTGCGTGCTGCAGACCGACCTGCTCAATCAGCTCGTTGGTTCGCTGGCGGCGGTCGTCTCCTGACATATTGAACAGGCGACCATAAAAGTCGAGCGTCTCTTCCGCGTTCAGGAAGCGGTAGAGGTACGACTCTTCGGGCAGGTACCCGATCCGTTCGTTCTTCGAGACATCGGACGCGGCCTTGCCCAGAATGGTAATGTCGCCCTCGGTCGGGAACAGCAGTCCCAGCAGCAGCTTCATGGTGGTCGTTTTCCCGGACCCGTTGGGTCCCAGCAGGCCAAACACTTCTCCGGGCTGGACGTCGAGGCTCAGTGAATTGAGTGCCTGAACCTTCTTGCGTCCCCAGAAGTCACGATAAATCTTTGTCAGGTTGCGGATTTGAATGACCGGTTCGCTCATCAACTTATCCTGTCAGGTAACACCAGAGTCAGAATTACGAAAAGACACATCGAAGAAGAACTTGCGCAGGTCACGAACCTGCTGTTGGAGCATGCTTGGAATACACCGGGACCTGGCTCCGCAAATGGATATGAGGCCGATGTACGTGCCCCTGCCCCACGACGCGCGATAAATTCCGTCATCCGCCGGAGAATTCTTAGCTCTGGCAGATTCCCCTGCCTGTCGGCAGGACGTGACCACATGCATGTTTCTAAAACGACTCTCACTGTAGGCAGGGATCTGCGCCTGTTCAAGAGTCGGAAAGCCCCACCCGGCCAGAGCTTCCGTCATGAATGTCCGATGACACCGATTGGGTCGGATAAGGAGTCTCCCCGGTCAGAGCACCGGCACCAGAGTTCTCAACAGGTCAGCCGAAAAGGAGTCCCCAAATCAACCCGTTACGACCAGGCGGTGACGAAACTCGCAGATGTATACTCATGACTTCGTTGTCGGTATGCCCAGGGATTCAGTCACGAGTCGCGCAATGACGCCGCGAAATTTCGGGTATCTGCTCATCGTCGGACGGGCACTTCATGCACTCGCCAAAGTCAGTGGCATTGCGCCGTCTCCACCGCCGTTAGAAAGCGTCCGTCGTCGACGCCAGCCGACTCCACGACGACCCGGAATCCGTGGATGCCGCGGTAGGACCTGCGGGCTCCGACGGAGTGCCCGACCCGGTTCGCGGACCGGCAGTTCGATTCATCCATCCATGCCGAGCCGCCACGAAGCACACGGTAGACGCCACTGGCCGGGCCCTGGGGATCTGTCTCCTTCAGGCCAGCATACGATTTGACGATCCAATCGCCACACCACTCCCAGACGTTGCCGTGCATGTCATACAGACCCCATGCATTGGGCTTCTTCCCTCCCACGGGATGCGTCCTGGTGTCACTGTTCGCCGACCACCAGGCATATGAAGACAAGTCCTTATTCTGGTCGCCGAAACTGAATCGAGTCTCGGTGCCCGCTCGGCAGGCGTATTCCCATTCGGCATCCGTCGGCAAGCGAACCGTCTTGCGAGTCCTGCTGGACAGAACCTTGCAGAACTCCACCGCTTCGTTCCACGACACATACTCCACGGGAAGCGTCGGGCCGGAGAACTTGCTGGGGTTTTTTCCGGCGACGGCCGCATACTGCTCCTGCGTCACTTCCGTTGTCCCCATGCAGAAAGGCTTTGAGATCACCACGCGACGTTGAGGCCCCTCGTTATCCCTTTTTCGGCCCTTCTCCGAGTCGGACGAACCCATGACGAACTTCCCGGACGGGATGAGAATGAGTTGCATCCCGACGCCATCGCCCAGGTCAAGAGTCACGGCTCTCCGGCCTGCACCGGGAGGTTCCACGTCTTCCGATTCACCGGCAACCAGCGTGAAACTGATCAGCCCAATGAGCACTCCAACCCGTGTTGCGTGTTTCATATCGATACCGTTTCTCGACGGCGGTCCCGCGCAAACACATCACCGCTGTTTTCCGCTTGATTGATTCGGCTGGTAACGGAATTTAAAGCAGGACAACTGATAGTTCATGGCGACAACGTCAAGCTGCGGATCGTACTGCATGTAGCCATTGACGAGTTCGATGGGGCTGCCACTAATGGCTGTCCACGTTCTGGTGATTGGATCGTATGCCGCCGTGTCGTCGCCGGTTGGTCCACACACCAGATACTGATCGTGTCTGGGAACGTAGCAGATTCCCTTGGCGGCCAGTCGTGGATCCGGCTTCTTTCCATCGTCCTTCAACTGCTGCAACTCATCCCTGGTGGGAATGTCGATGTCGTAACAGTTTGGGATTCGCTCGAACCTGCTGGTCGCCGGGTCAAACGTGCACAGTTTCGGGCCCAGTCGGAATACCCACAGCGATCGCTTGCTGTCCCACGTCGAGCGCGCGTTATAGAGCCGCATGGGACATTCATTCGCCAGCTGCAAAGGTTGCCAGCGCCTGGTCTTCAGATCGAACTGGGCGTATTTGCTGCCACCGTCATTGAGGAACAACAACTTGCCACCGCTCGGCCACCAGGTCATGTGATTCTCATACGGAGAACACTTGAAATGATTCCAGACGTTGTCCTCGATGCACTCCCATCGGTTGCTATCAAACGAATACGCCCACGTCCTGCCTCCATCGTGCTTGAGTTCGGCCCTGCACTCTTCGGTGGCGCCACGCCCGCCGATTCTCCAGTTGGCGCCGAGCAACATATAGACACGATTCTCAGTCGGGACGAAGCAGATGCTGTCGTAAGTATGACGTGGCGTGGGCGTTT
>CAYSJO010000924.1:0-7887 GCA_964431285.1 uncultured Planctomycetaceae bacterium
GCATCATTGCTGAATTGAGGAAGCTGGGAATCAAGGGCATCAGCCGCCAAATTGGACCGCGCGAGCGAAAGCAGAACGACGAAATCGAGATCGTCCCGATCGTGATCTACGAAATGAACCTGCGTAAAGTGTCCGCCGAGTTGAACGACTTCAACCCGTTGCCCAACTGGGGCAAATGCTGGCGCGACTACGACAAGGACGGCGGCCACTACCAAGACTGGGCTGCGGGAGGTGATTGACAAAGTCCTCGTTAGATGTTGATCGATACGGTGCTGATGGGCTTGGTTCCGGAGCGACACGACAGGTCCAGTCACAGTGGTAAACGGGCTCTGCCCCGTGTGGTCAAAAAGTCCGCCGACGCGAAACGTCGGGCTACATTGTGCCTGGCGGCCGGGAAGCTTCAACTGCACATCCTTCACGAGGAACTGTGCCAGCCCTCAGAGTCCAGCGGAGAATCGGCATCGTTAATCTGATAGTCTTCTGACATCGATGACTTCTTGAACCAAGGTTCGAAATCGAAGCCCAATCGTACAGAAGGTCAAGCGAGCCCCTTTGGCTCTTCAGTTTTCAACAATCAGCGGGACATCCTCAAAACTGACTGAGTTTTTGATCTCAGAGCATGTTCAATGAATTTGCGTCAGGCGATTGTGTGCTTCACGGTCTTTTTCGGCTGCACGATGGCGATCGCGTTCTCCGTCGGCGCTGCCGATCCGTTGACGTTTGAGCGTGATGTTCGGCCGATCTTTCGGGCTCACTGTTACGATTGCCATGGGGCCACCGATGAGATGCAAGGGGACTTGGACTTGCGACTGGTGAGGTTCATGACGGCTGGCGGTGAGAGTGGTCCAGTGATCGTGCCCACTAAAACGGATGAGAGTTACCTTGTGCAACGACTGCGCAGTGGTGAGATGCCGCCAGGTGATGACCACTTGTCGGCGAGGGAACTGGCAACGATTGAACGTTGGATCTCCGAGGGTGCTCGGACGGCTCGGCCCGAACCGAAGACGATTGGTCCGGGTTTAGGGATCACACAGGAAGAGCGTGGCTATTGGGCATTTCAATCGGTGCGGCGGCCAGATGTTCCGTTGTTGCCACAGGAGTCTCGCTCGCGGACTCCGGTCGATGCGTTGATTCTGTCAGTCGCGATGAAAGACAGTTCGTTCGCGCCCGATGCCGATCGTTTAACGCTAGTGAAACGTGCCTACTTGACATTGACAGGGCTTTCACCGCCCGTGGAAGCCCTGAATCGCTGGAAGCGTCACTCCAACGATGATTGGTTCGAGAGGATGGTCGACGAGCTGTTGGCTTCGCCGCACTACGGCGAGCGGTGGGCGCGACACTGGCTAGACGTGGCCGGCTATGCGGACTCGGAAGGATACACCGAAGCCGACCAGAGACGAAGTTGGGCGTGGAAGTACCGTGATTGGATCATCCGCTCGCTGAACACCGACAAGCCATTCACGGACTTCGTCAATGAGCAACTTGCCGGCGACGAGTTGGCGGGTCCGGTACATGGCGAGCTAACGCCGACGCAAATCGAGCTGCTCACGGCAACCGGTTTTCTTCGCATGGCCGCCGACGGCACAGGCAGCGGAGCGAACGAACCGCAAGATCGTAACCAGGTCATCGCCGACACGATCCAAATTGTCTCGACGGCGCTGTTGGGGCTGAGTGTTCAATGTGCGCAGTGTCACGATCATCGATACGACCCGATTCCGCAAACGGATTACTACGCTTTGCGAGCCGTTTTTGAGCCCGCATTCGATTGGCGGAATTGGAAGACTCCCAAGCAGCGGCAAATCACACTTTATACGGACACCGATCGCGAAAAAGCTGCCGGAATCGAAGCCAAAGCTCAGCAGCTTATGGCCGAAATGAAAGCTCAAGAGAGCAAATATATGGCGCAAGCCCTCAAAGCCGAACTCAACAAATATGATGAGCCGCTCCGCAGCCAACTTCATGAAGCATACAAGACGCCGAAGGACAAACGGACGCAGCAGCAGAAAGACCTTTTATATAAGCACCCCAAGATCGACCATCTCAATACAGGAGAGTTGTATCTTTACATCATGAAGTGGCGGCAGGAGAAAGCCGACTGGTACAATCGCATGGCCGAGGTTCGAGCGAAGAAGCCGCCCGAACATTTTCTGCGTGCGTTCATTGAAGCCGAAGAAAATGGAAAGCTCCCCGAAACACGACTCTTCCATCGAGGTGACCATCAACAACCAAAGCAACTTGTGACACCGGCGGCTTTAACCGTTACGTCCTCTGCTGGCAAGCGCCGAGAGTTTCCGACAAACGACGAATCGCTACCGACGACCGGACGCCGCCTGGCATTGGCAAAGTGGCTGACGAGCAAAGACCACCCGCTTGTCGCGCGCGTGATCGTGAATCGGATTTGGATGCATCACTTCGGCCAAGGCATCGTCAAGACGCCTTCGGACTTTGGCAAATTCGGAACAAGGCCGACGCATCCGAAGTTGCTCGATTGGCTCGCCGACGAGTTCGTGCGCTCCGGTTGGAGTATCAAGTCGCTGCATCGACTCATCATGAGATCAACAGTTTGGCGGCAGCAGCCGAGTGACCATAGAGCGACCCAAAGTGTGAGTGAGAGCCCCGAAGTTCAAGGCACATCCCTCGCTGACGCGTCGGGTAACCGTTCCAATTCTCCGAGTCGTGCACCGAACTTGCGACGACTTGTCCAGTTGGAAGCGGAGACGATTCGCGACCGAATGCTCGCCGCTTCAGGCAATCTCTCTCCCCTGATGTTTGGAGCGCCCGACGAAGTCAAGGAAGATATCTCTGGGCAGACGATTGTCGACGACGAACAAACTCGCCGCAGTATTTACGTCCAGGTGCGACGCAGCCAACCGTTGGATGTGTTGCGAGCCTTCGACGCGCCCGTCATGGAGACGAATTGCGAATGCCGAACGGTATCGACCGTCGCCACGCAATCTTTGATGTTGCTCAACGGTGACTTTACTCTGCGACAAGCCCGCGAGTTGGCCAATCGGGCCGCTCGCGAAGCCAAACCGCTCAGCCCGAACGAACGGATCGGGTTACCGGTATTACCACGATCGCGGGAGGCTGCCTGGCATTTCGGTTATGGGGACTACGACGAAGATACGAATCGAACGGCAATCTTCACTCCCTTTGCCCACTGGACTGGCAAGGCTTGGCAAGGCGGTCCGAAGATGCCCGATCCAAAAACAAATCACGCGTATCTCGAAGCTGGCCGCGGCCATCCTGGCGGCGGCGTCAACGTGGCGGTCATACGCCGCTGGAGTGTACCTGAAGACGGCCAATTGTCATTCGCCGGAAAGTTGAGCGGCACAGGTCGTGGCAACGGCATCCGTGGGCGTATTGTCTCAAGCCGCAGCGGCCTTGCAGGCGAATGGATCGTTACCAAAGAACCTGCCGACACCGAAATTGATCGCCTTGAAGTGGCAAGCGGCGACGTCATCGACATCATCGTTGACGACAACAGTTCTGTGTCCTCAGACACGTTTAGATGGCCGTTGGATTTAACTCTAACGCGTAATGGCAAAGAAGTATTGAGTCATGAAATCTCAAGGACATTTCACGGTCCACTCCCCAATTACGACAATCTGCCAGCCGCAATCATGCGAGCCTGGGAACTGGCCTTGTGCCGTCGGCCAACTGCCGACGAACTGAAAATGACCATTGACTTTGCGGCTCGGCAATTGGAATACCTGCACGCTCATCCCGATCAACTGCCCCCAGACACCGACGCCATGCAGCAAGTGCTAACCAACGTGTGCCAGGTATTGTTCGGCTCGAACGAGTTCTTATATCTCGATTAAGGATTCAGGTCATCAACGATGACAGATTCTCCTCACATTCAGTCACGCCGACAATTCCTGGCTGAAAACGGTATGGGTATCGGTGCCGTGGCCTTTGCATGGTTGCTGAATGAAGAGCAACTGTTGGCGACGCCCAGGAATGTGCCAAAGGCAAAGCCTGTCTTCGATCTGAAACCTAAGCAGCCTCACTTCGCGCCGCAGGCAACGGCCATGATCTCGCTGTTTCAACACGGCGGGCCATCGCACATGGATCTGACGGATCCGAAATCGGAACTCACACGCTACGACGGCACGGATTACTCCGGCGAAGTCAAGTACAGCGGCGTCGCTTCTTCAAGTCGAAAGCTGTTGGGCAGCCCCTGGAAGTTCAGCAAACGAGGTGAGTGTGGCACGGAATTGTCCGAGCTTCTGCCGCACGCGGCAGGCATTGTTGACGACATCTGCCTGATCCGCAGCATGCACACTGGATCGAACACGCATAACAACAACTTGCGTTACTTTCACGGTGGTGTTCCGGCGGTCACCGGCCGGCCCAATCTGGGTTCATGGCTGCTTTATGGACTTGGTTCGGAGACTCAAGACTTGCCATCATACATGGTGATGACGGCGGGCGGCTCGCCAGTCGACGGTGTGCTGAATTGGGAGCACGGCTTCATCCCCGCTGTCTATCAAGCGACCGTGCTGCGTCCGAAAGAGCCACGGATTCTGAACTTGCATGCACCAAAACATCTGCGTGAAACTCTTCAAGGACAAAACCTCGACTTGCTTCGAGCCCTCAATCGCAAGCACCTTGAAAAATACCCCGAAAGCTCCGAACTGGAAGCTCGCATTGCCAGCTATGAACTTGCGGCGCGAATGCAAACGGCAGCCGTCGAGGCACTCGATATCTCACAGGAAACGAAGGCCACGCACGCGATGTATGGCCTGGACAACGAGATCACTCGCGAATACGGCGAACGTTGTCTGATCGCGCGGCGGCTCGTAGAACGCGGCGTACGTTTTGTTCATCTCTTTCACAACACTCAGCCCTGGGATAACCACAGCGAGATCTTGACCAAACTTCCAGACATGTGCCGACGCACGGACCAACCCGTTGCGGCCCTGGTCAAGGACCTGAAGCAACGTGGAATGTTGGACAAGACGATCGTGCACTGGGGCGGCGAGATCGGCCGATTGCCGGTGATCGAAGATCGAGGAAGCTTGAAAAAGTCTGGCCGCGACCACAATGGGCAAGGCTTCAGCATGTGGCTCGCTGGCGGCGGCATCAAACCGGGCATCACTTACGGCGAGACCGATGATTTCGGCCACCACGCGGTGGAAAACATTGTCACTCCCAACGATTACCAGGCGACGCTGTTGCACCAATTCGGTCTCGACTGGAGAAAGCTGGTCTACCATCACAACGGCCAGGAAGAGATCATCACCAACCACCGGCCGGCCAGCGTTGTTGCTGGCATTCTGTCACGGCCGCTGGCCGTCACGGAAGATTCCTGATGTCGCTCACTCCGACAGGTTGTCGTAACTGGCTGGAGATCCCGTCCCGGCATCTTCAGCAGGAGTACGACGATGCTTTACCTTGGAATCGATCAGCATGCCCGACAGATCACGATTTCTTCCGACCGACGGAAACGGTGACGAGCTTCGCGAAATCGTTCAGGGCGTGTCATTGAACCGAACCAAGGCAGACGTCAACCGTGTGCAAGCATGGTTGGGCCGTTCGTAGAAACGAATTCGTCTTCCAGGCAGATCTCCTGGAACGTGCACGCACAACAATGTGTCTCATCGACAACATGGCCAACCTCTAGCGTTATCGAAAACCAAGTAACAGCACCCCAACGATCGCCAAATAGCAGAATCGCAGCAAAACATGTGGCCAGTCTCCCGACAATTTGGAATCATATCGATCGCAATGATCGCCGCAGGTGGAACCGTGCTAAGTTGCCATCGTGAGGCGGTGTCCGACGGAGGCAACGCGACAAACCCGCCCGTCCACGACTTCGATCGAACAATCAAGCCGCTGCTGTTGAGGTATTGTCACAGTTGCCACAACGCCAAAGAGAACAAGGGCGAGTTGAACCTTGCCGCATTCGCCACGGCAGACGATTTGGCTGCCGATGCAGAGCGATTGGAAGGAATGCTTGATGCGGTCAGCGAAGCGTTCATGCCGCCGAGGGAAGCAAAGCAGCAACTTCCCGATGCACAACGCAAGACGCTCGTCGAATGGCTTCGCGAGCGTTTGCATCGTATCGCAATGGCTCAAGCCGGTGATCCCGGCAAGGTCGTCGTCCGCCGGCTGACGAACGCCGAACTGAATTACACGCTGACCGATCTGGCAGGCTTCGAGCGCGACTGGACCAAGGATTTCCCGCACGATTCCAGCGGCGGAGAGGGATTCTCAAACACCGGCCAGACGTTGCAGATGTCAGCGTCGCAGATCGAAAAGTATCTGGCTCTCGCTCAGCGTTTAGCGGATCACGTGCTGATGTTGCCCGGAAGTGGACCGGTATTTTTAGAAACGCCAGTCAGCACGCTGACGGCGGTCGAGAACGCGCGATTGGCGCTGGCTCGCCTCGACGAGTTCTGTCGCTCGAAGCGTCTGACCTACACCGACGTGACGCCGCGCGAGCAGATCACGAGCTACGCCTATCCGGACTACAAACCAATCGCAAAGAGTGGCTTCGGCCACATGTCAGGCTACAAACGATTCTCGAATCAAGTTCCCGGAGCTGTCTTCAGCTTTCTTGGTTCAACGCACCGACTGTTTTATAGAACGGAAAAGCTAAATCCAACTCCGTTCTCATTCATGATCCATCGAGGAGAGATTCCCACCGACGTCAATGCAGCGGATTTAACAACGTGGGAGAACCTCTGGTACGACTTGCGTTACACGACGGGATATGCGCGTTCAGCCAGGATCTCATTGCTACACCGTTGGTTGTCCCACCGAGATTACCGCTCGGGTGATAATCCGGCGCTCGAACAAGCGATGAAGAAGTGGAAAGTTGGAAACGGGAGCAGTCCCAATGGTCACAAGCGGCTTTCCCTCGATCCCGACATTGATCTGTCATTTACCGTGATTGCGTTCGCAGACGGTATCCGCGACATCCGTACTTTCACACCGGAAGAGTTACGCGTGTTTGCCAATATTCAGCACTCGCGCGACGGTGAGAGTCGGACATTGATGATTCCCAACCACGATGCATTCGATGCGTTCATTCATCGCTCATTCGACGACCAGCAGATCGAGCGACTGTGGCAGATCGTTTGCGACCCGGAGAGTAAACTCGCAAAGCGTCTAGGGAGTGTTCCCTCCAAGCAGATGCAAGACGAATGGCGATCGTGGACGGAACAGCATCGTCAGTGGCAGGCGAAGGTGCTTCCCGCATCGCACAAGTCGCTCTGTCAGTTCGCCGAGCGCGCCTGGAGGCGGCCGCTTGATGAGACCGAACGTGTATCCATTCGCGATCATCTCACACGGGCGGTCGACCGAGGACAGAATCTGCAGGAAGCAGCACGGGAGCCACTGCTCCGAATCTTCCTTTCTCCTCATTTCCTCTACCGAATGGAACCTGGGAAGAATGAACTGGACGAACCGCAGGAAGGAATCCGGGCACTCGACGATTTTGAACTCGCCAACCGACTATCCTATTTTCTCTGGTCTTCGTTACCTGATCGTCAGCTTATTGAAGCAGCCAGGCGGGGCGAACTCTCTCAACCAGAGAAGCTCGTCGAGCAGGCTCGCCGGATGCTCAGGGATCCACGGAGTCGCCGTTTCGCGCTCGAGTTTTTTGGCCAGTGGTTAGGCTTTTACCAATTCCGGGACTTCAATCGGCCGGACGGAAAGCGATTTCCGGAGTTCGATGCGGAACTTCGCCGCCAGATGTACAACGAGGCAATCGACTTCTGCACGGATCTTGTTGCGAACGATCGTGACATCCGTTTGTTGCTCACGGCAGGATACGCCTTCTTGCCGCGCAGGCTCGCGCAGCTCTACGGTCTACAGTTGAAGCAAAACGAACCTCTCTCGGCAACATACGACCAACGACGGGATCAGAAAAGCCTG